>DQHR01000032.1:938-14838 GCA_003531155.1 Bacteroidales bacterium | reverse complement strand
CAATTAATAGTTTGCTCGGAACAAATTTTGAGGTAGTTAACTACCTATCGTTTTGGACAAACAATTTATTTGGCTCTCATTTCGATACATCAACAATACTTCTCCCTGTTGGCATCTCATTTTACACCTTTCAAACTATTAGCTATACGGTTGATATCTACAGGAAGAAATTAGAGCCTGTTAGAAATATTTTAGATTTTGGCTTTTACGTTTCATTCTTCCCTCAACTTGTTGCTGGTCCAATTGTTCGAGCCGCAGAGTTTATTCCTCAAATCTACCGAAAGTATAGCTTGTCATGGCAAGAGTTTAATCATGCATATTTCCTAATTCTCAACGGGTTAATCAAGAAGATGCTTATTTCCGATTTTATCTCAATAAACTTTGTTGATAGGGTATTTGATAGTCCAACCAGCTATTCGGGTTTTGAGAATCTGATGGCCACCTATGGCTATGCGCTCCAAATCTACTGCGATTTCTCTGGCTATACCGATATTGCCATTGGGGTAGCATTACTCCTTGGTTTTCGTCTCCCAATAAACTTCAATTCACCATACAAAGCAATTAACATTACTGATTTCTGGAGGCGGTGGCACATCTCTCTTTCCTCTTGGCTAAGAGATTACCTTTACATCCCTTTGGGAGGTAACAAAAAGGGGAAATTTCGAGCAAATATCAATTTGATGATTACCATGCTACTCGGTGGATTATGGCATGGCGCAAACATCAGGTTTGTAATTTGGGGTGGAATTCATGGTGTTTCCTTGGTGATTCATAAACTCTGGACAAGAATTTTTAAAACGCCAAAATTAAACCCTCCCGCATGGAAAACCTTTCTGGCTGGGTTTATCACCTTTAATGTCGTTTGTTTATCGTGGGTATTCTTCCGTTCATCAAGTATCGATAAGGCAATTGAGATGCTCTCGCAAATGGTTAATCGTTTTGGGGCTAGTTCAATATTATCTAACATCACAAGTCAGTACAATATTTATGGGCTAATAATTATTGGCTTTGCAATCCATTGGCTTCCCTTATCGTTTAAAGAGAGATATAGAGGATATTTCATTAAATCGAATTTGATACTTAAAATAGTTGCAACGCTGCTTATCGTTTTTATCGTTTACCAGTTTAAATCGTCGGAGATACAACCCTTTATTTATTTTAGATTCTAATTATTCTTAATACCTTTCGTGACTCAAACAATTATTATCATGCTAAAGCAAATCCGAATGTTTTCAATATTGCTAGTTGTGCTTTTATCCTTTAGTTGTAGCGTAAACAAGCAACAAGTAAATAAGAACTATATAAATGCCGAACAAGTTGCTTTTATTGAGTTTATCCAAACTCAAGATGGAAAGGTAATAAGCGGAGATGCTCCAAATGGCCGCCGAATTGACGGCCCAACATACCGCTTTGATACCGAAACAAAAAAACTTGAAATAATCCGAAAAGAGAACTTTTTGCTCGATACTGTTAGGGTGATTCTTGGAAATGGTCGAATCCTTAAAGGTGCTGCGGGCACAGGCCTCTCTATGCGAATTAATGCAATAGGAAAACTCCCCTATTCGATGTACAATTTGACCATCAAAGAGGTAAATGCTGAAGGATTATCGATAAATTTTGATGGTAAGCCCGTTTTAATAAAAGAAGGCAAAAATTGGGAAGCCACAACATCGAAAATTGATACAATAAAAATGGAAATACCAACAATCATTAACTATACAACAACCTACTCAATAAAATATCATGGGTTGATTGATAAGAAAAATATTTTGCAATAAAACTTAACCGCAAAGAACACAAAGTAAATGCTAAGCGAGCAAAGAGAGTTTTCAATTGAAAATGCTTTGCATCCTTTGTGAAACCCTTTGTTTTCTTTGCGGTTAATTCTTTTTGAGTGAGTTTACTTAATTATTTGTTTATAGAAATCGTTCCCTTTATCATCAATTAGAATAAATGCAGGGAAATTCTCAACTTCAACCTTATAAATTGCCTCCATTCCCAATTCAGGATACTCAAGCAATTCAACCTTTTTGATATTCTCTTGTGCAAGAATTGCCGCTGGGCCTCCAATACTACCAAGGTAAAATCCTCCATATTTCTTACAAGCATCAGCAACTACCTGTCCCCTATTGCCCTTGGCAATCATAATCATACTTCCGCCTAGGGACTGGAACAGATCAACGTATGAGTCCATACGCCCAGCTGTAGTTGGGCCAAATGAACCTGAGGCCATACCAGTTGGGGTTTTTGCTGGACCAGCGTAATAGATAGGATGATCTTTTACGTATTGAGGTAATGCCTCTCCTTTATCCAACCGTTCTTTAAGCTTAGCATGAGCAATATCGCGACCAACAATTATAGTTCCGTTCAACGATAATCGAGTTCCAACTGGATGTTTCGATAGCTCAGCAAGAATCTCTTTCATTGGTTTATTTAGGTCGATATTAACGGCTCCACCCTCATCGCTCTTTCTGTATTGCTCGGGGATAAATTGACCCGGATTGATCTCTAGGCGTTCGACCCAAATGCCATCCTTATTAATTTTTGCTTTGATATTCCTATCGGCTGCACACGAAACGCCCACTCCAACTGGTTATGATGCTCCATGACGTGGCAAACGAATGATTCGTACATCAAGCGCAAAATATTTACCTCCGAATTGTGCACCAAGACCAATGCCTTTGGCAGCCTCAAGAATTCGTTTCTCCAATTCAACATCGCGAAATGCTTGACCCCAATCGTTGCCTTGAGTTGGAAGATTATCGAGATACTTTGCAGATGCAAGCTTTACAGTTTTAATACATGCTTCGGCTGATGTTCCACCAATTACAAAGGCAACATGGTATGGAGGACAAGCTGCAGTTCCCAATATCTTCATCTTCTCAACTAAATATTTCTCAAGATTTTCGGGGTTAAGCAACGCTTTTGTCTCTTGAAACAGGAAGGTTTTGTTTGCAGAACCACCTCCCTTTGCAATGAATAAAAACTCATACTCGTTGCCACTGGTGGCATAAATATCAATCTGCGCTGGCAAGTTTGTTCCCGAGTTCTTCTCCTTATACATATCCAACGGGATTGTTTGGGAATATCGAAGGTTATCACCGGTATAGGTTTTGTAAACTCCAAGCGATAATGCCTCATCATCATCAGCACCAGTCCAAACGTTCTGCCCTTTTTTACCAATTATAATTGCAGTTCCAGTATCCTGACAGAAAGGAAGAATTCCCTTTGCCGATATTTCGGCATTACGAAGCATCACTAGCGAAACAAATTTATCGTTTTTGCTTGCCTCGGGATCGTTCAAAACCTCAGCCATCTGCTTTAAATGCTCAGTTCGAAGCATGAACGAGCAATCGTGCATTGCAGTTTTCGAAATCATGGTTAACCCCTCTGGTTCTACTTTTAGAATCTCCTTCCCCTCAAACTGCGAAACCGAAACATAATCTTTAGTTAAAAGATAGTAATTCGTTTCATCTTTCCCTAGCGGGAAAGGCTTTTGATATTTAAAATCGGGTGCTGCCATAGGGCTATTTGTTAGTGATTATTTCAACAAAAAAATTTGAGTAAAATAAAGATCTCCATCTGCGCCTTGAGCAATTCCAATTGCTGTTAGATTGAACTTCCCCTCAATATTCTCGCGATGGCCTTTGCTACTAAGCCAACTATCGAGCGCTTCCTGTGCTGTTTCTTGCCCCATGGCTACATTCTCGGCCATAGAACTTCCTTTAACAGATTTCAACAACCTATCCCACCTACCATCAAAACCATCGTGGCTAAAAGGAGTTTTACCTTCTGCCATATTCTGGGAATGCTTCTTTGCCTCAATGTAGATATTATCATTATAGGTCAAAGCGGGCAAGTCCTTCATGCTCCGATATTTGTTTACCAAGTTCAGCACTTGCTTCTCAATCTTCTTAATTGAATCTTCGCTTTGCGTTTGAGAAAACCCTAGCCTCATTGATGAAGAAAAGGTAACAGCAGAAATGATGAAGAAAAGCAGGATGCGTTGCATGTAATATCTATTTAAACAGTTTATCAATCTCCTCCGGAGGATTTCCGATAACAGCCTTATACTTCCCAACAACGATAGGCCGTTGAATTATTTTGGGATTTTCGGCAAGTATTTTAATCCACTCATCATTTGAGAAATTCTTCCCTCTTAAATAGGTTTTATAGTACTCCTCATTAGTACGAACAATCTGAATTGGCTTAAGGTTCGATTTTAGAAATATCTCTTTAAGCTCATCAAGTGTAATAGTATCGGTAATATACTCCCTTACTTCAATATCCGAAGTTTTGCTTTTCAGATAATCTAACCCAGCACGGCTGTGTTTACAACGAGTGTTATGAAAAATTTTAATAGACATGATACTTTTAAATTGATGTTCAAGTTACACTATCTAAAACAACTGTTCAAAATTATTGATTAAAGAATCATTATGTTTGAAAGCAGGCATATTTTTTATCACTACTCTCTTGACTACTTATAAACTTTTCATCTTATTAACTTGTTAACTATTTCTGATATCAAGCCACCCATTTTTTTTGCTTTCTCGCCATATGAAATTACCTTTAAGCAATCATTTGAATAGATAGAAAATGAAGCAATACATTGAATTTCTTGATCATATTATGACCAAAGGGGTTGAGAAAACCGATAGAACGGGCACAGGTACTATCAGCGTTTTTGGTTACCAAATGCGTTTCGATTTATCGGAAGGGTTCCCTTTGCTTACAACTAAAAAACTCCACCTTAAATCCATTATTCACGAGCTACTTTGGTTCTTAAATGGCGACACAAACGTAAAATACCTCAACGATAATGGAGTATCAATTTGGAACGAGTGGGCCGATGCAAACGGAGACCTTGGTCCTGTTTATGGCTATCAGTGGCGCTCATGGCCAACCGCCGATGGAAGGCACATCGACCAGATAACTCAGGTAATAAATTCGATAACAAAGAATCCTGATTCGAGACGTCATATGGTTTGCGCGTGGAATGTTGGTGAGATCGAGAATATGGCGTTACCACCATGTCATGCACTTTTCCAGTTTTATGTGGCTGATGGAAAACTCTCATGCCAGCTATACCAGCGTAGCGCTGATGTTTTCCTTGGAGTTCCATTCAATATTGCATCTTATGCAATCCTAACTCTTATGGTGGCTCAGGTTACTGGACTAAAACCTGGTGAGTTTATTCACTCCTTTGGCGATGCTCATATCTACTTAAATCATATTGAACAGGTTAAACTTCAGATGACACGCGAACCAAGGGCTTTGCCAAAGATGATAATAAACCCAAATGTTAAATCGATTTTCGATTTTAAGTTTGATGATTTTAAACTCGAAGGCTACGATCCACATCCTCATATTAAAGGGGCGATAGCTGTTTAAGCTAATAAGTAGACAAGTTTATAAGTTAACAAGAAAGAATAATTATGATAAAGTCAATTATAGTAGCAGTGGCGGAGAATGGTGCAATTGGGTACGATAATCACCTGCTATGGCATATCTCAGAGGATTTGAAAAGATTCAAAAGCCTTACTACTGGGCATCATATCATAATGGGTCGTAAGACCTACGAAAGTGTTGGTAAGCCACTGCCAGGACGAGTGAACATAATCATTTCTCGTCAGGAGAACATACAGTTTGAAGGCTGTTTGGTTGCAAAATCGTTGGAGGAAGCTTTAGAACTGGCCAAGAACGATAGCGAAGTTTTTATTATTGGTGGTGGTGAGATTTACAAACAAGCATTGCCAATTACCGATAAAATCTACCTTACTCGCGTTCATGCTGGTTTTGCGGGCGACACCTTTTTCCCTGAACTAAACTTATCGGAATGGTCGACTGAGAGCCTTACAAAAGGAAAGCCCGCCAATGACGACGGGCTTGGATATACTTTTATCAATCTAGTTCGACACAAATAGGACTAAGCCGCTTTTAGCCTTTTGATATTGGCTTTTTCTAATTTCTTTTGAGCATAATCAAGGGTTACAATCATCTCGTGTTCCTTTCCTGAGGGCAGTTCGAACATGGCATCGATCATAATTGCCTCGCAGATTGAACGTAAACCACGAGCACCCAACTTAAATTCAATGGCTTTATCAACGATGTAATCCAACACCTCATCCTTGATCTCAAGTTTGATATTATCGTACTCAAAAAGCCTTACATACTGCTTTGTGATAGCATTCTTTGGCTCGGTGAGGATATTTCTTAAAGCATCACGATCGAGTGGCATTAGATAGGTTAGAATTGGCAACCTACCAATAATTTCGGGGATTAGCCCAAACATCCTCAAATCCTGTGGAGCGATATACTGTAAAAGGTTATCTTTATCAATGTTTTGGCGTTCTTTACTTGCACCATAGCCAACAATCTGGGTATTCAAGCGCTGAGCAATTTTCTTTTCAATACCTTCAAATGCACCACCGCAAATGAAAAGAATATTTTTGGTGTCAACAGCAATCATCTTTTGCTCAGGGTGCTTACGACCTCCTTGTGGCGGAACGTTTACAATCGAGCCTTCAAGCAGCTTTAGCAAAGCTTGCTGAACACCTTCGCCTGAAACATCACGGGTAATGGATGGGTTATCGCCTTTGCGAGCAATCTTATCTAGTTCATCAATAAAAACAATGCCCTTTTCGGCAGCCTCAACGTTGTAATCGGCAACCTGTAAAAGACGAGTAAGAATTGTTTCAACATCCTCGCCAACGTAACCAGCCTCGGTAAGTACTGTTGCATCTACAATAGCAAAAGGAACATGAAGCATTCTTGCAATCGTTCTTGCAAGAAGCGTTTTTCCTGTACCGGTACGACCAACTAGTAGGATATTTGATTTCTCAATCTCAACATCATCATCGTTATTATTGCTAACCTGCATCAACCTTTTATAGTGATTGTAAACTGCAACCGATAGGTACTTCTTCGCCTCATCCTGACCTATAACGTATTGATCAAGGAACTTCTTCATCTCTGCTGGCTTCTGGAGTTTACCCTTGTTCAGCGTAAACTCACCTTTTTTCTTCAACTCCTCGTTTACGATGAGGTTGGCCTGCTCGGCACACATATCGCAAATAAAAGCATCTACACCCGATACAAGCAAGTTCACATCGCGCCTATTACGTCCACAAAACGAACATTTATCGTCTTTCTTCATTTGATTATTAACTCTATTAATGCTTGCAAAGGTAGGAATATTTTAATTAACTTTACTTAGTACAACTACTCGCTTAAACCCTTTGGTTTTAAAGTAATTTCACATATGAGTATATCTCATATCAACAGTTTACATAAGAATAAAACAATAAACTTGTCATGATCCGCTTCTCGAATAGGTTAATACTAATTTCCATTTTTACCCTAATAGCTATTAATGCTATGTCGCAGGAATCAGTAAAAGATTCTTCATCATTCGAAAGGACCTTTAGCATGTTTCGCGAACCAAGCTATATTAGTCCTCTAAGTGGGATGGGAAATTTAGAGCCATTAGTTTTCGAGGCGGATATTGTACCTTACTTTATGTTAAGTCTCAACAAAACAAATCGATGGGGAATAGAACTATCACCACGTTTTTTGATAAGAATGTATAACGAAAAATCGCTACCAATTCGAACGCCGTCTTTTATGCCAAGAGCAACTTTTTTTTATAGAATATCAACTAAAGAAAAAGGCGAAGATGTATTTGCCTATTTTTCGTGGTGCCACCACTCTAACGGGCAGGATGATTACTTTTATAACGAGGATAGTACAACAATAAATACCAATTCTGGAAATTTCTCAACAAATCTAATCGAGGGTGGTGTATTTCTTTCGCATCCCGATAGAAGATTTCCAAAAGCAGTAATTAACTATGTCAAAATATCAGCACTCTACCACTATTTTCAAGCACCTGAACTTAGACCGCTATATGGTAGGGTAAGGTTCAACTCCGATTTTCAATCAACATTAAACCTATCAAAACTCTTACGAATATTTGGAAATACAAGCAAGAATCCAACAATCCATAATGTTCTTCTAAATCAATCTATTCGTATTGGCTATATTGCAGGCAAGATGGATGATATAAGTACATTTGATTCAAAAAGGTTTGTGTTCCGATACACCATCACATTTAAACCTTCGTTCCTAAACGATGTTACCATTTTTGCCCAATATTACTACGGACAAGATTATTATAATANNTGGCAGCAAAGACTTCGATATTTGAATAGAAGAATTTAGAAACTCAACATAGTTATATTCTAAAAATTAAGCAGACTGAGGCTCATTCGTTCATTAATGCCAAAGACAACAACCCAACTATCAGTATATTATTTCCATAACCGAGGTTTAACAAGGGATCATAATTTTCGCTCGACTCGTCTTTAATGAAAACCTTTCCTCCCACTGTTTGTGTCAAAAGACGCACAAGTAAATTGAAAAGAAGGCCTACTCTTTAATACAAAAGCAAGTAAAAACCTTCCATTTATCTACAATTATCTCTTTTATAACCAATAAAATTGATGTTCTTAATGAATAAGGTTCTCTGGCCAATTCTTATTACTTATAGTTGGGTAATGATGGAGGTAATACTTATTGCTATGCACCTGCCTTTGTTTTTTGCTAAGTAGATATTTGGTTGAGAATTGAACCTCCCTATAAATTGAGGCTATTGTAAAATCCACCGAGAGGTTCATGTTGCAATTAATACCCAAATCCCTTCATACCTGATAATGAGTAGAAAATGAGTATCGTTAGAAATTCTATTATCTAAACAATCGAATGCAAATGTCTAAACATCAATATGTTCATATTTTTTTGATAAGCTTAATCTTTCATATTTAACTCATGTCGGACATATGCCTTCTTTGCTTAACTTTGTTTAAGGAGATGAATTTTAAAAAAAAGGTTACAGGCACGCATATTTAATATTTCATTTTAAGATTTTTATCCTAGATATGGATTTAATGGCAGTGTAAGGATAACTTTTCGAACTAGATTCATTCCAGCAAGATTCTCTCATGAACTAATTGCTAGTCGAAGTATCTGCTAGTATGGTTGATTGTAGAATAATGGTTTCAATTATCAGATTAACATTTAGTAAAATAAATTAAACTTTGAAGAAGAATTATATGAAACGAATAGCTTTACTACCGATCATTGGGCTGATCTATTCTCACACAATGCTAGCACAAGACTTACCCAAAGTTATTCCACCTTCACCGGAAGCAAGCGGGATGACAAAAAATGTTGATATTCCCACAAATAATTATACAGGTATTCCAAATATATCATTACCTGTTTATACTATTAAAACCAGAGAATTATCAGTGCCAATTTCACTGTCGTACCATGCTTCAGGGGTAAAAGTAGATGATATTCCCACATGGGTAGGATTAAATTGGTCTATCGATTACGGTGGTGTTATTAATCGTACTGTAAAAGGAATACCAGATGAAAGATCTAGTGGTAGTTATTTGTACCACAATTTTTTTAGTCAAAATCAATTTTCAACCCCTTTAACCAATAATTATTGTGTTCTTGGTAACTGGGATGTTCCCGGGGTAGGCATTGTGAATAGTGATATAAACCTAATTGCAAGCAATAAAATTGATGGGCAGCCAGATGAATTTTCATTTAATTTTAATGGCTATTCTGGTAAGTTTTACTTTGATATAAACGGTAATATTGTGCTATTCTCGGAACAGAACTTGCGCATTGAAGATCCGATTATTACCTATAACGAGATTAGGCAATGGACTGTTGTTACAGGCGATGGTACAAAATATGTATTTGGGGACAATACTAGTAGCGAAAATGGGATTGAATATTCTGGCTATGGCTCCAACGAAGTCAGATTTCCTTCAGCATGGTATATAACTAAAATTATATCTGCTGATGGTTCTGATAAAATTAATTACACATATTCATCTCCTGATGATGGAGGAGTTATTCAATATAAATACCTAAAAGAAAACATTGCCAGCTATACAACAAACTATGTCCCTAACCCGCAAACATTTACAATAACTATCGTAAAAAGAATATTTCCCGAATCAATTACATTCAACAATGCCGCTGTTCGATTTTTTAGAACAAACAACTATAAAGAAGTAACAGGATGCTATGCCCTTGATAGTATTCAGATTTGGTCTATGGGAGTGAGAAAGTTTACTTATAAACTATCATACTATGAGCACCCGCGCATCTCTCTTGGCTTGACTCCAGATTATAAATTTAGTCTAAATAAATTAACCTTAAGTGTAAACAGTAAAGAGTATAGGGATTTATACGAATGCACTTATGATAGTCAGCCCTTACCCCCTAGAGGTTCATATGCTCAAGACCTTTGGGGGTATTATAATGGGCAATCAAATAATACATCATTAATACCAACTGTAGTTCAAGAGAACTTGGCTATTAACCCTGAATCAACCAATCAAAGCATTTTGCCTTGCCCCGATGATACTGCTTGCTGGAGACGAGAGCTGGAGAACACCGATATGGGGTTAAATTTAAATTATTATTACACTGATTTTAAATATCTTAACCGAATCACAACTCATATCCCCGGGCATGATATTGATGAGAAAACAATTGAAAATGCAAATCGAGAGCCGGATGCAATTAAAATGCAAGCAGGTATCTTAATGTCAATTAAATACGAAACAGGCGGAACATCAACCTTTGAATATGAGCCTCATGATTTTAGTTTTTTTACAAAAGAGGAAGAAAAAGTTACAAAAGTAATAAATCATATAGACGAGGCATCCAATGATGGAAATGGAAATTATGATGATTATACTACGGAGAACCTATATATTAAAGGTAGTCAAGAAATTGACTTAAACTTTTTAATGATACTTCCTACTGGAAACCCTAGCGTTACAGCAAATAATAAAGTTAAATTCGAAAAGTATAACTTTTTAACCAATTCATATGAGTTTTATAAAGAATATTCATCAGTTACTGATTGGAGCTGGGACTACCATTACAAGGTTTGGTTAGATAAAGGCTACTATAGAATTACAGTTAATCCAGAATCCTCTTTTGGGATGAATTGTCGTATTACTTATAAACCAGGTAATGGTTACAATAAGACCTATAATGTATATAGCGATAGCTTTGAAAACACATATGCACAAGTTGATGCTTTGGTCGCGATTGATGACATAAGCGTTGCGGAATCCTCTGAATTTCAAATTAATTCAGAGGATAACAAAAAAGTAAAGATTGAATATGCATTTAGGAGTCCACATAACCCTAATGTTTACAGTGCTAATTTGTATGGTTATACCTCGTTAACTATTAGAAAAAAGTATTCTCCTTTTACAGAGGTGTTTCATAAGAACTTTTATCCGTGTAGTAGCTGTACAGGCGATGCTTTATGCGAGTATTGTGGTTTTGCAGTGAACGATTGTGGTTCAAATTGTTTAAATGTATTCTCACAAGAAGGAGAGGAAATTCTTAACTTAGAAACCGGTGAGTATGTCATTAGTTTTAATCCAAGAAATCAAACTGAATATGGCAAAATAAAAGTTAACTATCAGACATACAAAGATAGAACGCATGCAATAATGATAGGGGGCAATAGAATCAAGAAAATAACTATGGATGATGGGGCAGGAAACACCATTGAGAAAGAGTTTATTTATAAGATGCATGATGCAAATAACAATTTGGTTAAGATTGCAAAACCTGATGGTACACTTACTGATATTTCATGTGGGGTGTTGATAGATTATCCAAGGCTATATAACCTATCCGAAAGTAATATTATTTACTGGCCAGGTCAGGTTGAAGGAAGAACTACAAATCCTCTTCCAGGTATTAATATATTTGGTAGCTCTACAACACCTATGAGTACAACAAATGGGGGTTATATAGGATATCGAGAGGTAGAAATCAAACACAAAAACAACGGAAAGTCAATCTTTAAATATACATCATCTGTTGATTACCCCGATATAAATAATTATAGTTACCCATACCCTGATCCTATATCTTTTGATTGGAGGCGTGGAAAAATTCTACAAGAAATGCATATTGATAACAATGGAAATACAATTCTGATAACAGATTATGAGTACAGCCTTTTTATTGATATCCTTAACCCATATCAACCGAAAGATGGAAGCATTACCAAATTAATACCAGCTATTGTTGCAACTCCATTGAATTCTACTAATCCTTATTTCTCGAAATACGCAATTCTGTCTGATGTTTCAATACCATCAAAGACAGTTAAAAAACAGGTTACGTTAAGTAATACCATTTCTGATACTGAAGAATTTTTTTATACCTACAAGCGGTTAAAAAGAACAAGAACTTATGGTAGTAATAATGATGTGATTGATAACAAAACCTACCATGAAGAAGATTTTTCTTCCACAATAGAATCTATTAATTTACTCAGGAACAATCACATTCATGACATTCCCATTAAAACAGAAACATTAGTTAATGGTAAATTAACAAACGCTAAGGTCATAGAGTATAATGAAAGTGGTAAGCCTATCAATATATATGTATATGAACCAAACGGAGAGCAGAGTACAACACACAATCCAACCGAACTAATCCCAAATAATTTTATTAAGCGCGCAGAACTGACCTATTGGCCACAGGGGCAACTAAAAAATGCTCAAAAAACGAAAGATTTGAATACCTACTACCTATGGGCGTATAATGGTTCGTTGCCCGTTGCTAAAATTGAAAATGTAGATTCTTCTATTGTTTCAAATATCATTGGCAATCAGATCTGTACTCTACGAAATATGACTTCAGACTCATCCATAAATAATATTTTGAATCAGTTGAGAAGTAATGCATCTATGAAAAATGCAACTATTAGTACTTATACCTATGATCCTTTATTTGGTATTACTTCACAAACCGATCCTAATGGTCTTAGTACCTTTTACACCTACGATAATTTTGGCAGATTAGAACTTATCAAAGATTTTAAAGGAAATTCATTGAAAAGATACGATTATCACTATGCTGGACAAACTCCAACCGACAACTTCTTTAAGTATGCTGTAACATTCAACGCTCAGGGAGGCAGCGCGGTAAGCAGCCAAGCGGTCACCTACGGATCGAAGGTTAGCACTCCGGCTACTCCTACCAAACTCTGCTACACCTTCGTGGGGTGGTACAAGGAGTCCTCGTGCACCAACGCGTGGAGCTTCAGCACCGACGTGGTAACGGCGACCACCACGCTGTACGCCAAGTGGACGCTCAACGGCCCCTACTCGGTAACGTTCAACGCCCAGGGGGGCAGCGCAGTGAACAGCGTGTCCGCCAGCTGCGGCTCAACGATCAACGCACCCACTGCACCCACCAAATCGTGCTACACCTTCGGGGGGTGGTACAAGGAGTCATCGTGTACGAATGCGTGGAGCTTCAGCACCGACGTGGTAACGGCGACCACCACGCTGTACGCCAAGTGGACGCTCAACGGCCCCTACTCGGTGACGTTCAACGCCCAGGGGGGCAGCGCAGTGAACAGCGTATCCGCCAGCTGCGGCTCGACGATCAGCGCACCCACCGCACCCACCAAATCGTGCTACACCTTCGGGGGGTGGTACAAAGAGTCCAGCTGTACGAACGCGTGGAGCTTCAGCACCGACGCGGTAACGGCGGCCACCACGCTATACGCGAAGTGGACGCTGAACAACTACACGGTAACCTTCAACTCGAACGGGTCGACCTACTCAACGGCCACGGTGAATTGCGGCTCAACGGTTAGCGCCCCAACCGCTCCAACCCGCTCCTGCTACACCTTCGGGGGGTGGTACAAGGAGTCCTCGTGCAACAATGCGTGGAACGTCAGCACCGACGTGGTTACTGCGGCCACCACGCTGTACTCCAAGTGGACGCTCAACAACTACACGGTGACGTTCAACGCCCAGGGGGG
>DQHR01000032.1:0-857 GCA_003531155.1 Bacteroidales bacterium | reverse complement strand
GGGGGTGGTACAAGGAGTCATCGTGCACCAACGCGTGGAACTTCGGCACCGACGTGGTAGCGGCGGGCACCACGCTGTATGCAAAGTGGACAATTAATGCTTATTTGATTTCAACTACAATAATAGGAAGTGGAACTATATCGCCAAGCGGAAATGCAATGATAAACTGTGGAGGTAGTGCCACATACACCTTCACCCCATCAAATGGGTACTATATTAGTAATGTTACGGTTGATGGAACCTCGGTGGGCGCCGTGAATAGTTATACTATTTCTAATGTTAAAGAAGATCATCTCATTGTTGTAACATTTGCTCTTAGCCCTGTTTTAACAATAAGTACCTCGTCATTGGTTTTCGATCAAATTAGTGGCACGATTACCTTCAGCATTACCTCTAACCAAAACTGGACTATAACAGATAACGCAACTTGGCTTACAGAATCTCCAGACCTCGGGAGCAATAATGCAACCGTAAGTGTTACTTTTAACCGGTTGTTGAGTGGAGAACGTAGTGGAACGATTACTGTCACTGGCGGAGGCATAACTCGTACCATCAATGTTGTACAAAGAATATTAGTGAATCCTGAATAAAAATGAACTATGAAAAGCACTTGTATCAATTCAATTACAAAAATTATAGCATCTGTTCTTATAGTATTTGTAATAATAAATAACCCTGTTTTTTCCCAGATCAAAGAAAACTACGTCATCGAGTGGGTGTACCACGGGTTCAACGGGGCGCAGCTCCAGGCCACCATCCAGTACGTCGACGGGCTGGGCCTGCCCCTGCAGACGGTGAGCTTCGGCACCAGCCCCACGGGCAACGACGTGGTGCAGCCCTTCGCCTACGCCGAGACC
>DQHR01000090.1 GCA_003531155.1 Bacteroidales bacterium | reverse complement strand
CTCGATTTTTTATCCTTGGGTTTCTCAGGTTGCTCCTCGATAAACTCTACCGTTTCATCTTTCTCGCTCATATCTTCTTTCCTATTCTAAGCTTTGCACTTCGTGCGCGACTATTTATCTTAATCTCCTCATCGGAGGGAACAATCACTTTACGGTTCACCAGCTCGTATGGCGACGAAACATTACCGTAAAAATCTTTCTCCACATCGCCCTCGAAATTGCCCGAGCGCATGTAGTTTTTCACCAGCCTATCCTCCAGTGAGTGGTACGCGATAATCACCAACCTTCCATCCTTTTTAAGGCATTTGGTAGCATTGATGAGCATCTGCTCAAGCACAAACATCTCCTGGTTTACCTCGATACGGATTGCCTGAAACACCTGCGCCAGCATCTTGTTCTGCTGGTTAAAGGGGAACATAGGCTTTAGCAACTCGTACAGCTGCTCAACCGTTTCGATTTGCTTACCGCTGCGCGATTGGCAAATGGCGTTAGCCAAACGTTTTGCATTTTGCAGCTCGCCGTAAAGAGTAAAAACCCTAGCCAAATCGTCGGCGGCGTACTCGTTAACCACGTGCTTAGCCGATTTCTTGCTCTTCTGGTTCATGCGCATATCCAGCGGACCCTCGAAGCGGAACGAGAAGCCACGCTCGGGGCTATCGAAATGGTGCGACGAAACGCCCAAATCGGCTAGGATACCATCCACCTCGCGGATGCCATGGTAACGAAGAAAATTCCTAAAGAACCTGAAGTTGCCACGGATAAGCGTAAAGCGCTTATCGTCGATGGCGTTTGCAAGCGCTTCCTCGTCCTGATCGAACGCGAAAAGCTTGCCCTTGCTAAGATGTTTGAGTATTTCGGTGGAATGACCTCCCCCACCAAAAGTGAGGTCTACATAGATTCCATTTGGCTTTATCTCAAGCCCATCTATGCTCTCGCGAAGCAGAACCGGTACGTGGTAGGCCATTACTCATCCTGTATAATCGATGAACCCATAATTTTCTCAGCCAGCTGCGCAAACTCATCCTCACCCGAACGTACGCCCTCGTACTTATCCTTTGCCCAAATCTCAATCTTGCCGTCCATCCCAGCTAGCACAAGGTCTTTATCGGCGCCCACCAACTCGAGTAAACGTTTTGGGATAAGCAACCTACCGCTCGAATCGAGCGTAACCTCTGCGGTACCGCGGTAGAACTCGCGCAAAAACCTGTTGTGCTCCTTGTTGTAAGGGTTTGTGTTTTTACGGATAAGCGTATTCTGACGCTCCCACTCCTCCATGGGGAACAGCACCAGGCAGCTCTCGAAAATATCCTTTTTAACCACAAAGCGATCGGGCGAGGCAGATGCTATCTGCTTCTTAAAGGCGGCGGGGAAGAGCACTCGTCCCTTCTCGTCAACCTTACAACCATAATCGCCAATGAATGAAGACATTTTCGTGTTTTTTTATAAAGTTTCTCGGTTTGGAAGCATTTTTCCTTTTCAGCTTCGATGGAATGTTGGAATACTGGAATGTTGGGGCTTACGCAACTATACCTTCAAACACCCATTATTCCATCGTTCCATTATTCCATTCACTGGTCTGAGAATCACACTCCTAACCGACCACTTTTCAAAAGGTAAAAATATACATAAAATTCCCACTTCAAACCACATTCTCCCACTTTTTACCACTTTGTTGATAACTTTTTGAGGATTAGTGACGAATGAGTCAAAACAGCATTCTAAAAAGCCTATGAATTAAGACCTACAGAAAAAGAGGGTGGTTGTTGATGAGGGTTGTAGGGTAAACCCCAAAAATTAAACAGCTATATAGCTGATATTCTTGATTTAATGTTGATAAACATAAAGTTTTGTGGGGTTAATGTTAAACAATAAACCATACCTTTAGGTAACAAAAATGGAGGGGTTCAAATTAAACAAATAACAAACAGTCAAATCTTTTTTTATGAGTTAAAAAAATAATAAAATTGAGTCTAAGAACTAATAAAACTTGAACTCCATTGATATCTTAAATTAATAAATACTATTTTCTTTTGATTTAATTATATTTGAACAGATAAATAAAATTATGAAGTTTTTAAGATATCCTGGTGGAAAAACAAAAATGCTTTCTTATTTGGTAAATCATTTACCAAACAAGGAAGAAATTAAAGGCACATATATTGAGCCTTTTGTAGGTGGAGGATCAATATTTTTTTATATGAATCCTAACAAAGCAATAATATCAGATTTAAACAAAGAATTAATAAGTTTATATAAAGGGATTAAACTTTATCCCCATAAAGTTTGGGAGACTTTTGAATCTTTTCCTTCTGGTAAGTTAGGCTACTATGAAATAAGGGATAATAATTATGAAGAAAAACCTCTTCATTATAGAGCTGCAAGGACATTATATTTAAACCGGACTTGTTTTAAAGGAATGTGGCGACATAATAACAATGGAAATTTCAATGTAGGTTATGGAGGAGAAGAAAGAAGATGGGTAATAACACACCAAAACATAATTGAACTTTCTCACATTTTTCGTAAAGCAGAAATAATGCAAAATGACTTTGAGAAAGTTATTTTAGGCGCGTCCAAAAATGATTTTATTTTTTTAGATCCACCATATAAACCTGGAGAAAAGGATTTATATGAATTACATTATAGTAGTGGTAAGTTTCTTTTTAAAGAACAAGTTCGATTATCTGAAACTTTAAAAAGTTTACCAAAATCTAAAAATATTCGATGGGCAATGACAAATTCTTCGCACAAGGATATTATTGATTTATACAAAGATTATAATGTTAAATTAATACCCCTTTGCACAAGTGACAAACCGGGTATTCAAACAAAAAAGTCTAATGAGGTATTAATCACTAATTATTAAAAAATGAGACAATTCCTTGAAAATGCCGCAAATCAAAATCACCCACTACGTGTTTTATCTGATTTTTTAAACAACGAAGAAAGTATTGAAAAAGCTAGACGATATAATGATAGTCGGTTTGTTGGCTATGTACTGGAAATCAGCTACGATGAAATTACAATTATTACATGTGACCCATTTAAGGTTAATGTTGGTGGCATTCCAAGGAATTCATTGTTAATAATGGTCCCTGATTCATTCGATCAAAATGGGACGAGTATACCACCTCATTTTACTTTGCTCCGGGTTTTAGATTCTGCACCAACTCCTCTAACTAAGGAAGTTCAACAGACTTATTTTGAACTTCAAAAGAAATCAATGCCAGAGTTAGATATTTTTACACAAAGTGAGTTACAATGGGGTGCCTTAAAAACAAATGTTCTGGGTATGTTCTATCCCCATCCTTCGCAAACAGATACTATAGAGTTTTCAGGTGACTTGAATAATTATGTAAGTGCTCATAAGTATAAAATATTCTCTCCAGATGATGCCCTTCTTTATTTAGTTAATAATGCAACAGTACCTCAAACAAACAGGTTTGCAATTGGAAAACTTCGTTTAACAGAATGCAGACTACCACTACCTAATAAAAAAATGCCAGATGTTGACATCTTTCTATCAACTAATGATTTTAAAGGTTCTAGAACAGCTATGTTCGGGAAAACACGTCTAGGGAAAAGTAATGTTGTAAAACTTATAGTGCAAAGTTTGCTTGAAACTACAAAAGAAAGTAAAAATGTAGGCCAGTTAATTTTTGACATTAATGGTGAATACGCAAATGATAATCCACAAGATGACAATCTTTCAATAAGAGGTGCTTATCCTGATAGATGTACTGTATACGCATTGACTCCTAAAACAAATACACCATCACAGCCTCTTAAACTTAATTTCTATCATACGCCATATTCATCAAAACAAGTTTTAAATACACTTATCCGACAATCAGGAAGAAGTGGTTCAGATTATGTTGATGCTTTTATTTCTGTTGATATTCCTGATTTTACAGAAGTCAATGCAATCCCAAATAACAGAATGAATGAAAAAATAAGAGCAGTAAGAAAAATACAATTCTTTTTTGCTCTACTTCACAAATGTCAATTTGGGTGTGACGAGAATAATGTGAGAAACACCATTCCAAGCGCAGGAAGCATACGTGGTTTCAATCCTGGTTTCTCTGATGCGCTTAGAAACGCAGCATATTCAGCATTTCAATTACAAGTACCACAAACCCCCAATTCACTTGATACCCTACAAACTGAATTGGAAGTAATCCACAGATTTAAAAAAGCTAATCCAAATGATCAAAATTTAAGGTCAGGAAGTGGTAATCCTATTTTTGACCAAGAAGATAATGCACTTTTAGAAATGCTTGAGCCTAATCCAGGCAGGAGTGGGTTCTCTATTTTATTACGTTATAGAACCTATCACGACCAACAAGCAGGAGATTACATGACTAACATTTTGCATCTTTTGGACCAAGGGCAAGTTGTAATCCTTGATTTAGGAAATGCCGATGAGATTCTAATGAGTTATTTTGCCAGACAACTATCAGAATCAGTTTTCTATCACCAAACGGACAAGTTCACAAATAATAATCTTGGAAACCACTATATACAATTATATTTTGAGGAGGCTCACAATCTTTTTGGATATAATGACAATAGTGATGAAACAAGAATTTATAGAAGATTTGCTAAAGAAGGAGCAAAATATCATATAGGAATGGTTTATTCAACTCAATCACCATCAACGGTCAATTCCGACTTACTCGCTCAAACTGAGAACTTTTTTATTGCTCATTTAGCCTCACAAGATGATACAAATAAACTCGCTAAAGTAAATATTGCATACGAAAGTATTAAGAATGATATTTTACAAGCAAAAACACCTGGTTATATGAGAATGCTGACTCGCTCACATAGGTTTGTTGTATCAATGCAAGCAAATAGATTTTCACCAACAACAAGAGTAAAATAATGCCATACCAACAAGGAAAAGGAAATAGACTCCCTCCAGAAAGAGCAAGTAAATTAGGTCATCTGGAAGTTATTCAAAGTGAACTTGTCCATAAACTTTGTAAAAGTTTTAATGACCCTGAATTTATTGATCATATTGGAAGTGTTTCAAAATGGGAAAAACTTCCGACTGATGGAAAGGAATTAAAAATAATTTTTTCAACAGATGGCTCAATTCAGATTATTGAGAATCCTAATCCACCATTCAAGGCAATCGCATTTGTAAAATCTGCATTATTAAGGGTAGATCAATATGCAATTTCAAAAATAGATAAAGACACCCCAAACCCGTTTGTTCTTCGCGACTTAATGAAAGAGTCTGCACTATATCATTCAACTGCGTTTCCATTGAGAAATGTTTCTATTGAGAATAAAACAAATTTCGACGCAATTCGTGAAATAATGTTTGAATCAGTTAAAGATAAAGGCTTAAATAATTCTCTTGAAGGAGCAATGATGGAAACATTGAAATGGATTGCATTTGAAAAATGGCTTGAAAAGCCTAAGCAAGAACTTGAACATTTTGGATGTCCACATTGTGAAAAAAATGTTGCAACATTACCATTTGATAAAGAATCTGGGAAATGTCCTGAATGTAATGGTGAAATTTTTATTACTGATATGTTTGGTTTACATCAAAGCATGACTGATGACTTTGCTCCCAATCAAGTTGCATCAGATTATATGGGGATTAGTGAAACATTAATGATATTTACACCTATTCGTTATTTTTGGGAAACAAATAGAGAGGTTTTGAAAAATTGCCTTTTTGTAAAGGATGGTCCGCTTTCTTTACGTGCAACACTTGCAAAACTTTCTGCTCCTATTAGACGTTTTTTTGATTATGCAAAATCGTTAAATATTGAAGTAGCACTTATAGGTCAAGAAAAAACAGGTCAATTTTATGACCACTTGCAATTGATTGGTAACTCAGCTCCTATTGGTACCTTTTTCATCCCTGATAATAAATATATTCAAGAGCAAATTAAGCATAATAATACAACTGGTATTTATGGTGCTGATACAAACTATGGCGCAAAAATTTTTATAAAAATGAATGATTATCACAAAATGGTTTTAAATATTCCGACTGGACAAAGAGGTGAATTTGTGATAAATCCTTCACAAGATCATTTAATAAACTTCAGAAACATTGTTGCTACATTACCAAAAATTCTAAGCAATAAATTTGAGGGTGCACTTTTGCCGATTGAACTTGCTAACAAAATTGCATCACTTTCAACTTATCCTTCTGCAAAAACTTTAGAACTTTTTGCAGATGCCGTAAAATCAAAACATTGACTCAATCTAGTTCGGCTGAAGTTAAATGAATTATTAATCATACAGGATAACTAAATTTATAAGATATGAAAGAAGTTGAATTGAATGAAACGTTTTACTTTAAACTTAAAAATGCTAGTAATGGTAGAATCAATGATGAAAACCAGTTACTTGATATTAGAAAAAATGCAATTGAAATGCTCATAAAAACCAACATTTTAAAAGAAGATCATAAAACAATAATTAATAATTTAAGAAAAGTCAAAACAGATTACGATTTTAGTAATTTATTCAACATTTATGATAAGTATTATGATGATAAGGACAATTTAAAAGATAAAATATTAATACTCATAAATGAAATTATTGATTATAATGGTAATTATGAAGTTAACTATCACCAAGAAAGAATTGAATTACTTTTTGAACTTATAAAAGAAAAAAAAGATAATATAGAAGTCATTGAAACGGTATTAATTAATAATAATCCATTACATATATTAACAACCTATTATTACAGAAACTATTATGTAATTGTTTTTGTTAAGTACTGGCAAATAATGAAAAATATAATTTGTACTAATGAAGATGATGCTAGAATTAGTTTTAAATTTTACAAAGAAAGATTTGAAGAAATTTTATAGAGTGTTTTCATATTTCCCCCGCTCGGCGAAGTCTGCGACTTCGTTGTTGTTAACCGAACGAAGGGAGCGGTTTTTTTAAGTTAACAAGATGATAAGTGCAAGAGGGTCTTTCTTTGCGGTTTCGGTTCTACCTCAGTCAGCTCATAGCTGCAGGCTGGAGCCTGCAAGAATGAAAAAAAAGATGAGGCACAATTTGTCCCGAGTATCATCGTGAGCCTCACCTTAGCAAAACTAAATTTTCTTAGCATCCATTAGAAGTCTCAATTACAGGTGTTAGGGGTATCAAAATTTTAGCCCTCGTATTAGCAGCAGGATAATTCAATGAGTTAAAAATAGGCTCGGTTACTGTATGGGTCTCCCCTCTTTTTTTAGCCAAAGTATCGTTGGTTCCTTGGTTATTGGATAACATATTGTAACCGATTATTACACCAAAAGCAACTAATAACAATATAGCAAAGGTGTATCGCTGGCTTTTTGAAATTTTTATTTTTTTCATGGCTCTACCGATTTAAGATTGTTATTAAACCTCAACATACAATATAGGCGTTTGTTCAATTAAAATACCCTCGTTCGGCTGTGGTTACATGTTAAGTTGATAAGTAGATATGTTAACAAGTTCAACAGTGGGGGGCATTTACCCCCAACCCCCTAAAGAGGGCTATAACAGGGTGCTGAGGTGGGTTTCACCTCCTGTTTTCTCTGTGGAACTCTGTGTTAGAAAAATTTCAGAACAGTCAAAAAAAAGGGTGCTGAGGTGGGTTTCACCTCCTGTTTTCTCTGTGGAACTCTGTGTTAGAAAAATGTAGTGTTTCCAGATTTAGAGTGCATATTCCCTTTCGGCGCAAGGGTTTATTTACAAGTAACACACAGCATCACGTGCGGCGGGGGTTTGTTTAATTGAATTTGTGCGATCAGAAACCGCTGTTTAACTTTGGCGAAGTTACGCTTCGCTATATTTCGCCGAGAAATGGGTTTAACGGGGCTCTTCGACTTTTAAACCATTTTCCTAACTCAAAGATCTTTAGTTTTCTCTAAAACTTTATTCCAGAATTCTTTTGGAAGTTCAGGGTAGTATTTCTGATATTCTAAATCAATTAATTTTATAAGATCTTGTTTTTCAAGTTTTATCTTATCAGATTTAACTATTGCTTCTTTAATTTGCTTTTTAATAACAAGCAAGTTTACCTTTAAAACTGCATACTTTGATTCAACCAGTGCATTAGTCTCTTTGTCTTTAATATCGGGTAGGTTTTTCTTTGACAACTTAACGAAAAAAGGTAAGGCTTCATTGCTATAAATATTGAGCAAAGAATCTGCAAGTGTAAAATCCTGTGAGTAAGATTTAATTGCAAATAACATAATTAGAGCCATTAATATTTTATTCATCTTTATAGTATTAAAGATTAGTATAATGCCATAACACATCCTGTATATGCCCAATTGGCAGCATTTGAAGCATAATTAATTGCAGTAAACCAATCGTAACCAGAAAAATATACCCAATCGCAGAATTGTTCAATAAATACCTGATCCCATATATCTTGGCATTTATCCTTGGTGTATGATTGAGAATTTGAAGCGCTATTAATATTGTTAATAATTATATTCTTTATGGCTTCAGGTGAAAAGTCATAAATCTCTAATTTCTTGAAGACTTTCTCAAGCGAATAAACATACTTTGAATTATAATCTGTCAACATATTGAAGAACTCTAATTCTTTCCTTGAACCATTTTTTAGTAATTCATCATATTTTTTGTATTTAAGTTTTATATCTCTTAAATAAATATACGATTCTTTATCTAACTTACTAATACGATTCTTAAACTCAGCTTGATGTTTCTCATTCTCTTCAATAAAATTTGAAAAATCTTTATCCTTAGCAAGTAAATTACCTAACTCATAGTCCGAGATTTTTATTTTACTTATTAAATCTTCATTTCTTTCAACTTGTTCGGTTGCAATTTGATCTTTGCTACAGCTAAAAAGAAAAGGAATTAAAAATAGTACAAATAGTTTTTTCATTGTGTAAAGGTCAAAGGTTTAAAGAAATTATTATGTTAAGTTAATAATTATTTGACAAATAATCACAATTTTCCCTCGTTCGGCCGAGATTCCCTCGCTCAGCGGTTTATAGCTGCAGGCTGGAGCATGCAAGAATAGAAAAGATGAGGCACAGCCTCATCTTAACAAAAAAGTTCACATTTCTCTGTGGTACTCTGTGTAAAACTCCGTGGAGTTCAGTGTTAGAAAAGTTGCAACACTTCCACAAATTTAGAATGATACCTTTCGTTGCAAGGGTTTGTTTATAATATTGACCTTAAATAACCCATAACCCCGTTCAACCTAAGAGTAATAGATGGATATTCAACATTTAACAACAAGTGCCTTTGGTCGTACTTCGATTGCGCTTAGCATGATATTAAACGTGAGCAGAACTTTTGAGCTACTTACACGCCCACTCGTAATGATTAATTCTATTTTGACCTTTTAACCAGGAGCACGGGAATATTTACTTTATGGCGCACCTTATCGATGGTTGTACCAAATACAATATCTTTAAGCCCTTTATGCCCGTGCGTTCCCATTAATAGCAAATCAGCATTGAACTCATTTACTTTTTCTGGAATTATAATTTTTGGATTCCCAAAACCTAAAAAGACACTTGTCTCAATTCCTTTTTCTTGAACCTTTAATTGGTATTGACCTAAGAGGTTCTTATCGTGAATGGCTTCATAGTCATCGGATTCTTGCCCATAAACTATTGCACCTACCGATTCCACCACATGTATTATTAATATTTTACTATCAGAGTGAGCTAACGATAAAGCATACCTGATTACCTCGCTATCAATGGTGCTGAAGTCGATAGCAATAACAATGCGCGAAAATCTTGTAGGCGTTGTGATATCTCCTAATGGAGGAGCTGGGTGCGTTGATCGTAGCGAACGGAGAAGAAGACGTTTTAAAAATGGACGAATGGTAATGTAAATCAGTATTATACCTGCTCCTATAGTAATTGGAACAACCGTAAGTTGAATGACCAGCGGATGCGAACTATTGCGCAGCCAATCAGAGATTACTTCAACTACCAGTTTGGCATTTAGAATAACAATAATCCCGGCAATAATCCACGCAAAGAATTTTGTGACTATGCCTATTGTAAATACTCCCATTGTTTTCTTATCGCTCACAAAATGGATTAATGGGATTACCGCAAAACCAAGCTGAAGGCTTAGAACCACCTGACTAAGAATAAGAAGTTTCCCCGTTGCACCTTCACCCAAAAGGAGAATTGTAAGCACAGCAGGAATGATTGCAATAAGTCGGGTTATAATACGACGAATCCAAGGTTGAATTCGTAGGTTCAGATATCCCTCCATTACTATTTGCCCTGCAAGGGTTCCGGTAAGAGTAGAACTCTGCCCCGCAGCAATTAAAGCAACTGCAAATAGCATAGGAGCCCAATGTGTCCCAAGCAACGGCTCCAAAAACCGATGAGCATCTTTAATCTCAGTTACATTAAACATCCCCGCTTTGTAGAACGTAGTGGCTGCCAATACCAGAATTGCTGCATTTACAAAAAATGCAAGGTTTAAAGCTACAACCGAATCAATGAAGTTAAATTTAATGGCTTCTCGAATCTTCGATTCGCTTCTTCCGAATTTCCTGGTCTGCACCAGCGATGAATGAAGGTATAGATTGTGAGGCATTACTGTAGCTCCAATAATACCAATTGCAATATAAAGTGCTGCGCTATTAGGCAGGCTGGGAATGAACCCTGTAACAAGTTCACCAATGTCAGGTTTAGCAAAAATCATCTCGATTAGAAATGCCACTCCTATAGTTGCAACTAATACGAGTATAAAGGCCTCCATTTTGCGCATTCCCCTGTTAATTAAGAAAAGCAAAAGGAAAGTATCAAGAAGGGTTAGGCATACTCCCCATAATAGCGGAAGACCAAAGAGTAGCTGAAGCCCTATAGCCATTCCGAGCACTTCCGCTAAGTCGCACGCAGCAATGGCAATTTCTGCCAATATGTATAAAACAAAATTTATAAAGGGAGAATACGATTCTCTCGACGCTTGTGCTAAATCACGTCCACGGACAATCCCAAGACGTGCGCTTAAGCTTTGCAGTAGCACTGCCATAATGTTAGACATAAGCAGCACCCAAATTAGCTTATAGCCAAACTGGCTCCCGCCCGCAATATCAGTGGCCCAGTTCCCGGGATCCATATAACCAACACTTACAAGATATGCTGGGCCAGCAAATGCTAAAAGTTTTCTAAAGAAACCTCCTTTATGCTGTGTGTTAATAGTTTTATTTACCTCCTCAAGTGATTTGGAGGCTGTATAGGTTTTCATTTCTCAATCATTAAAATGTTTTGAATTGCTTGATAGCTAAGATGAATTAATTTCGAATCGTTAACTTTTATATCAAGTGAATTGTCAAACTCGTTACAGTCAATAATTTCTAATTCAGTCCCGAGCTGAATACCTACTTTATCTAAATACGCCAAGAACACTGAACTTTTATCGTTTACACCAACTACAATCCCTTTAACCCCTTTGCTTAATTGGCTTAACTTAAATGATTTGTTTTCTGGAAAGTGTCCTTTCCTATCGGGAATTGGATCGCCATGAGGATCTTTTTGTGGGTAGTTTAAAAATTTATCGAGCCTCTCAATGAGTACATCTGACTTAATATGCTCTAGCTCTTCGGCTATTTCGTGTATTTCATTCCATTTAAAGCCGAGCTTTTGATACAAAAAGAGTTCCCACAAACGATGTTTCCGAACCATCTTAATCGCTGCTTTTTCACCCTTTGGAGTCAAGGTTACACCTTGGTACTTTATGTAATTCACAAGGTGCTTGTCGGCCAGTTTTTGAACCATGTCAGTCACTGACGACGCCTTTGTTGCCATATGCTCAGCGATGGAACTGGTGGTAGCCTCGGTTTTTAGCTCGTGTGAAAGTTTGAAAATGGCTTTAATATAATTTTCCTCTGAGGTTGTACTCATATTGTAGCGATATTCAATGTTTATAAAAATTTTAGGCGCGCCTAATTATATTATTAGTTATACCTAAACATTAGTCTTTACAAAATGTTCAAACTCAACATTAGAAGAGATGATTTTAATTATTACTAGGGTAAATGAATGCAACAGAGCTAACGAGCATTGAGAGTTTAATTTTTATAATACAATCCGAAAAAAATAAAGGTCTTTTGCAACTATCAGTTCAGTTAGTTCAAATATTTTCAACAAAATACGATAGTGAGATGGTATCAGGTAGTCGATGATGCTATAAGAACAATTTTCCCTTTTGCTATTACTGTATGAACTCCCTATACTGGAGAAATCAGTGATGGCAGAATATTCACTGATTCAATGGTAGTTATATTTTCGTTTTTTGAAAACTCATCGGTTAGTATGTTCTCATATGAAAGCAAACCTATGGGCAAAGAACCAATCGGAAAAGCACAGATAAAAGATGCTGAATCGTTAAATTTCAACATCAGTGGAATGTAACTGCTTTCAACCCCTTTGGCTAAGGTTGTGTATTAAGCTGATAAGTAGATAAACTAATAAGTTGACAAGTAGAGAAGTTAACAAGATGATAAGTGCAAGAGGCTCTCTGTACTGGGCTCGGGGAAACTATTGGTTAAAAAACTGCAGTGCTTCTTCTTTAATTTACCCCCTTGTGTTCCCCCTAAAAATAGGGGAAATCGTGAGCGCGAGGCTACTTTTCGCGGACTCGGTGGAACTCTGTGTTAGAAAATCAATTTCATAATATTCGAGGATTCAATTCCTTATTTATTATAATATTTGCGGATTTGAATCCAGATATTTTATATATTTGTAAAAAAAGGTTATGATTAAACGCTCACTTGAAGAAAATATCCTTTCCAAATTACACAAAGGGAAAGCCATTATTGTTATCGGTCCACGGCAGGTTGGTAAAACAACCTTGCTAAAGACAATACTACAATCGGTTTCAGGTGTTCTAATCCTAAATGGCGACGACCCCACAACCCAGCGAATTCTCAATCGCCCCAACCTAATGCAACTTAAACAGATACTTGGGAATAGCAAAACTGTTTTTATTGATGAAGCACAACGTATTAATGAGATTGGAATCACTGCTAAGCTCATAGTTGATGAATTCCCAAGCATTCAGCTGATAATGAGCGGATCATCGGCATTTGAACTATCTCAACAAACCCATGAACCGCTTACAGGAAGAAAATGGAGCTTTAACCTTTGGCCCATCTCTTGGCAAGAATGGCAAAATCATATTGGATATGTACAATCGGAACAGGATTTAGAAAATAGATTGGTTTTAGGTTTTTATCCTGATGTGCTCAATAACCTTGCTGATTCGAGCAGAGTACTCATGGAACTGGCGGATAGCTATCTTTATAAAGATGTGCTAATATACGGTAACCTAAAAAAACCCGAAGAAATTCAAAAACTACTTCAAGCAATAGCTTTTCAGGTGGGTAATGAAGTTTCGCTTCGTGAGCTGGGCGAAACCGTTGGAATTGACCCCAAAACAGCCGAAAGGTACATTGGTATACTTGAAAAAGCCTTTATCATTTTCAGGCTAAACCCCTTTAGTAGAAATCTTCGAAACGAAATAAAATCGAATCGTAAAATCTACTTCTACGACAATGGCATTAGGAACGCTATAATCGGGCAATTACAGCCATTATCAACTCGCCAAGACGTTGGGCAGCTATGGGAAAATTTTTTAATAAGCGAAAGGCTAAAGCAACTAAACTATTCAAACCTGTTTCACAATAAGTACTTTTGGAGAACAGCGCAGCAACAGGAGGTAGATTATGTTGAAGAACAAAATGGAAAGCTATTTGGTTATGAGTTTAAATGGAACGAAAAGAGAAAATACTCATTCCCTAAAACCTTCACAACAACCTACAACTCTGAAAATTTACTTGTAAACAGAGAGAATTTTAGAGATTTTTTGCAATATTAACCCTCGTTCGGATGAGGTTGCATAATAAGTTGAAAAGTAGATAAGTTGATAAGTGTATAGGTGCTTAATTATAAGAATGTATTAATTGAGGGAAATCTTGTGCGCTGGACTTTATTGCTTCTGAGCGCAGAGTCAAATATTCAATAAACTTTTTGGGTAGCAAAATAAAGGATGTTTGAGTATTCTAACTCTACCCAGGTATTTTCGCACTCAACCAACACTACCCATGGTATCTCTCTGGAGTATCGAGAATTAGACTCATAAACCATAACTTTTTTCATTTCAGAGCATTCAATGACTATCCCTCTAACCATTGAATTATCCTCAAGCATAATATTTACCTGCTCTCTCATGTTTAGCGATCTTCTAACAAGAGATGTCCATGCTTGGTACCTGTTCGATTGTATATTAAAGTTCTCTTCCATTGATTTATGTATTACGAAACAGAATATTTAAAGTATCTAAAAAACCTTGCTTTGTAAAAGTTAAATCACTGTTTCGGATGGATTAATAATCTCATATAATAACTTCAAATGGTTAGAGTGTATCTATCTTAAATCAAATACAAAAGCATCAAATTCGATTTTCTTCGTTCGTTTACCCGTTTACAATTTAAACAAATTCAGCCAATAAAAGTTCTTACATATCATCGCTTTACTGAAATTTGTTTGGATTTTTTTATCCAACATTGTACTTCTATTGGGCTTATGTCTTCGCTAAGTCCATTTATTCTTACTGCCCGTGCCTGCTACCTTTCGCTGCATGGGTTTATCCGTATTAAGCATTATACCAATTTGGTAGGTTACCCGTTTATAGCTAGTTTTATATTTATTAATACATGCGTTCCATCGCATCGGTAGGCTGTGTGGTTGAAACGCATGACATTCTATTTCAGTAAAATATTACCCTAATACTATGAAAGTTTGCCCTAACTGTAGATCAGAGGTTGATGACAATTTTGATATCTGCTGGTGTTGTCAGTACAGCTTTTCGGAAGAAAGGATTATCTCTAAGAATGAGTTTTCGGAAAAATGTCCAAATTGTAATGCTGATATCTACCCTGAGTTAAAATACTGTCCAAATTGCTCGCATGAAGTAGTAATAAATGCCATTCTCTACGATCCAACTCAAAGTTTAGACTACCGAAAAATAGATTGCTTAAGGTGCAAAACACCTATGATTTCTAAAGGTAATTCTAAGTTTCATGAAGGAACTCCTTATGGTGTATATGGAAATCTATTTGAATTAATGACCAATAGGGAATCGTTCGATATCTATTATTGCCCTCAATGTGGCAAGGTGGAGTTTTTCCTACCAAAAGGCAACGAAGCTGAAGAGTAGTTCTATCATTTGGCAGAGGGTCTACTTCTGTCAGATTATTGTCGTAGTCTATAGTCTATAAGAATAGAAAAGGTGAAGTAAAGCCTCATCATAAAAAACCTAAAACTACACCATGCTAACGTTAAAATGATAATATAGCTGTATGAAAAAAATAATCTCATTTTTAGTTGGATTAATTCTATTTGTCCTAATACCAATATTAGGTTGGGGAATATCTGATATTGATGGTTTTATAATGAACCCTTTCAGGCTTGCATTTGTTATTATGATGGCCATTTTCTCAATTCTGGTTGTAATATTTGTACCTAACGAAGGCCGAGGATATGGTGATGGCGATAACAAAAAAATAATAAAACGCCAAAAGCTCACAATTCTAACTCTTCAAATCATGCCTATACTAATAATTTTTTTATCACCTTATTTCGAGAGGCATCAAGTTTTAACAATTAGTGAGAATAATACTATTCAATTTATTGGATTAGTACTAGTTTTTATAGGATTTTCTCTTATGAATTGGTCCATTATGGTTCTGGGAAAACAATTCAGTATTAATGTTACAATTCAAGAAAATCATAAACTGATAACCAATGGCCCGTATAAATTAATCAGACATCCAAGATATTTAGGAATTATGCTTTTTTTA
>DQHR01000107.1 GCA_003531155.1 Bacteroidales bacterium | reverse complement strand
TTATTCTTTATTATCGATATCCTCATCAGTTTTAACAATAAACCTCAATCCACTGCAAACCACACATTCACCAACGGTGTTATAGGCTGGACATCCTCTCTTAAGGTCTGCCGGATACGGAATTGTCATAATTGGTCCATGGGAAAAACACCAAGGACAATTTATAACATTTATAACATTTATAGAACCCATTCTAATTTGCCGGTGGAGCGGAATGGGATTGGTTTACCATTCTCATCGAGAAGCAACACACCATCNNGCCATCTTTTCTCTCCTCAAATAATTTATTAAATCCACTATTTACCAAATACACTTTTTCTTCCTCAGATTCTACTGGAGGATTAAGTGACTCTATAAATGCCTTCGTTTCATCATCATTAAATTTCCTAATCTTTTGCCATAAAACATCTACGTCTTCGTCGTATTCACCATCATAAGTTTGATACGAACTAAAATTTAAAACATAAGATAATGCATAAATTCCAGGTTCTTGCGGTATATCATCACGAATAAAATCATATTCAAGATTCTGTATTGCTTCGTGAGCCCAACCCATCATAAAAAATTGAGGAGACAAACCATTACAGTAGAAAAATTCAATATCTCCAGTATCAAATCTTTCTGCAATTACTACACCTAAAACTTGATAACTCATAATTACCCCCTTTTAGCTTCCTTTGGTTCTATNNATTACTCCAACATAGATTTTTAATAAAGTATATATTAGTTCAGAGTTAATGATACACGACGATCTTGACTATAGCAAGCCTTTAATCCTGCACTTTTAAAGTTTTTGCAATCTTCTACAGTAGTGATGAAATTTGTCTTTCCATAACCAACTGCTTTAATTTTGGTTGTATCAACACCTTTGAAAGCCAAAAATGCTTTAACGATATTTGCACGCTTTTGTGACAACTTCAAATTGTACTTAGCTGAACCGAATCTATCAGTATAACCATCAAGCTTAATAACTTTGTAATCAACCTTTTTCAATTCTTCAGCAACTGCTGAGAGAATTTCAACCCCACCTGAAGTAAGAGTAAATTCATCAAAATCGAACAAAACTTGAGCACTTAAATTAATTGGTACTGCCTTTTCAATAACCACTTCAATAGTTTTAATTTCTGGAAGAGGAGTTGCGGCAACTGGTTCTGGTGTAATTATTTTTACAACCGGTTCTTCAACAGGAGTTGGGGTTGGTGCTTCCACTTTTGCAACGGGACCACCACATTCAGGAATTAGGTTTTCTGGAACCCAAGTGCCAGTTTTAATACATTCACCAGTAACAACCGAACGAACCAATTTTTCACTGGAATCAACTACGTACCCTGGATAATTGTGAGCGAAAGTAACAGAAGCAAAAGCTAGAATAAGTGCTGCAATAGTAGTTCTTTTGAATAACATGATCTATCTCCTATGTATTATATGTTATGGCGGAAGGCAGAGTACTCGAAACTCAAGCCCCGTAAGAGGCTCCCATTGTTTAGCAAACAAGTACGATCCCTGACCGTTTTACCTTCCAAATATTAAATTCTTTGATTATATTTAGTGCCGTTACCAAATTCGAAATATTCTCGAACTTCAGTTATTACTTGACCAAGCCAATTGGTTCCTTGCCATTGTTGTGATGTAGTTCCATATGCTTGTATTTCACTTAAANNAGCAACATTAGCTCTAAACACTACATCACGAGAGATTGAATTCCATACATCTGGATTGAATCCTCTTACTGTTCGACCAATAGCCTTCTGAATAGAAGGATCTTTTGAAACCAAAACTGCTTTTGCGGCTTCCAAATCACCAAACACCATAGCTTTTTGATACATCATGTATTGTTCAGCATGAGTATAAAACTGATTATCTATTTCAAATGGAGAATATCTCCACTGTGAAAACGGACCCCCGTAAAAAAATGTGTACTTATCGTAATATTGCATATTTAACTTTATAAATGACAGAAGATGGATTTTAACCCATCTTCTGTGTTTTGTCAACTAGAAAAAACGACTTATGCTACTAATTCTAAGCCTGTTCCACATTCTGTACAAAAACGTGCAATTGCCTTATTCGTCTTACCACAAGACGTGCATTTTGGTTTTGCATGAACAGTAATTGGTCTTGAAACAATTGTCCCTTTCTCGGTTTCGCCTAGAAGTTTAAGAACAATAACATGACTTTCGGTTTCAGTTGCAAACCACTCTGCTACGTAAAATGATTGATTTGAAACTGCGCCTGGAGCAGTAATACCAACATCATTGGTAACTTCCTTTCTAGGAGCAGCACTTTTCATAATTTTGTTTCGAGGTGTTGCATATCCTGTATTTAAAGCTGTATTAACAGGAGCGGCTGATGCTGAAGCAGTAAAACTACGGGACATTNNTATTACCACCATCGCCGTCCAAATAATTTTGACCTGCTGCATCTGAAGAATTGTAAGTGTATGTGTCCATTGTAGGATTAAAACCCTTACATTTAACTTCTCCTTGATATTCCCACCATTCTTTACTTCTTGGTGCTACCCAAGGGGTGGGTTTATACTCCCATTTTGGATATACCTTTTCGAAACGATATTCAACACGAATCAAACCATCTTCGGCTTCAACACCACGATGTTTTTCAACACCAGCAGTACGTTCAATAAATTTGAATTTATTACCAGCATGTAGATTGCCATTCTTGATAAATCTTTCAAGATTAACTGATCCATTTGCAGGAATAACCAAATTCACACCATCGGTTGCTGATTTACCATCTACGGTAATATTAGCCAACGCACGAACGTTGTTTAGGTTTTTAAAAAAGATTGAATATTCAGTTCCGAATGGAACGTAGACTGTGTCCTCAAACTCGCGAAGAACTTTTCCACCGTTTTTAATTACGACTACTAATTTATCTTTATGCATCATTTGTTTCTCCTTATTTATACGGATATCTGACTAATATCCTAATTAATTAAAGTCAGTTAAGTGAAGGTTCAACCCTATGTCCAACCTTCAAAGCCCTTACATCGTCTTTTTATCAATTGCTCTTTGCTCTGCTAACACACGACTATAACGCCCACGGTGTTGACAGGTAGCATTTGATCCATAAAGATGTGGTGTCACATCAGGACGATGATCAAAATCTTTAATAGTTAAATTCTTTAATAATTCTCTATCTTTTTCTGGTAAACTTTGAACTAGTTCTCCGGGTTTACTCATATAACCAGAGTCTTTTCTGTAATGATGTAATGGATGTGAACACCACAATCCAATAGCTCGTTCTAAAAGAGCTTCCATTACGTGCCCAGGAGTTCTGTTTTTATAGTTCCAACTCATATTTATGTCTCATTTAAAACTCGTACATTAGACCATATTTATTAGACACAAAATCTTCATATCGTACTATTTCGTCTTTTTTTATTTTTTCATTCAAATAACAATCTACCATAGAAACTACTCCAGCAGCAGTTGTTTTTTGAATAGCCGAAATACCAAGGTCTCGATCTCCATAAATTTTCTTGAAATATGTTTCTCTACGTAATTGGCCATTTTGTTTACCTATTACTTCAACAAAAATTATAACCACATCATCATGATTGTGCGGTAATTGTTTACTCAAAAGTTCAATCATTTCCTCTTTTGATAATCTCAAATCTTCTTTCAAGAACAAAATTTGATCGCGATGGCCTGGATATCTAATGGTTTTATAAGTCAATTTTTTGATATTTTTATGCTTTAACTTGCTAATTAAATCTCCAGCCCCACCAGATGTATTAAATGCTTCGTATCCAATTCCATCTAAGGTAAGAAATTCATATCCATCCAATGGTTCTGCGAGCACAGATATTCCATCAATTATAGCAGGACATAATCTGTAATATTCGTTAACCAATCCTTCTGGCGACCAAGACAAATAATATTGAATATGATTTGTAGCTGTGATCGGCAACGCTCCAACTCTCAATTTAATTTCATAAATTTCTTCAAAAAACGTAGAAAGATAATTAGCAATGATGCCCACAGCACCTGGGGCGAGCCCGCATTGTGGATAAAATCTAGCTTTGTTAATTCCATTTAGGGTACGAATTTTTTCAGCAGTGTCTGTGTCTTCTGTTAAATCAAAATATGAAACACCAGCATCGAATGCAGCAACCGCAATTTNNAGGCATTAATAACTTTTCCAATTAGACCATAACCAAATAAACATATTGACATGATATTTCTCCTGTTGTTAGGAGAGTATCACAAAGAGAAGAGAAACGCAAATTTGGCACCCTCTAGCGGAATCGAACCACTGATTCGACGTTCGTAGCGTCGTGTTATATCCATTTAACTAAGAGGGCATTTCGTTTGGTAATAAAAATGGTTTTGGTAAATTATTTTCTTCTGCTAAAGTATATCGCAAAACACACAATTCACAAGTTTCACGAACATTTTTTCTTTCTCCGTTCCAAAAATCAATCAAATCACCAGCAGCAACAAACCCC
>DQHR01000020.1 GCA_003531155.1 Bacteroidales bacterium | reverse complement strand
CCTCTAGGTAGTAAGATATAACTGCTGGACCTTTATACTTACCTTCCTCCTTTAGAGCAGTATTTTTAACTGGGGTGTTTGGTATCTCTTCTTGCCCTGAAAGCATCTGTGTTTTCTCGTAATTTTCTTTATTATCAGACATACGCTGCTTTACCTCCCCTGCTTCGCGATATAAATCCGAAGCATTAATTCCTTTATCGTCTTTTAAGGTAGGATTTAACTCATTTGATTCATTCGAAGCAGCATCAACAGCTACATTCTTCACAACGTCGGCTTCAAGCCCTTGATGAATCAACTTCTCAATAGCCATATCAACCTGATCCATTTGTTGTCTCTGCTCCTCCGTAATTGGAAGTAATTCATCCCTGAAATTGATATCAATTTCAACGCTTCGCGGTGTTGGGGTGTAATTCATCTTAACGAACAATAAAACAATAGCCAATATTAAATGAATTGAGATAGTACCCATTATCCCAACCAAATGAATATCAATATAGTTAAAAATTCGATCGGATAAATTCTCGATCCAAAAATAAAAACCTTTATCAGGGCTACTTTCTTTTGCCATTTTTAATGAATAGTGAACAAATATAGCAATAACAACTAAACATTAAACCAACACCACATGGAACAATGGCAAATGAAACTTTTTATTAAAAAACGACTTATAATGGCAACCTTCAAAAAAAGCAAACGTATTGTAACTACATGACTAACCTCAAGTGCTTTTAACCCCTTTCGAAATGACTAATCTGTGGACAAATAGAGTTGTATTGGTTGTGGAAGATGAGCCTATTAACTTTTTATATCTGTTCGAATTGCTAAGTGAAAGCGGGTTAATACTAATTAATGCAAAATCAGGAGAAGAAGCTATTGAAATATGCCAAACTAACAACAAGATTGAACTTGTACTAATGGATATTCAACTTCCAGGAATATCTGGGTATGAGGCAACAAAAAAAATAAAAACCATAAAAAAAGACCTTCCTATTATTGCTCAAACAGCATACTCTCAAAGCGAAGAAAAGGAAAAAGCGATTAAAGCCAGCTGCGATGGTTATATATCCAAACCAATTGATACTGACGAACTTTATGCTATTTTCAATAAATATCTAAACAAGTAATATAACATGTAAAGGCGTCACAACCATTTCCCATATTGTTGATTTTCATACACAAATATAACATTCCTTACGCAACTCTTTAACGACAGCACAATCTACAATAAACTATTTATCTGATAGTTAACATATATAATATTTTTAAAGTAACTTTGGAATACTATTGGTAATAATGCATTCAAAAAAAACTAAATTGCCATGAATAAACTTTTTATAATTGCCTCATTGTCGCTAATAATTGCGACATCGGGCTGTAAGGAAAAAGAAAAGAGACAGATTGAACTCCTAACCAAAGAGAATAACGCATTACGAGCCGAATCTCAGTCCAAAGACTCTACTATTAACGGATTTTTCCAAATGCTTAACGAGATAGAATCAAATTTAGCACAAATTAAAATCAAGGAAAATTACATCTCAAAAAATACCACTAATGCCTCAGAACTCAACTCCGATACTCGCGAACAAATTAACGAGGATATCAAAATAATTAATGAGTTGATGTCGAAGAATAAGCGTACAATAATATACCTAAGCAATAAACTAAAAGAATCTAACTTAAAAGTTGCCGAGTTTGAGAAGATGCTTGCTCAAACAAATGAGACAATCCAAGAGCGTGATACCGAAATATCATTACTTAAAGACAAACTAACACAAATGGATTTTTCAATTGCAGTTCTCAACGCTCAAGTTGACACTCTTAACACAGAAAAAGCACAACTGACCGAAACAGTAAATAAACAAGTTGAAACAATAAATACTGCATACTATGCTTTTGGTACTCAAAAAGAACTTATCGACAATAAAATTATAGATAAGTCTGGTGGTTTCTTGGGTATTGGCAAGACAAGCAAATTAAAAAATGATTTTAACATCGACTATTTCACAAAAGCAGACATCTCTAAACTAACAACAATTCCACTTTCGGGCAAAAAGGTTAAAGTAATCACAGTTCATCCGACCGATTCGTACAAGTTAGTTTCCAATCAAAATGGTGTTGTTGAAAAGATAGATATTATTGATGCTAATAAATTCTGGAGCGCATCGAAATATCTTGTTATTATTGTTGAATAACGAATTTACAATAAATTATAGTGGGGAAGCAGATTGCTTCCCTTTTTTATTTTGAGGTAGTTAGTTGTTTCGGTTAATTGTAACTAAAAACTCTATAAATTAGCTAAAATCATTATTGTATAAATGTTAAAGGCAGAAGGACCATTAAATATTTGGCTTAAACCTAAAGTTTTGGCAGGTTTTGTCATCATTCTAGCTTTTGCAATATCAGCAGTATCTATAACCTACAATGGTTTTATCGAACTCTCGAAAACAAAACAATCTCTTTCGCATCCAAACAAAAAATTAATTCTGCTTAACGCTGTTCTTACTGATATTTATGAAGCGGAAAGTAATATCCGAACCTATAACCTAACTCGCGATGAGGAGAGCCTAAACACCTACTTCAAATTCCTAATTAACATTAGCGATAAAGTTGATACGCTTCTTGATCTAACTAAAGAAAGTCATAGTCAAAGCCTAAAAATCGAAAAGATAAAGCAACTTCTCGAAAAAAAGGAAGAGGTTCTCGAAGAGTTTATTGAACTAAAACAATTAGATCGTTCCTCCGTTTTTTACGATAGAGCACTAGAAGAGATTGCAAGGGTACAAGCAATTACAAATGCAAACCCACCTATCGTTTCACGATCAGTAACCACCACTACAACCAAACGCGACACTGTGTTGGAACGTTTACCGTCGCACAAAAGTGGTTTTTTTGGAAGACTAAAAAATTGGATATCGGGCAAAGAAAAGATTGATACAACTTTAACAAAGGTTAAGGTTGAGACACATATTGATACGATTGCACATTCAGGTTATCTTCCTGACAGTATTGTTGGTAAGGTTGTTGGACTACTGAATCAGATTCGTAACGAGCAGAAAAGCGCTCGGGATTTGGCGAGTACAAAAGAGCTGGAACTCCTTAAAAGCGATAAAGAATTGATGGATCAAATTAGAGTAATCGTTTCGTTATTAGAGCGAGAAGAACTCTCATTATCCTATAAGCGTTCAAATAGTGCTGAAGAAGTTGTACATAAATCAACAATTATTGTGCTTGCCCTTGGGGGAGCTGCAATGATAATGATTTTACTTTTCCTTGCTGTAATATTCAGAGACATTACTAAAAGCAACTATTATAGGAATGAACTTTATGAAGCAAAGAAATACGCAGAGAAACTTTTAAAAGTAAAAGAGCAATTCCTTGCTAACATGAGTCATGAAATTAGGACTCCCCTAAGTTCAATAATTGGACTCACTCGTCAACTAAGGAGGACCGAACTAGATCCAAAGCAGGATAATCAGATTAAACTACTCACCTCCTCATCCGAACATTTGCTAAACGTCATTAACGACATTCTCGATTTTTCCAAAATCGAAGGCGGACACATGCGAATAGAATCGTTACCGTTTAATCCGATGGATGTTATTCAGGAATCAATTAATACACTTCAGCATAAAGCTGACGAGAAGAACCTATTAATTGAGAAGGTAGAACTTAATACAGTAAAATCAACAATATGGGGAGATCCATTTAGATTAAAACAAATAATCCTAAATCTTCTTAGTAATGCCATCAAATTCACGGATAAAGGCAAAGTCACAATAATATTAAACTCTGAAGAAATCAAAAACGATTTCATTCGATTAACAATTTCAGTTAAGGATACGGGTATTGGAATTTCAGCAGAACAACAATCACTAATCTTCGAAGAATTTTCACAAGCCGATCCAAGTATTACCAGAAAATATGGAGGTACAGGGCTAGGTCTAACCATTGTAAAAAGATTAACTGAATTGCAGGGAGGAGAATTACTAATAGAAAGTAGTCCCAACAAAGGAACAACAATAAGCATAGCAATTCCATACCGAGGAAAAGGAGAACTTGTTGAAGTAAAAACTGAGCAGCCACTACATTTGATAATCCAGGGAAATTTTAGAGTTTTAGTAATTGATGACGATGAGGTAAATCGATTAATCACCGAAGAACTTCTTAAAAGCCTTAATATTTCTGCTGTTACAACAGCAAATCCATGCGAAGTATTAGAGTTAATTCAAAATAATAATTTCAATCTTATTCTTACCGATATCCAAATGCCAAGTATCAGCGGTTATGATATTGTTGAAATGGTTACAAAAGCAGGTTTTACAATCCCAATAGTTGCAATCACGGCTAATAGCATGATTAATAACTCTAATCATTTTACTGAAAGAGGGTTTGCTGGTTACTTGATAAAACCTTTCTCAGAAATAGATTTAGTTAAGATGATTGAGCCTTTTGCAGAATTTCACGAAAAATTAGAAGTTCGTGCTGAACATAAACAGAAAAAAGATTTAGGATACGATTTGTCAGATATTTACAGATTCTCTGGTGGTGACATGCAATCGGCAAAACTGATTTTGAGTACTTTTATAGATAATACCGACAAAAACCTGAAAGAGCTGAATCAGCAAATCGTTAATAAAAATATTAAAGATGCATCAGCAATAGCTCATAAAATGAAACCCGCATTTAAACAGTTTAAGATATATAACATTGCTGGCTTACTTTTTAAAATTGAACAAACTGATGGAGAAAAGGGAAAACTAAACGAAGTAAAATCATTAGTTGAAGAGGTGAACATTCAAATAAAACCTATCCTAAAATCTTTAAAAAAGGAACTGGAACAAATTGAAAATGAATTAAAACTTAGCTAATATTAGGTAGTGCGCTTGCAATTCTGTGTTTAACCTCATCGATCAACGCCACATCTCCTTTCTCAGCATAATCCCTCATATCAATGGGTTCATGTATAACCATTTTCACCCTTCCAGGCATGATGTTAATTGTATTTGTTGGAAGAATATTCTTGGTGTTAATAACAGTAATAGGTAGAATTGGAAGGTTCAAATCAAAGGCAATCTTAAAAGCACCTCGCTTAAACTGTCCCAATTCGCCTGTTTTGCTTCGAGTTCCTTCGGGAAAAATGACAACTGAAGTACCATCAACAAGTTTTCTTTTTGCCTCGTTAATACTTTCGAGGGCTTTCTTGCTATTAGATCTATCAATAAAGATATGTCCAACCTTTTCACTCCCAAATCCTACTCCAGGAATCTTGCGTAACTCCTTCTTCATTATCCATTTGATATCAATGCCAAGCCAACCATAAATAAGAAATATATCGTAAACGCTTTGATGGTTAGAAACTACAACATAAGACTGCATCGGATTTATATTTTTTCGCCCTTCGACTTTAGCAAACATTGGGGTCAGAATTGAATTAAGTCGCGACCAAACTACTCCGCCAATATAGCTGCCAATTTTTTGGTTAAAGAAAGCACTTACAATAACAGCTAAAATTCCAAAAATGATAGTGTTTATAAAAAGAAAAGGGAGAAAGAACAACCACTTGTAGGGTTGATATAATATGAATAACAACCGTTTCATCATAGAAAATTTATAATGATGCGAAATTATCAATTTGGCATCAAAGGCATAAATTTTTCTTAATCTTTTTTAAAACAAAACCCCCGAAATCTTTCGGGGGTTAGTTGGCTATAGTTCTATCTCGATATCGTTCCTATCAAAAAAATGGAACTCTAACAGGTGGTAAGATGATATGGGCAAAACCTTAATCCTGCATCCATATTTAAGCATCCACCTAATTCGTTTGGATATAAATCCTTTAGTTATAAACGCTGCAATGTAGGGGTGCAGCTTTAATGTAATATTTTTTATGTCTCTTTCACCTGCAAGGAATGAAAGCTGATTCTCGATTTGCTCATCGAAAATGATTGTTGGAGAAACTTCTCCTGAGCCTTTGCAAGTTGGACATTTCTCAACAGTATCGATCTGCATTTCAGGTCTAACTCTTTGACGAGTTATTTGCATCAGTCCAAACTTGCTAAGAGGAAGGATATTGTGCTTTGCACGATCCTTTGCCATATTATCCCTCATCCTATCAAATACAATCTGCCTGTTTTCCTGAGAATGCATATCGATGAAATCGACTACGATAATGCCACCCATATCACGAAGTCTCAATTGGCGTGCAATTTCATCCGCAGCCGATAGGTTTACATCAAGGGCATTAGTCTCTTGATCGTTGGTTGCCTTTGAGCGATTGCCGCTATTTACATCAAATACATGTAAAGCCTCTGTATGTTCTACAATAAGGTAGGCACCACTTTTAAACGAAACTGTCTTACCGAAAAGGCTTTTTATCTGCTTTTCTACGCCAAACTGTTCGAAAATAGGAACATTGCCTTCGTACAGTTTCACTATTTTCTCCTTTTCAGGAGCAATGGTATCGATATATTCTTTGATATCGTTATAAACATTCTCGTCGTTAACATGAATGTTGTTGAACGATACGTTAAGCATATCGCGCAGAATAGTTGAAGTTCTCTTCAACTCGCTTGCAAGCAAACATGGTACGGGAGCTGTCTTCAGTTTTTCCACTGCAGCATCCCATCTTTTAATCAACCCACGAAGTTCGGCATCGAGTACAGCCACCTTCTTGCCTTCGGCGGCAGTTCTTACAATCACCCCAAAATTACGAGGGATAATACTTTCCATTAACCGCTTGAGCCTTTTTCGTTCTTCAGGAGAGGCAATCTTTTGCGATATAGATACCTTATCTGAGAAAGGCATCAAAACTAGGTTACGCCCAGCAATCGATATCTCAGAACTCAATCGTGGTCCCTTTGTCGATATGGGTTCTTTGGCAATCTGAACAAGAATCGATTGTCCACCATTAATCACTCCTCCAATTTTACCATTTTTGTCGATCTCAGATTCCAATTTAAGTTTTGAAATCGGCAACGACTTATTTTTCTTGGAGATAATTGATTGCAGGTATTTATCAAAAGTTTGAAACTGTGGCCCTAGGTCGAGGTAATGAAGAAATGCATCTTTTTCGTAGCCTACATCTACGAATGCTGCATTTAACCCGGGCATTATTTTTTTTACCTTACCGAGATAGATGTCGCCAACCGCGAACTGAACATTGCTTTTCTCCTTATTGAGTTCAACAAGTTGTTTATTCTCAAGCAGAGCAATCGCAATCTCAGTATCACGTACATCAATTACAAGTTCGATATTCACTTTACGTTAAGTTTGTGATAATTAGGTTGACCTGTTTCTAGTTACCTTACCTAATTATCACAAACTTAACGTA
>DQHR01000011.1 GCA_003531155.1 Bacteroidales bacterium | reverse complement strand
ATGTCTCTAAATGTTTTTTCAATCAATTCTTCATTTCTCTTTTTCTGATTTTCTTCTTCAATCTTTTCTAACTCATCGAGCGGAATTAGAGATTCTTCTTCTTTTTTCTTGAGCTCTTTTTTTATTTTTTTGATTGAGTCTTTAATATTTTTTTCAACGAATCTGTGTTTAAATGCTTCAATAATTTTGTTGTGCCCGGTGCTCACAAAAATGAAAAAGAATAAAACAAAAAAGCCCGAAGTAAAAATTGAAATTGTTGATGAAAATAAATCTTCTGCAATTACACCGTAATCAACCGTTGTTAAAATTTTATCAATCCTGAATCTTGTAAATACCGGATCTTTTACGCCGAAAGAAACTGCTGTTCTTCTTATGAGATTATTCAACTTCTGCTCGTAAAACGGGAGCTCTGTTACTAAATTTGAAAAGGAATCAATTATAACTCTCGATATTCCAAAAACAATTCCGATAACAATTATCAAATTCAGAATTATTGTCAGCCAATAAGGAATTCTATATTTTCTTAAAAAATTATTGAGCGGCTCAAACATAAAAAACAAAAAGTATGCAATTACAAGGGGGATAAAAATATGCTGCAGTTCCATTAAAGTGATGAAAATTACAACAACTCCAACGGCGCTTACAAAAAATTTTACTACGGGATCGGAAAAAACTTTTGCCATTAAATTTCTATTGTTAAATTAAAGTTTCGATTGCTCAAAAATATCAATAAAAAATTACTTATCGGAATTTTATTTTCTCTTTAACAAAAATTTAACCTGGATTTACCAAATAACAGAGGCATAAATGGCGGCTTTCACAAAATCAGTAAAATTGCTTTTTACAATTTCAGGTTTATTCTCATTTCTTTCTTCAAATGTTTTCGGGCAGAAAAGTGAAGTTGTTCATCCCGAATGGAGCAGGAACGCGACTATTTATGAAGTTAATCTGCGTCAATACACGAATGAAGGAACATTAAAAGCATTTGAAAAATATTTGCCTGAATTAAAAGAAATGGGTGTTGATATTATTTGGTTTATGCCAATACACCCAATTGGTGAAGTTAACCGTAAAGGTTCATTGGGTAGTTACTATTCTGTAAAGGATTACCTTGGAGTTAACCCTGAATTTGGAACTCTAGAAGATTTTAAGATTGTTGTGGCTAAAGCCCATGGATTGGGAATGAAAGTGATTATCGATTGGGTTGCAAATCATACATCGCATGATGCCATTTTGATTAATGAGCATCCTGATTGGTATGTTCGCGATTCGACAGGAAAAGTAATTTCCCCTTTTGATTGGAGCGATGTTGCAAAACTCGATTATACTAAAATGGAGTTAAGGCAGTATATTGTTGATGCTATGAAATTCTGGATCAAGGATGCTGGAATTGACGGTTTTCGATGTGATGTTGCAGCTGAGGTTCCAACTGATTTTTGGAACGATGCTCGAAAGCAGCTTGATGAAATTAAGCCAGTATTTATGCTTGCTGAGGCTGAAAAACCTGAGATGCAGCAGTATGCTTTTGACGCAGACTATGGTTGGGAGTTTCATCATATTATGAACCAGATTGCTCAAGGGAAAATGAATGTTAACAATCTTGAGAAATATCTTTTGAAGAACATCTCTGAATATCCAAAGAATACCAATAAGTTAAACTTTATCACCAACCACGATGAAAATTCTTGGAATGGAACAGAGTTTGAACGTATGGGCGAATCGGTAAAAACTTTTGCTGCATTATCATTCGTTATGCCCGGTATGCCTTTAATTTATTCAGGCCAAGAGGTTGGTTTTAACCGCAGGTTAAAGTTTTTTGATAAGGATCAGATTAACTGGAATGATTCATTAGGATTAACCCCATTTTATAAAAAGCTGGTTGAGTTAAAGAAGAGTAATTCTGTGCTTGCTGCTGGCGATAAGGGTGCAGATATTTTCAGAATCAAATCAACCAATGATTCATGTATTTTCGCGTTCACTCGAAAAAATGAGGTTGAAAAACTTTTGGCTGTTTTCAATTTGTCGTCAAATGAGCAAAAAGTATCTTTTGAGGGCGATGATTATCCAGATTCATTCACTAATTACATGACTGGGGAATCAAAAGTATTTATTAAAGGAGAAATCATTACGTTAAAACCTTGGGAATTTCATATTTTTATAAAAAATAAGTAAGTCAACATAACTGTTTCATAATGAAAAAAGTACTATTATCATCAATTTTCTCTTTATTCGCGATATCAGGCTATTCGCAGAATAGGGTGATTCCAAACCCAGCATCATTATATGTAAAGTTTATGGGTTATAAATCAAAGGTGAGCGTTGATGAGTTCGGTAATCAGACAAGGGTATGCGTTTTCCCTGATAGCACTGAATGCGATGAGTGGTCTTTTTTTAGAGGAACTTGCGGACAAGCATTTTCATATTGCGCCCGAAAAGGTTGTCAGATTGAAACAGAAACCTCGGAATCATCCCAGTATGCTGTTTGTGTATGCGTCGATTCGCTTGGCAACAAGGTTAGAACTCCGCTCATCGATTTTATGAATCAAAATGGTGATTCCTTAATAAAGGATTCGGAAATAAATAGAAAGAGATAAGCACAAGTAAACGTTAAATAAAAAGAGGGTGTTTAACACCCTCTTTTTATTTTCTTCATTCCTAATTTTAGGAATCCTTTTATTGTTTTGTCACTTTCAAAGTATGATTTTTAGTACCATCATTTACAATAATGATGTAAATGCCATTATTGAATTTTGAAAGGTCTATATCTTTAGATGCTTGATCAGTAATATTTGGCCTTGATAGAATCTTCGCACCAGTTATTGAGTAAACATCTATTGATTTAATTGTTCCTTCACTCTTAATTGTGATAACTCCTGTTGTAGGATTAGGATATGCGCTAATCATTTCAGAAGAATTCTCAAATTGATCTAGGTTTTCAGTTTTTGGTGAGGCTACTCCACCAATTGTAATTCTAATGTTTGGACGTCGACTGGAAACAATTGCTGTACCTGTTGGTGCGGAGTTATCAGCCCTTATATACATATGTCTGTTGGTTGCTGTAGAGTAGCGACAAGCAGGCCCAGAGCTTGAACCAGCTCCTGTTCCACCATAATTTGTTTCAACCAGAACCATTAGGTTGTTTGAACCACCTGTATAATTGAATGTTGTAGATAAAGAGAATGCTTTCCATGCATTTGCAGTTGTACCTGCCATTGTACCATCATAAACTAATGTTGCACCTGAAATGGCTGTTGCCCAAGTTGAAGAAGAAATGGTAGATGCCGTAGTAGTTTTAATGTAAATCTTCACAGGTACATTGTACGACAAGGTTATTGTTGGGTACCATTCAACCTTATTGATTATTCCAGTTGTTCCTAGTTCAGATGCTGTATAGAGAGATGAGCTCCTTTCATATCCATAGTAGCAACTGAGTGGGTATCCTTGAGTTGAAGTTCCTGTTCCAATTGTAACAACTGTACCACCGCTTGGGAGTGTTGTAAATGATTGTTGAGCTCCGTAAGCTGTTCCGTTTGCGTTAATTGCATAAGCTCTTACATAGTATAGAGTACTTGCTGTGAGACCGCTCATATTTGCTGTGAATGTTCCTGTTCCTGTACCACTTGTTACCTTGCTATTAGCAGTAGTTGGGGTTGCTGTAGTTGCATAGCAAATACCTCTTTCGGTAACAGCTGCACCACCATCAGAAGTTACATTACCACCACAGGTAGCTGAGTTTGCAGCGATGCTGGTAACGGTATTAGTGGTAACTGTTGGGATTGTTGAACCTCCACTAGTTATTGAAATGTTATCAATATACCAGTAATCAATTTGATATAGGTTTCCATCAACTACTAATGCAAAATAAGTATTGTTTGAATTAAGGTTTGTAGTAACTGGAACGCTAACAGTTGTTGCTGCTATATTTGTAGATGTTGTAGCAACCGACCAACTAGTGTTTGTCCAATTTATCTTATCTGTTGAAGTTTGTAACCTTAATGTTGCGCCAGTACCATAAGCATCAAGCATATGTCTGAATGAGAATGTAACCTGGCTAACTCCAATGGTGTTAACTGGGGCAGTAACAATCCTTGTTGTTCCAGGGCTGATATTTTGATATGAACATTTTAGTTCATATGCAGAACCACCTGCGTTGGTTGTATTTGATAAACTCCAACGCTCAGTTATTCCACTTCCTTCATTTTGAGTTGTCCATTGACTTGGAAGCGTTGATGTTGTGAAATTCTCAGTTACAGGTAGGGTCAATGAAATAGGATCAGCTAATGTTGTGAATGTCATATTGCTACCATAGGTAGTTCCATATGAATTAACAGCTTTTACTCTATAATTGTAAGTTGTGCTTGCAGTTAAACCTGTTAAAGCAGCAGTAACACCAGTTGCAGATGCACCAGTTAATATATTAGGTGTACCGTTTACAGTGCTTCCATAACTTGTAGTTAACCCATACTCGAAAGTAACAGTTGTTGAAGCGTTATTAGGATTAACTGTAGCATTCAAAGTAGCAGTATTGTTAGTTACTCCAGAAGCAGCAACTGTGGTTGCGGTTGGAGCAGCAGGCGGTGTATTTTGATAAACCATGTAACAAACCGAGCAAGCAACGCGAGCAGATGTTACGGCAGTTCTCATGTAACCTCCTTCACCCCATGATGGACCCCATGAGTTTCTCAAGATCCAGTAGTCACCATAAGTTGCATCGTATCCCCAACCAACTAGCGCAATAGCATGGTTTGTTGTTGTGTAATCGCAGGGACTACCAGGGCAGGATGTTGAAGCATCTGAGTATATACCTCCACTGTAATTTTGCCAAGCGGATGATACGTAAACGGCTGCATCAACAACGCCGTAGGTCATAATTGCAGTCTTTATTGCTTCAACATCGGAACAAGGTACCCGATACCAAGCATTGAATTTTGTTTTAGGAGCCGATGTGGTTGATGAAGGGCATGATTGTGGATCGGTGTCTGTATATGGGAAGTAAGATTCAGGTATAACTCCGATATCTACTAATGCTTGTAATTCAGAGTAAGTGTAATCAGCGCCATTGCAACCACTAAAATGGCTGCTATAAGCTGGCATTGAACCTAAGCACCAAGCAATGTATGCTTCAGAAAAGTCTGCTGTATTTGAATCGTAACTGCCGGTTGCAAAGTTATAGGTTCCTTCGGCGCAAGCGTTTGCTCCAAAGGTGTAACATGAACCACAATTACCCTGATCGCGGACTGCACCTATATATGAATGTCCGTTATAACTTCTCCAGTCAAAGGAAGTCGGAGTTGCTTTAGTTATCTTGAAATTAGGATTATCTTTCGCTATTTCATAAATTTCCTTACCAGGACCTCTAGTTTCCAGTTGCATATTGTCACCATACTTAGCCATCAGTTCTTCTAATGATAACTTCTCTTGTGCACCATTTTTTGAATTACTTGTACATACAGTTTTTTCAATGGTAAACCCATCTATTTTTTCTACTACTGTTTCAATACTGTAGCCTTTTTTAGCAGCATAGGAATACTCCTTTGCAACTTTTCCTTTATAAAAGTCCCAAGCGTTTACCTGTTCGCCATTAGGTAATGTACAAGTTCCGATTTCATTACCTGTTTTATCAATTTGTATTGAGTAACGATAACCCATGAATTCGCAGTATGCAGCTGCAGGGTTTTTGTATCCTTTCTGCGCAAAAGTCAATAAACTTATTGCGAGAATTAACACGATGAAGGTAAATTTCTTTTTCATAATTGATTAGGTTTTAAGTTAAGATTAGTAAAAGCAAGTTATGGTATTTAAATATTCATGTAAAGTGTCATAAAATGATATATAGTTTTATTCTATAATTATGATTTTTATTATTTGCACGTAAAGGGTTAAATAAGTTGATGGTTATGGTGTATTATTATGATATTTTAATTTCGATCAATCATAAAAAAATATTTTAAGAAATTTTTAAGAGAATTTTAATTTATCATCAATTGCACACTTCCTTTTTTTATAAATCATTTGTTTTCTATTTTTGCAGCGTCGTTATAAAAAGTAAACACTTTAATTATGCACTATACAGAATTAGTAAAAGGGAAAGTACATTGGATTGGCGTTAACGATCGTCGCAAAAGGCTTTTTGAAAATATGTGGCCTTTAGATAGGGGTGTTTCCTATAACTCGTATCTTATTCTTGATGATAAAACAGCGCTTATTGATACTCTTGAGGATCATGCTGCAGGAAACTATATTGAACGCATCGAGAAGCTGTTGAACGGCAGAAAGCTCGATTATCTGGTGATTAATCATATGGAGCCCGATCATTCAGGTGAGGTGAAAGCAATATTCAACCATTTCAAGGGTGTTAAAATCATCGGTAACTCAAAAACTTTTAAGATTGTTGAAGCATATTGGGGGATCAAAGAGAATTTAATAGAGGTAAATGATTGTGATATTATAGATCTTGGCTATCATCAGCTTAAATTCTATATGACCCCTTGGGTTCATTGGCCCGAAACCATGATGACCTACGATCAAACTGATCAGATCCTATTCTCGGGTGATGCTTTTGGTAGTTTTGGGACTCTTGATGGTGGTATATTCGATGATGAAATCAATTTTGAATTTTTCGAGGAGGAGATGCGTCGTTACTATTCAAATATAGTTGGAAAGTATAGTAATATGGTTCAAAAAGCGCTAATGAAACTTCAAGGAATTGAAGTTAAGGCTGTTGCTCCAACTCATGGACCGGTATGGCGTTCTAATCCAAATCATGTTATAGAGTTATACGACAGGTGGAGTAGGTATGTAGCCGAAGAGGGAGTTGTTATTATTTTTGCTTCTATGTACGGCAACACCGAACAAATGGCTGATTATATTGGTCGTAAATTATCCGAAAATGGGGTTAAAAAGATAAGAATCCATGATATCTCAAGAACACATATTAGTCATCTGATAAATGACATTTGGAAGTATAACGGCCTAATACTAGGCTCATGTGCATACAATTCCGAAATGTTTCCATTAATGGAGAACCTTACTCGCGAGCTCGAACACATGAGGATTCGAGATAAATACCTAGGGCTTTTTGGTAGTTATAGTTGGAATGGTGGTGGGGTAAAGAACCTCATGAAGTTTGCTGAGGAGATTAAACTTGAACTTGTTGCTGAACCAGCAGAGATTTTTGGGAAACCATCGGATGAGAAGTATCAACAATGCGAAGTTTTAGCAAAAAAAATGGCCGAAAGGATCAAACAGTGATAAAAAAGAAAACCCTCGAAAAGAATTCGGGGGTTTTTCATATATTGTTTAGCCTTATTAGTTTAATACCCAATATAATCCAAGAAATATTCCGCATGAAAGTATTACTGTAACAGGAATTGTTACAATCCACGCGATTAAGATGTTTTTAACAGTTTTGTATTGTAGATTCTTCAACCCTCCTTCAGAAACCATGCTTCCTGCCACACCTGATGATAGAACGTGTGTTGTACTAACTGGTAACCCGAGTAAAGTTGAAATACCAATTGTACTTGCAGCTATCATTTCAGCACTTGCACCTTGCGCATAAGATAAATGCGATTTACCAATTTTTTCGCCGATGGTGACTACAATTCGTTTCCATCCAATCATTGTACCTAAACCGAGTGATACTGAAACCATAAGGATAACCCACCATGGAGCAAACTCTGTAAACGATTTAAGTTCTTTTAGATTATTTTTTAACCCTTTATGCTCATTTTGGGTTAAACCTAATTGATTGTAATCTTCGTGACTTTTTAAAATGGATTCATAAGATTTTGTGATAAGAACGATATCTTTTCTAACTTCAAACCTTTGCTCAGGTTTTATCTCGTCTTTAACTTCGGATTTTTCAATTTCAAGTCGAATGGCACTTAACTCCCCTTTAATCTCTTCAAGTTTTTTCTGATTATCATTGCTTAGATTAATCGTGTTAACTTTTTGAGTATACGATTCTATCGCTTGTACATTACCGTACATATTACTAATACTCTTTGAGCTATCAATAGCAAAGAACGCAGGAGCCAAACTGATTAAAATAATCATTATTAAACCAACACCTTTTTGTCCATCGTTCGAACCATGTGAATAGCTTACACTAGTGCAAGTAAGAACTAGAATTCCTCTTATCCAGAAAGGAGGTTTCTTATCTTTCTCAGGCTCATCAAAAAATTTCTTCTTTTTAATGAGTCTTCTGAATCAAAGCATTAGAAGCATTGCTAGACCAAAACCAACTAAAGGTGAAATGAATAATGATAAACCAGCATCAATAACTTTCTTCCAATTTAACGCAACATGCCCATCAACGTTGATAAACATAAATGCGATACCAACTCCAAAGATTGAACCAAGTAAAGTATGCGAACTTGAGCAAGGTATACCAAGATACCACGTCCCTAAATTCCAAAAAACTGCCGTAAGAATTAAGGCAAATATCATTGCCATTGTGTGGTAGATATTCTGATCAACCAGAATCTCAAGCGGGAGCAGATTCATAATTCCCATTGCTACTGCTAAACCGCCTAAATAAACACCCAAAAAATTCCATATTCCCGACCATATTACTGCGGTTCGGGGTTTTAGTGTTTTAGTATAGATTACGGTCGCAACTGCATTTGCAGTATCGTGANNAAAACCATTAATAAATTCAAAAGCAAGAGCTGCAAAAATACTGACAATCAGCAGAATGGTTAATCCTTCACTAAGTCCAAACATAGATTTTTTTTTAAATGCAGGGCAAAGATATGATATCGTATTATCTTAAGGTTAAGAAAATATTTCCTTAATGTTAAGTTAATGTTAAGTTAATGTTAAGTTTTTGTGATTATTTATCGACCGATGTTTGATGATGGTCTTAGTAGGTATATGCGTTTGCTCTATTTGAAATTATAATGCTTTCGAACAGGTTTTTTTACATCCCAAGTACATTTTAAACCTGTTTTAAAGGTTACGAAATCTCCAGTTTTGATAGTGAATACTCCCTCTGGTGTATTAACTTCAACCTCACCTTCTAGAAATAGACACTCCTCTTCAGAATCATAAAACCAATCAAATTTTGATACTTCTTTTTCCCATATTGGCCATTGCTTAATGCCTTTTTTTGAAATTTCATCGTTGCTTAACTTCTCAATTATAACTTTGCTCATCATATTTTTAGTTTAGGTTTATAGCAATTTGTCACTTGTAGCTTTCTTCGGGTAAAATTAATAAATCGTTATCAATCTAAAAAGTTGGTGGGTTAAAGCAGAATTCGAGTATCGTTTTTTATACATTTGCAAAAATCTAAAAAATCTATGGAATTTAATTTAAGTATAGGTCTGTCAGCTTTGGAAACTCAACGCGTAACAGCCAATACAACAGCACGTCACTATGGTTCCGGTTTGGTTGATGTTTTTGCAACACCAGCAATGATTGCTATGATGGAAAAGGCTGCAATGAGCGCAGTTCAATCAAAACTTCCTGAAGGGTACAATACTGTTGGTGTTGAAGTATCCGTTACTCATACTAAAGCCACACCAAAGGGAATGAAGGTAAAAAGTGAAGCTACTTTAAAGGAGGTTAACGGTAATAAATTACTTTTTGAGGTGGTTGCATGGGATGAGGAGGGAGTAATTGGTAAAGGGACGCATCGTCGTTCAATTGTTGAAACCGAAAAGTTCATGAGTCGTATACGAAGTAAATAGTTATGGATACGAATATTTTTAGTTCACCAGCGTACCATACTCAGGAAATCACAATTCATTCCTATGAAATTGATTTTGGAAGCAAGTTGAATATCTTTTCATTGTTCAACTATTTTCAAGAAATTGCATGGGAACATGCAGGTTTGCTGCATTTTGGATTGGATGATTTGTCCAAAAAGAATCTATTTTGGGTGTTATCGCGAGTTAGGGTTGAGATTGTTCGTTTTCCGTTTTGGACCGAGAAAATCAAGTTGATTACCTATCCTCGAGGGATAGATGGTCTTTTTGCTTTGAGAGACTATGAGGTTTTTGATGCTAATAATCAGAGAATAATTGCAGGTTCAAGTAGCTGGTTGATACTTAACGCTCAAAATCGTCGACCAGTTAGACTTGATGATATTGGTTTGCCCTTTATTTCAAATGAAAGAAGTGCTCTTGCTCAAAATCCTTCTAAAATTGCAGATGTCTCTGGAAATCGAATTGTAAGAGATAATATAATTGTAAAACCGAGCGATTTTGACGTTAACTACCATGTTAATAATACCCGTTATATTGAATGGGCTTACAATACGTTTAGTTTTGAGCATCATAAAAAGAATACTATTAAAGCAGTGGACGTTAATTTCTTAGCCGAGGGTAAAGAGAATTATAATCTAAATATTGATCTTTTTCAACTTGATGAGAAGAATATTCATATTTCAATAAATAGATCAGAAGATGGTAAGGAACTTTGCAGAGTTTGCTTTGAGTGGGAATAATTGTAAGAGTGCATAGCCTACAAAAGTCAAATGACATAAATCAATATGATAAACAAAAAGATGTAACTCTTAACCAGTATCTTGTAAGCCATAACTCAATAATTATATTAAAAAAATGTTTAACGAACTGGATCTAACTCAATTTGAATTGCAGGGAATTAATGTAAAAGACGTTAATGAGCAGATAGAGAATTTTAAGCAAGGTTTTCCTTTTATGCAAATTACCGAACCTGCAACAGTTGGAAATGGGATCATTAAGCTCGAATGCGACGAAATTGATGATTTAATCGATCTTTACAAAGAGTTTGATGGTACCAGAGTTAAGTTTGTTCCAGCATCGGGAGCAGCAACTCGAATGTTCAAACATCTTTTTGAGTTTATGCAGGACTTTCCAGTTAAAGGAGAGGGAAGTTTAAAGGATAAAGGGTTTAATTCTGCGTATAATTTTTTTACAAACATTCAAAAGTTTCCTTTTTATAGCAAGTTATACGACGAGTTATGGAGTACAGGTTATAAAATGGATGAACTTTTGGAACGTAAATACTACCCTCCAGTTGCCGAGGCATTACTTGCTAAAGATGGTTTAAACTATGGAGAGCTTCCTAAGGGTTTGATTCTTTTTCACAAATACGACAATCATGCTCGAACTGCACTTGAGGAGCAGCTTGTAGAAGGGGCTCAGCATTGTAAAGATTCTGATAAAAATATTTTTATTTATCTTACTGTTTCATCCGAACATCGAACCGCTTTCGAGAAATTGGTTGAAAAGATAAAAGAAGAGTTTGAGGAGAAATATGAGGTAAAATTAAATATCTACTTTTCCGAGCAAAAAATATCCACCAATACCATTGCTGTTGAGATGGATAATACACCTTTCCGTAACTCTGATGGAACTTTACTATTTCGACCCGGCGGACATGGAGCTTTGCTTGAGAACTTAAATGAAATTGATGCCGAACTTATTTTTATTAAAAATATTGATAACGTTGTACCTGATAGGTTAAAGCCCCATACTGTAAGATATAAAAAGGCAATTGCAGGGCTTTTGCTCAGCTATACTGGAATAATTTTCGATTATATCGATAAAATAAGCAATAGCGACGATTGCGATAAGGAAATGTTGCTTGAGGTACTCGATTTTACAAAGAGTGAACTTTGTATTTTGCCCCCAAAAGATTTAAATCTGAAGGATTGTAAAGCGCTGAAGTCATACATTCTAAGAATACTCAATCGACCAATTAGGGTATGTGGCATGGTTAAAAATCAGGGAGAACCAGGAGGAGGTCCATTTTGGGCAGTAAATTCCGATGGAACAACATCCCTTCAAATTGTTGAAAGTTCGCAGATTGATTTGAAGAATCCTTTAACAAAAAGTATTTTTCAAACCTCAACCCATTTCAACCCTGTTGATTTGGTTTGCTTTGTAAAAGATTATCAAGGTGATAAATTTGACTTGTTAAAGTTTCGCGATCCCAAAACAGGATTTATTTCTATTAAAAGTAAAGATGGACGTGATTTAAAAGCACAGGAATTACCTGGCTTATGGAATGGTGCCATGTCAAACTGGAATACTATTTTTGTTGAAGTTCCCCTAATAACCTTTAACCCAGTAAAAACTGTAAACGATTTACTTCGCGAGGAGCATCAGGTATTTTAGGTTTGAAAGTTCTCGAATTTTCAAATTTGATATATAGAATCAGGGTATTTGATATGTGTAAGATATAATCCTTCTGCTGGTGCTGATGTGCCAGCAAGCGAGCGGTTTTTTGCCGCAATAATTTCCTCAAATCTTTCAATACTGGTTTTTTCCCTTCCAACCTCTACCAGAGTACCAACAATGGCTCTTACCATGTTCCTAAGGAAACGATCGGCAGTGATTTCGAATATTAGCAGATTATCCTTTGCTTCCCATTTAGCCGTGGCTATTTTACAAATTGAAGTCTTATTATCGGAGCCAACCTTACTAAAGCTTGTGAAATCGTCATAGTTGAAAAGCGTATCAGCCGCTTTTTGCATTAAATCGATATTTAAACTACCGTGGTAAAGCCAAGCTAATTCTTGCCAAAAGGGGTCTTTATCCCTACACATATAATAATGATAGGTTCTGGAAATTGCATCAAACCGGGCATGTGTTTCTGGCTTTACTGCTCGAATTGCTTTTACTGAAATATCATTGGGTAAGATCTTATTAAGATGATATATAAAACTTGGGTTATCATTAAGATCTTGTCGAGCAGTATCAAAATGAGCAATAAAGTATTTAGCATGAACTCCGGTATCGGTTCGCCCTGCACCAAGTGTTGAAATATCTTCTTTGAGCAATAAATTTAAAGCCCTATTCAACTCAGCCTGAACGCTATTGGCGTTCTCCTGAATTTGCCAACCATGGAAATTTGTACCCCGGTACGATAGCTCGATAAAATATCGGTTGTTCAATTTTTTAAACTTTTTGCAAAAGTAATTCTATTAACAATATAATTGACTCTGGTTTATTAGTAATTAAGCCATTTTCTGGAACTAATTCAACTTTAGCTTCTTGTTTAATCTATTTAACTCTTTTTAACTTGTATCCCCCGTATTAATTGTGAAATTTGCGGTTGTTAATTGTTAATAATAGAAAATTAAACTGATATAAATTTTAAAGCGATGAGTGAAGTTAACGCATTAAACATTAAAGAGTTAAACGAAAGGATTCGTCTTGAAAGTTCTTTTGTTGATATTATCAACATGGAGGTGAATAAGGTGATTGTTGGTCAAAAACACCTTGTTGAATCATTAATGATTGGCTTGCTTGCCGATGGTCATATTCTACTTGAGGGTGTTCCTGGTTTGGCAAAAACACTTGCTATCAATACGCTTGCTAATACTATTGATGCAAAGTTCAGCCGTATTCAGTTTACTCCCGATTTGTTGCCAGCCGACCTTATTGGAACATTGGTTTATAGCCAAAAGAAAGAGGAGTTTATTGTTAAAAAGGGTCCAATCTTCACCAATTTTGTTCTTGCCGATGAGATTAACCGTTCCCCTGCTAAAGTGCAAAGTGCTTTATTAGAGGCTATGCAAGAGCGTCAGGTTACAATTGGTGATCAAACATATCAACTAGAAAAGCCATTCCTTGTTCTTGCTACCCAAAACCCCATTGAGCAAGAAGGAACATATCCACTTCCTGAAGCACAGGTTGACAGGTTTATGTTAAAAATAAAAATCACTTATCCTGATCGTAAAGATGAACTGCAGATAATGAGGCATAATATCAACGATACACTTGGAACTCCGAACCCGGTTATTTCTCCGGCAGATATTCTTAAAGGTAGACAACTCATCCACGAAGTTTACATTGATGAAAAAATAGAAAAATATATTCT
>DQHR01000161.1 GCA_003531155.1 Bacteroidales bacterium | reverse complement strand
GTTTTTCGCTGGAAGTATATTTTTGGTCGATCAGGTATTCAGCAGCAGCAATGAAATCATCAAAAACATTTTGCTTATTCAATTTAGTTCCGGCCTTATACCAGTTCTCACCGTACTCACCACCCCCGCGAATATTTGCTTGGACATAAATGCCTCCATTCTCTAACCATAAAAGGCGCTCAATGCTAAAATTAGGCAATAGATTTACATTAAAACCTCCATAGCCATAAAGCAAAGTTGGATTCTTGCCATTTAACTGAGTCCCTTTTTTGCAAACAATAAACATTGGAACCTCGGTTTCATCCTTACTCTTATAAAACACTTGCTTAGTTTCGTAATCGTCAAAGTTGAAATTAATTGCAGGCTTAAAAAACTCGGTTGATTTATTTGTAACTACATTATACTTGTAAATTATTGTAGGAATTGTAAATGAAGAAAACGAATAAAACGCTATTGAATCTTGTCGAGTCCCATTAATTTTATTAAACACACCAAGAGTTGGAAAATTAATCTCATTAACCTTCTCACCACTCATGGTATATACCTCAACTTCACTCTTAGCATCCTGTATATAACTTGCCACAATCTTATCACCAATCATGTAACAGTTCTCAAGCACCTCTTTTTTCTCAGGCAAAATATCACGCCAATTCCCAACATCAAGAGTATTTACATTGATCTTGATTAGTTTGTATTTTGGGGCTTTATAGTTAGTTAGAACAATAATATTATCATTAAAATCATCTAATACTCTATACTCGAATTCATAACCAGTGGTTAACTTGCTAAACCCATCATTAGTAGTAAGATTCCTAATATACAAAGAGTTACCAAATGTTGATTCGGCCTCATAAATGATCAAATATTTTTCATTGCTAGTTACTTGTGTAGTAAAAACTAGATTTGGAACTTCACTATTTCCAAAAATTACTTCGTCTTTATCCTGATTATCACCAAGTTTGTGATAATATATTTTTTGATGCTGATTTATTCCAACTAAGCCCTTGCCATCTTTGGGTGCTTCATAGCGGCTATAAAAGAACCCTTCCTTAAACCAAGATATCTCGGAAAACTTAACCCAGTTGAGTTCATCTGCTAGGTTGTTGCCTGTAGTCAAATCTAAAACTTTAATTTTTCTCCAATCAGAACCACCATCAGCAATTGCAAAGGCCAAATATTTTCCATTTCTCGAAACGCTAATATCCGAAACAGCAACTGTGCCATCGGCACTTAACGTGTTGGGATCGAGTATAGCTCGTGGTTCAGATTCCAACGTCTCTTGCATAAAAAGTACAGATTGATTCTGACCAGGTTCCTTTTTATAGAAAAAATACTTGCCTCCTTCCTTAAATGGGGTTGACATAGTTGTGTAATTCCAAAGACTAGTTAATCTCTCTTTAATGCTTGCTCTATATGGTATTTTGTTTAAATATTCGGAGGTAACTGTATTTTGTTCTTTAACCCACTCAGCAACCTCTGCTGTAGAGTCGTTTTCGAGCCAACGATATGGGTCATGAACTTTCACGCCAAAATATGTATCATAAACATCTACTTTTTTTGTTTTTGGATACTTAGCACCGTTCCTGTAACACGACATTGTTATTAATAGAATTGAAGCAAAAAATATAATGATTAACTTTTTCATATAAGTTAAATTTTCATTTACACACTTACTTAAAATACAAAAATACAATAATGTTTCAAATTTAATAATTTGTTACCACTTTCATTTTATAATAGCTACAACTGGTAACGTGAAATGACAAAATATAAAGACAAAAAAAGGAGGCTAACCTCCTTTTTTATATCATTTATGTTACTATTCTGTTTTTGGTTTCTCTGGCTGCTCTTTAGCAGGCTTAGGAAGGAGTACTTTTCTTGACAGTTTATACTTACCTGATTTTTTATCTATTTCGATAAGTTTAACCTCAATAATATCTCCCTCTTTAAGAACATCTTCAACCTTCTCAACACGTTTCCAATCGATCTCAGAAATATGAAGAAGACCATCCTTTCCAGGAAGAATTTCGATAAATGCCCCAAAGGCAAGAATTGATTTAACTTTTCCTTTATAGATCTCGCCTACTTCGGGTATAGCAACAATACTCCTAATCCATCTAACTGCTTCATCACGCGAATCAGCATTATCTGCAAATACGTTTACAACACCACTATTATTAACTTCTTCAATATTGATTGTTGCACCTGTTTCGCGTTGAATTTCTTGAATTACTTTACCACCTGGGCCAATAACAGCACCAATAGATTCACGAGGAATAACAAACTGCTCCATACGTGGTGCATGTGGCTTCAAGTCAGCACGTGGTTCAGATAAGGTTTCGAGCATTTTACCAAGGATATGCATTCTACCCTCGTTAGCTTGTTGAAGTGCTTTTGCAAGTACTTCGTATGATAAACCATCAACCTTAATATCCATCTGTGTTGCAGTGATACCATCTTTTGTACCAGCAACTTTAAAGTCCATATCGCCTAGGTGATCTTCATCGCCTAAGATATCAGATAATACAGCCCATTTTGCGTTATTACTTGATGTAATAAGACCCATTGCGATACCCGAAACAGGTTTTTTCATCTTAATGCCTGAGTCCATAAGTGCAAGTGTACCAGCACAAACAGTAGCCATTGATGATGAACCATTAGATTCAAGAATATCGCTTACAACTCTTATAGCATATGGATTTTCATTCCCAGCAGGAATCATATTCTTTAGCGCGCGATGCGCAAGGTTTCCATGTCCAATCTCACGACGGCTAATTCCGCGTGACGCTTTTGCCTCGCCAGTTGAGAATGGTGGGAAGTTATAATGAAGCGTAAATTTCTCGGTTCCTTTAAAAAGAACTTCATCGATAATCTTCTCGTCAAGTTTAGTGCCTAAGGTAACAGTCGTAAGTGATTGTGTTTCACCACGAGTGAAAAGAGCCGAACCGTGAGCCATAGGAAGAAAATCAACCTCGCTGGTAATGGTTCTGATCTCGTTTGTTTTACGACCATCAAGACGAACGCCTTCATCAAGAATCATATTACGCATTGCCTCTTTCTCAACGGCATGGTAATAACGATTTACAAGGAAGTTTTTAGCATCACGCTCTTCTTCTGGTAAAGTCTCAATAAACTCCTTTTTAATAGCTTCAAAAGCATCTGATCTCTCATGCTTTGGAAGTACAGATTTTGCAACCTTATAAACTTTATCGTAGCAGAATTTATTAATTTCAGCCCTAAGAGCCTCATCATTGGTTTCGTGGCAGTAGGTACGCTTAACAATACCTAACTCTTTTGCCAACTCCATTTGAGCAGCACATTGTTTTTTGATAGCATCGTGAGCTAGCTTAATAGCCTCAAGCATCTCGGCTTCAGAAACTTCTTTCATCTCGCCTTCAACCATCAAAATGTTATCGTAGGTAGCACCAACAATCATATCGAGATCAGCGTTTGCCATCTCGCTAAAAGTTGGGTTAATAATAAATTTACCATTAATACGGGCAACCCTAACCTCTGAGATTGGACCGTGGAAAGGAACATCCGAAACTGCAAGTGCAGCAGAAGCTGCAAGACCAGCAAGCGCATCAGGCATAATATCCTTCTCGGCCGAAATTAGGTTTATAGTAACGAATGTTTCAGCATGAAAATCTTCAGGAAACAATGGACGTAAAGCACGGTCAATTAATCGTGCAACGAGGATTTCGGAATCGGAAGGCTTTGCCTCGCGCTTCATAAAACCGCCGGGGAAACGACCACTAGCAGCATACTTTTCTTTATACTCAACGCTAAGGGGCATAAAATCAACATCTTCCTTAGCTTCTTTTGCGCTTACCACCGTGGCAAGCAGCATGGTTTTACCCATTCGAAGAACAATTGATCCATCGGCTTGCTTAGCAAGTTTACCGGTTTCGAGGGTGATAACACGTCCATCGCCCAAATCAATTGTTTTCTGTACAACTTTAAACATACAATAATTCTTAAAATGAATATTAAAATCTATATAAACACACTATTGGATACTATTTCAAAAAAACACAGAGCTGACTTTGATGTTCAAAAGCAGTGGTGAAGAATTGCAAAAAAGGGCAATCATCGAATTGCCCTTTTCTGTTTTTTTACTTTCTCAAGTTTAGCGCTTTTATAATAGCACGATATCTTTCGATATCACGTTCCTTAAGATAATCGAGTAGCCTTCTCCGCTTACCCACTAGCTTCAGCAGCGCACGTTGAGTACCATAGTCTTTCCTATGGGTTTTCAAATGCTCTGTGAGGTGGCTAATACGGTATGAAAATAGCGCTATCTGGCTCTCAGGAGATCCAGTATCGGTATTAGACTTTCCGTACTCGGTAAAAAATTCCATCTTCTTTTCTGCAGTCAAATAATTCATAACACTGATAATTAGTGGGTATTTAAATGCGTGATTTAGGGCGCAAAGATATAAAACTTTTTGATATAAAAAATGCAATAATAAGCCTAAAATATTCTCAACTTAATGAGAACTATTGCAATTACAGGGAATATGTAGGTAAATTTTTCCTAAAAGTTTTAAATCCCAAAACTACCGAATATGGTCTTTTATCCTTTCAATTGAGGATGCAAGAGGTGTAGGGGTATAATTTAAAGTTTTAATGGCTTTATCAATGTTTAGGCCTGAGTCGAGAGGTCGTTTTGCAGGCTCAGGTAAATCCACTGATTTAACGGGAATAAGCAGTTCATCATTATAGCCAAATGCGAGAGCGACCTGTTTTGCTAACTCATACACCGATATTCTTTGTCCCCCAGAAATATTATATATACCTCCAAGTTTTTTTTGGGCTAATCCAAATATGCCTTTCGCTAAATCATCAGCATCTGTAGGCGTTCGAAACTGATCGATTGGAACTTTAAAAGATTTCCCTTTTTTAAGATTATCAATTACCCTCAAAACAATATTTGGTCGAGCAAGTTGCTCATCATAACCAAACACTAGTGATGTTCTTACAATTGATGCTCCAATATTTAAATCTAAAATACTTTTTTCTGCCTCAACTTTAGTTTCGCCATAATATGAAATGGGAGACGGAATATCTTCCTCGGTATAATTCCCTTTATTACCATCAAAAATAAAATCTGACGAAAGAAATATCATATGTGCTCCATAATCGCGACAAGCGGCTGCAAGGCGTGCTGTAACCTCAACGTTTATTTTGTAAGCACTATACCTATCGGCCTCACAGGCATCGGGGCTAGCCATTGCTGCACAATGTATCAGAACATCGGGGTTAAGTGTTTCTATTAGCTGATTCAAGTCAGAATATACTAAATTAACAGTAAAAAAATTAGTATTGATGTCAAACTGAACTTTCTTTTGAGAGGTAGCGTAAATTAGATTTTCTTTGTCTTGTGCTAAGGTTCGAATAATCCTTCGCCCAACTAAACCATTTGCTCCAGTGACTAAAATCTTCATGATATATTGTATTTTATCTTTAATTAAAATTCCTCAGTAAATGTCTTGCCCCAAGATGGCAATATAAGCATTTCTTCGAATCGCAGTAGCTGCTCTTGAGCTGAATTAACGCTTGGGTATCGTGAGCTGATTCAACCTTAACGCCTAAACCGGAAAAACCTGAGACAATGCTATTATTCTCTGGTTTTATTGTTTCTATTAGCTTTATCGCTTTTTCTTTTAAGTTATTCTGCGATTTAGAAATGCCGTAAGCAAATATAAAAGGAACTAAAGTATTTATTGTAATAATTGAGATAGTGTCAGCGCCAATCCTTTTCATGGATGATTTTGATTCTTTGCCAAATGTGAAATGAGTTTCCCAGTACTCGGATGTATTAACTTGAAATAGTTTGATAATCTCTTTGATATCTTCCACCTCAATAATTTTTGAGAACAACGAGGTAGATTTATGAATTAGCATTGCAAATTGAGCTATACGAATAGTTGGAAATGCAGTTGGTCTCATTCTAAGAAACTTCCATAGGTGTCCCTCGATGGGTGTTAAATTAAATTTATGCTGTAAGTATTTATATTCTTTTAATAAAGCCAAAGAGTAGCTATCTGGATTTGTTAGATTATCGAGCAATCCAGACTGTCCAAATAGAATAGCTTCAAGTTGAAAAAGTTTATCTTTGTGCTTGCCTAATACCTTCAAAGGAGTTGATTTTGCAAGAAGTTCAAACGGTAAAGCATTTGTTTTTAATCCAAAACTTCGGGCAACCGACTGATAAAATGCCTCTTCCCAACTACCCTCTGCGTTGTTAACCAAATCAAACACCAATGCTGTTTTTTGCTCCAATCGTTCAACCATAAGATTATCGAGCCACATACGAACGGAAAAAGTGTCAAAAGATGGAAAAAGTTCTTCACACGGAATCCATTTCCCCGAACTTGTAAGATGTTGTAGATTCCACTCTAACATGTCAGGGTATTTAATAACAAGAGTCGGTATTTTATTTCCTTTGCTATTTTGAATAGGCTTATCATCATTAACAACAACATGAAGAATTATACTATCATAAGCAACATTCCCATTATGATTATGGGTTAACCAATCGGATGAGTTAATGTGCATCTCAACGTTCCCAGCCCAAACAGTATCTCCAACCTTTATTTTTGAGTTAAAGAAATCTGGTCCAGAATTTATATTGAATTCCCCAGGGTTTATTACCTCTATCCTATCACCTTCAGTTGTGTAAAGTCCATTTAAGTTAAACGACAAGTTTTTCCAAATAAAGTAGAGTAAATCCTCTTTCATATTGATAAATTAAAACATCACAAAAGTTAATAAAATTAGGTGAAATTATAAATATGATAAAAATAATTAATTTTAATGGATAATATTTCGGGGTGTAGCGCAGTCCGGTTAGCGTGCTACGTTCGGGACGTAGAGGTCGTGAGTTCGAATCTCACCACCCCGACATGATAAGACGAGTTGGGTTTTTTCCTTCTCGTCTTTTTCTTTTGTCCCCCCACCAACCCCAGCCACAGCCTTTTGTGTCCCCCGCCCCGTGCGGTATACGGACACCAACGCAAACGGCGGCTCGACATCCAAAAGGACTTTTTTATCCAAAACCCGACGGTTCGACCCAATTTTTTTTACAAAGTGTTTAATTTCATAAAAATCATTTGATAAAGCCAGCTTTCCGGCTTGGTGAGCAAGTTCCGCCCACTCCCTCAAAAGTTCGACCCACGCTATACCCTTTTTCCCAAAATCTTTATTGCGTTCCTGTAGGTCAACTTTCATTTTCAATAGTTCATCTTTCTTTTTAATGTAAGCGTTCTTTTCAATTAATCCATCAAGGAACGCATTGACAAGTTTATCTGTTTTTGCATCGTTTTCCTTGATTTGAAGTTCAAGATTTTGGGAAAAAGACTTCTGCTCGCGCGCATCCTCCCGCTCCAAACGCTCAATTTCAGCCAATATGATTTCAGCCCAATCCGCTGGCAGTGCAATCTTTTCCAGCTTTTTTTGAAGTTGTTTAAGCATATCGCCACTGCTTATGTATGGTTGTTTGCATGTACCGTTCTTCTTTGTGCAGCGATAGTATATGTATTTCCCTTTTTTAGCGTATTGGGCTGTAATCATACAGCCGCACTCCCCACACTCAAACAGGCCTGTAAATGGGAAGTTGTGCCCTTCTTTCGACTTTCTTGGCCGGGAACGGCGTTTTAGCTCTGTTTGAACCCTATCCCACACCTCCTTACGCACAATTGGCTGAAATTTTCCTTCGTGCAGCTCGCCCTTATGCGGTATCAATCCTATATAAACGGGGTTTGACAATATGCCAAATACTGCGCCCTTTGCAATAGGCTTACCCAACTTGCTCCCCAAGCCGAGAAAAAACAGGCGGTGGCGAAAAGAATCTAATGAGTGTTTCCCATCTGCAAACTCCTCAAACCCTTTTTGCAGTATTCGGGCTTTAACCGGGTCAGGTTCTATGTTACGGGTTTTCGGATTGTTTACATATCCGGTTGGAGCTAACGTTGCCCATTCGCCCCGCCTGATTTTTTGGCGAATGCCCCTCCGCACATTTTCCGAAAGGTTATCGCTGTAATATTTCGATTGCCCGAAAGCAACCTGCAACATAAATAAACCCTGCGGTGTCGGCTCAAACCAGAACGTCGGGAACTTCATGGAAACTACTTTGTTTATGTCAATCAAATAAATGATTTGCCCGCCGTCCACGCTATTACGGGCTAACCGGTCGGGATGCCAGGCAAGTATTCCAATTGGTTCCTTGCTTTCATAAATCTTGCCCACCATCTCATTAAATATAGGTCGTCCGGGCTTTTTTGCGCTTTTGCTTTCAATAAAGGTTTGGGCAATCTTTATCCCCTCCCGTCGGGCAAATTCATTTATTTCCGCCAGTTGAGCCTCAATAGACATTACTTGACGTTCTTCGTCTTCAGTTGATTTACGGGCATAAACAAAGTATTTAGTTTTCATAACCGCAGGGTTTTATTTATGTTTTATTTCCATCGCATGCATTCGCCAAAGCTGGCTTTATCAAATGATTTTTGCCACCCAATGCCATCACACTTTCGCACCTTTTTTATTTTTTGTCATGGTTTTTGAGCCACCCCTTCATTTGCTCTTTTACTATTTGCACAAGTTAAATTTTATATAAGGTGTGCAAAAGCAAAGAGCAAAATACATCGCACCAATCAAAAACACACGCCAAAAAATAAAACCTCCCCTTCTGTGTTCAAAAGCAGCAAAAGGCTAAAAATTTTGTCACATTTTTTGTCCTTCCCTTCGTCCAGCCATTGCAAAAGCACGCATCCTTCGGGATGCACTGACTTTTGCAAGGCTGTACCTATCCGCACAAAACAAAAAATCCGCCAAAATTTTCTTTACGCCCCTTGCAGCCTTTGCCCACGCCCTTCCAAGCAAGAGTAAAGGCAAATTCACAATCTTGTTTATTCTTTTAATGGTGTTCAGTTTGCCTTTACACTTGCTTAAACCCACGCCGCCAACCCGGGAAGGAAGCGGTGTAAAAAAAATTGACCCGAACGAGCCTACCCGCAAAAGTCCTAATGGATGTCGAGCCGCCGTTTGCGTT
>DQHR01000141.1 GCA_003531155.1 Bacteroidales bacterium | reverse complement strand
AAAAGCTGCCGAAGCAGCTTTTTTTGTTAGTATCTATAATGTTCAGGTTTATATGGACCTTCGGGTTTAACGCCAATATAATCAGCTTGTTTCTGAGTTAACTTGGTTAGTTTTACCCCAATTTGTTCAAGGTGTAGACGAGCTACTTCCTCATCAAGATGTTTTGGTAAACGGTAAACGTCAACCGCAAGATTTTTTGTCCAAAGCTCAATTTGAGCAAGGGTTTGATTGGTGANNTACTCATTACAAAACTTGGGTGACCAGTAGCGCAGCCAAGGTTTACCAAGCGACCTTCAGCAAGAATAAATATTGAACGTCCATCGGGGAAAAAGTATTGATCAACCTGAGGTTTAACGTTAACCTTTTTAACATTTGGCGCAGCATTAAGTCTATCAACGTGTATCTCATTGTCGAAGTGACCAATGTTACATACAATAGTTTGATCCTTCATTGCAAGCATATGCTCAAGGGTGATGATATCGCAGTTGCCAGTAGTCGTAACGTAGATATTACCTTCGTTTAGGGTATCCTCAATAGGTTTTACCTCAAAGCCTTCCATTGCTGCTTGTAACGCACAAATTGGATCAATTTCAGTGATAATGACCCTTGCACCGTATGAGCGCATGCTGTGTGCACAACCTTTACCAACATCTCCATAACCACAAACAACAACAACTTTACCAGCAATCATAACATCGGTAGCACGTTTAATACCATCAGCAAGTGATTCTCGGCAACCATAGAGGTTGTCAAATTTGCTCTTTGTAACAGAGTCGTTTACGTTAATTGCAGGGATAAGAAGTTCACCTTTCTCTTTCATTTGATAAAGACGATGAACTCCGGTTGTGGTTTCTTCTGAAACTCCTTTTAACTCACTAACTAAACGGTGCCATTTCTGGTTATCTTCAGATAGAATTTTCTTTAATAAATCAAGAATTACTTGCTCCTCGTGATTTGCAGCTTTTTTGTTGAGAATGCTTGAATCCTTCTCAGCGCTATAACCTAAATGAAGGAAAAGTGTTGCATCACCACCATCATCTACAATAAGGGTTGGTCCTTTGCCATTTGGGAATGAAAGCGCTTGCGCTGTACACCACCAGTACTCTTCAAGAGTTTCGCCTTTCCATGCAAAAACTGGAATTCCTGCTTTTGCAATTGCAGCAGCTGCATGATCTTGGGTTGAGAAAATGTTACAGCTAGCCCAACGCACGTCAGCACCAAGTTCTTTAAGCGTTTCAATAAGAACTGCTGTTTGGATGGTCATGTGTAACGAGCCAGTTATTCTGGCTCCTTTTAAAGGTTTTGCAGATGAGTAACGGGCACGAATGGCCATTAAACCTGGCATCTCTTTTTCGGCAATGCTAATTTCTTTTCGTCCCCAATCTGCAAGCGAAATATCGCTTACCTTGTAGGGTATTGATTCTACAAGTAGTTGTTCCATTTATTGTTTGTTTTATTAATTACTATACAATTGTTCGCGGTAAAGTTATGAAATAGTTTTCGAAATTGTCTGTATTGTAAACGCTAAGAATGTTTATAATGTTTACTTTGTCAATTTCGAGTTGATTTTTCAGTTCATCAATATTTTGAAAACGTTTTTCATCCCTTATTCTCTCTATCAAGGCAACATCAATTCGGTGGTCGTAAATATCCTGATCGAAATTAAAGATATGAGCTTCAATCATGTGTTGATGGGTTTTGTCAACTGTTGGACGGTTTCCAATATTCATCATCCCTTTCTCGATTTTTCCATTGATGTTAAGGAATACAGCATATACTCCATCGGCAGGAATCAATTTTAGAGGATCAATTGGCCTGATGTTGGCAGTAGGAAATCCAATTTTGCGTCCAATCTGTGAACCCGATTCAATGGTGCCAGTTAGTAAATAAGGATAACCTAGCATTAGGTTGGCCTTTTCCAATTCCCCTTTGCTTAAAGCATCGCGAATTTTTGTAGAACTGATGTTTGTTTCGTTCTGTTCAATAATATCTGCTTCTTCAAATGTATAATCGTATTTTGAGGCCAATTGTTGAATTATATTGATGCTTCCCTCAGCATTTTTTCCAAACCGATGTTCCTTACCAATAATTAAATGCTTTACATTGTAAGAGTTGATAATCAGTTTGATGAAATCTTCGGCAGATAGGTGTGCAAACGAATTATTGAATTCTTGAATAATAAAGAAATCAAAACCTAAACGAGAAAATATTTTCGTTTTTTCGTTTAGGGTTGTTAAGAAGCGAAGTTTATGAGGATCTTTGTTCAAAACCAATCTGGGATGTGGCCAAAATGTTAAAGCTGCTGAACAAAGATTTAATTCTGATGCACGTTTTATGACCAAGTCGCTAAGTGCTCGATGCCCTCGATGAACACCATCGAAAAATCCCATAGTGAGAACAGTTTTTTTCTCCTCAAGCTGATTTGGTTTTTGAACAATAATCATTTCTTCAATTACGAAAAGTAAACAAAGGTGCAAATTTGGTTTGATTATTTAAAAAAAAACTTACACAAAGTGCTTTATTGTTGATGATTGGTTGTTGAAAGTTGATGGTTCGCTGAAAATCGTAGATTGCAACATTAAAATACAAAACCCTTAGATTATTTTATCTCAAGAGTAAGCGAAAATAATTTACACTGATTATACCCAACGTACCATGCAAAAATCCATTCTGTGAGGTAGCTCCGGATGTTTTGCGAATATTCTGATTCCACAATCAAATGCCCCCGGTTCAACAGGAATAATACTAAGGCTAAAAGTAGCTCTATTACCATCAAAAGAACTTAATTTGTACTCATGAACACGCTTTACCTTAATTTCGCTAGTCTCAACTAAATCAACTACGACTAGTTCAATTCCTATATCTTCAACGCAAAGTTCACCCATGTCGAGTACTACCTCAGATGTATATTCTTTTCCTAGAATTATTGCCTCAAATGCTGTATTGAATTGTTTAACCTGAATTACCTCGAGGGTTTCCCATGCCCTAACGATATGTCTTTTCCAACCCGATAACGTTTTTGCCAATTCAAAATCGTTTTCTTTTACCCGTTTGGATCGCTCAAAGAGTTTAAAGTAGAATCGGGTTTCGTAATCCCTCATCATTCGTGTGGTTGTGAAATTAGAAGCGACCTGTGAGATAGATTTTTTAATGTATGAAACCCATTTTTCTGGAATGTCATTTTGGTTGCGCTCATAATACATTGGCACGATCTCGTTTTCGAGGAGAGAATATATTAATTCGGCATCTAGTTCATCTTGATAATCCTGTTGCTGATATATATTTTCCTGAGGGATTGCCCATCCAGCACCCTCTCTATACCCTTCAACCCACCAGCCATCAAGTACACTAAAGTGAAGCACTCCATTCATGGCTGCTTTCTGACCGCTTGTTCCAGATGCCTCAAGCGGGCGAGTGGGAGTATTAAGCCAGATATCAACACCCTGAACCATTTTTCGAGCAAGTTCCATGTCGTAGTTTTGTAGGAAAAGTATTTTTCCAAGGAACTCTGGCATCTTCGATATTTCGATAATCCTTTTGATTAAGTCCTGTCCTGCCTTGTCGTTAGGATGAGCTTTTCCTGCAAAGAAAAGTTGAACAGGCATATTCTCGTTATTGAGAATTTCGCTTAAGCGTTTTAGATCTTTAAAGAGCAGATGAGCCCGCTTATATGTGGCAAACCGCCTTGCAAATCCAATAGTTAATGCTTTTTCATCAATCTTTTCTTGAATCTCAACAACCTGCCTAGGGCTTTCGAACTTTATAGAATCGGGATTGCTAAGCCGAGTTCTAATCAAATTGATGAGCAATTGACGTTGGTGATTGCGGATTGTCCATATTTTTTCATCAGCAATATTTGAAATTTGATCCCAAGCAGGTTTTGGGTAATCATCTGTCGTATTAGGGCTCACTGATTCGTATAGGTTTCGCCATTCCTTTGCTGCCCATGTAGGGTAGTGAACGCCATTGGTCACATAGCTCACATGGAGTTCATCGTGAAAATAGCCAGGCCACTGACCGGCAAACATCTTTTTGCTAACTTCGCCATGCAACCAGCTAACTCCATTAACTTCCTGCGATAAGTTTGATGCAAGATGGCTCATCGAAAATTTCTCGGTAGTATTTCCTGGTGTCATTCTACCCAAATCCATAAACTGCTCCCATGTTATCTTAAGCCTATCGGGGTAGTGCGACATGTAAGTACGTACAAGATCCTCAGTGAAAGAATCGTGCCCAGCAGGTACCGGAGTATGTGTTGTATACAAACTGCTTGAGCGAACAACTTCAAGAGCAATTGGGAATAATAATTTTTCGTCGTGTACATAACCACGAAGCTGCTCAAGACCAATAAATGCTGCATGGCCCTCATTGATATGGTATATATCAGGAGTAATACCTAGTGCTTTAAGCGTTCGGATGCCACCAATACCGAGTAGCATTTCCTGCTTGAATCGATTTTCAATATCTCCACCATACAAATGGTGCGTAATAGATCTATCCTGAATGTTATTTTCTTCAAAATCAGTATCTAAAAGATAAAGATCAGTTCTTCCCACTTCAACCTTCCAAACCCTTGCGTAAAGATTTCTTCCGGGGAATGCAATGCTTATAGTTTTCCACTTCCCATTCTCATCACGCACTGGTTCAGCTGGAGTTTGATTAAAATTTTGCTGATCGTATGTGACAATTTGTTGCCCCGATGACGAAAGTTGCTGGGTAAAATAACCATAACGATAAAATAACCCAACGCCTACAATATCTGTGTTTCTGTCGGATGCTTCCTTTAAGTAATCGCCAGCTAAAACACCTAAACCTCCCGAATAGATTTTAAGCGATGTGTGTAACCCAAATTCCATGCTGAAATAGGCAATTTTTGGCTCTTTTCTCTTATACTTATTCATCATGTAGCTGGTGAAACGAAGATAGATTGCATGAAGTTTTTCAACAAATGCTGCATCGCTATCCAACTCTTGAAAACGATTAAAACTTATCTTTTCGAGAAAGAGTATTGGATTTTGTTCGCACTTAATCCAAAGTTTAGGATCTATTGATTCAAATAGATCTACAACATCTGGATTCCACGACCACCAAAGATTCTTCGATAGTTCATCGAGTGCGCTTAACTTTTCAGGAATATTCTTTTGTACTAGAAGTCGAACCCAATTAGGATTATTCAATCTGAACTTTCTTTCGATAGATGGTAGTTTCTCTTTTCTGTCGAGATCGGTGAACTGTTGGGTACGTCCTTCTACCTTTTTTAAAGCAATGCTATACGCTTTATGATAGTGACTCACCAGATTGCTCCAAAGTGCAATTCTTGAAACTTCGTAAGCATTCTCCTTAATTCTATTTCGTTCCTGATTATCGAGTTTGATGTATTCTTTTAATGAATCAACTATTTGTTTAATAACATCTTGATCGTTATCGTCGGTACGAGGAATAACTTTAATTCCTTGGTGTGGTTCAGTAACATAAGTATTTACCCAATTGCCAAATCCTGCAAGGTTAGTGGTTATTGTTGGTACATGGAAAGCAAGGCTTTCCAATGGAGTATATCCCCATGGTTCGTAGTAAGATGGGAACACAGTAATATCCATACCAATGAGCAGATCGTAGTAATGCTTGTCGAAAATTCCATCATCTCCATTTAGGTAGCTGGGAACAAAAAATACCTTAACCTTATCCGTTTCAGAGTTATTTAGGCCAACATCTTTGATTTTTTTAAGAATTGGATCGTATTCCGGATCGATAAGATAATGTGTGATATAGGAGTTGCTTAGAACGATTATGTTATCTGTATCCTTATCCTGTAGATTTTGAAATACATCTTTTCGAGGACCGTGATGACTTGCCGGGATTAGAATAAAAGCTAGGACTTCTTTATCTAAATCATCAACTTTATTTAATCTTCCAAGTGCATCAATAAAAACATCAATACCTTTGTTTTTAAACTCGTATCGACCTCCAATTCCAACTACAATGGCATCTTTGGCAACAGGCCTGGCGAGTAGGGCTTCTGCAACTTCGTAAAATTTAATTTTAGCTTCAAATCTTCTTAATTGAAACTCTTCATCAGTAGGCACAAATGTATCTTCAAACCCATTTGGGGTAACTAGGTCAACTGCTTTTTCGTGAAATTGAACGCACTCCTTAGCTGTTATATCGCTTACGGTTGTAAAGCAATCTGCTTGGTTTGCCGAGATTTTTTCGAGCGATTGTTTTGAAACAACGTTAAACTCGCGGGCTTTGCTGTCACCATTATATTTATCGAGTTTGCTGTAAAGGGGAATGTTGTTTCCTGCAATACATCTGCCAAGTACAGTTGCATGGGTTGTAAAAATGGTGCCTATTTGAGGCATTGTATTTTTCAGGTATAATAGGCCAGTACCTGTCATCCATTCATGGAATTGGGCTACAATACGATGCCGGAAACTTAGATGAAAGTTTGTAAAACTTTCAATTGCTTTGCCCGCAACATAACCGAAAAGTGCAGGTTCAATGTAATCCCATTGACCAGTTATGGAATCTAGCTTGTACTCTTCCCAAAACTTCTTTAGAATTTCATCCTTTTCGGGGATATGTTTGGTGAAATCGACAATAATTGCAATCGGATTACTTGGAATATTCCATCTTCCAATTCTTACTGTAATTCCCTCTTCGTAGGCTTTGTGTTTCCACGATGAAAATAGATGAAGATCCTCGATAAATTCTGGATTATGTTCCGTATCTCGCCAAACGTCAGGTCCAATAAGTATATAGTTATCCTTTAATTCATCGATAAGAGATAACGCTTTTGTTGATATTACCGTATGGATTCCTCCAACCTTGTTGCACACTTCCCAGCTAACTTCAAATAGATAATCGGGTTTCAATAACTTCTCTTTCATTTTGTTTGAAATTTAGCGCTTACAATTATTTCTTCTTTTTATTAATCGAAACAGTTGTTTTTGCTGCTTTTGTTTTGGGCAATACTTTCTTTTTTGGTGTTTTTTTAACCACAGTATCTACGTCGGTCTTTTTGCTTTTTGTGACAGTTTTTTTAGGCTTATCGCTCTTGCTTTCGATTGATTTCTTTTTTTGAGTCTTATTCTGAATTTTCTGAAGTTCCTTGATCCTTGCCTCAAGGATACTTATCACATTATCAACCTCCCCTGGTTCAATTTGATTAAAGCCTTCGAGTTGAGATATGTTGTTTACCCTTAATGAGAAGTCGCTAAGAATATTCATAAAATTGATAAATGCATCATACGGTGTATCGTATGGGTTGAAATACTTGTGAACGTCGCCATCGCTAAACCACTTTGTACACATGTAGTAGAAGTGGTCGCTTGTTTGAAGATACCTCCAGTCACGTTGGATATCCGCATCACTTATCTTCTCAACCTTTCCCGCGAGCGAATAAAGATTGTTAAACGCTTCATCCTGAAGATCATTACCCAACCAGGCTGTTAAGTCACGTTCCTCATCAGCCCATGAAATAGGATGTGGTACGTGTAAAACCGATACGGGTTGATGCTTGTCGGCAGCCTCTGACGGTGTTAAAAATTCAAATGTTCCATCGCTGAAAACCATGCGTGGGAAAGCATGCATAAAATTGAATATTCCTGTTTCGGCCCATTGATGTTCGCCAAATGTTTCGTAATCCATAAAAAGGTTTACAATTTCATCGCGAGATTCAATATTTCTTAGCCACGATACGTATTTCTCGGCAGTTAACGGCCATTCACTCCAATCGCGGTTTGAGAATCGAAAGGCAATGTCATCGCTTAACCTGAAATTTTTAAGCAGCAGTTTAAGCTTTGGATTGATGGCGTTAGTGTACAAATAGTTTGAACTTTTCCATCCAAGTATATGTTTTGCCCCTTCGGTAAGCATTGCTTTAAAGCCCAAATCGGCAACCATAGCTCCGATTTCATCAGAGTATATTAACTCTGTATTACGGAACGTTTTAGGTTTTACCCCAAAAAGTTCTTCAACTCTTTTGGATTGCGCTGCAACTTGGTTTTCAAACTCTTTTCGATCTTTTAAAGCAGAAAGCGAGTGCGAATAGGTTTCTGCAAGAAACTCCACACAACCTGTTTCTGCTAATCGCTTAAAACTAGCAATTACATCAGGTGCATACATCTCGAATTGATCGAGAGCAGTGCCTGAAATTGAATAGGCTATTTTAAACCTTGACCCAAACTCGTTGATAAGATCAAGCATCAACTGGTTAGTTGGTAGATAGCATTTTTCGGCAACCTTTCGCATGATGGAACGGTTGGCAAATTCATCGAAGTAGTTGTGGTGCTCACCAATATCGAAAAATCGATATCTGCGAAGCCTAAACGGCTGATGAACCTGAAAATAGAAGCAAATGGTCTTCATATTGTATGTCTTATTGCTTTTCTTGAATTATTGATTCGTAAACTCCCTTAATGCCATCAGCGGCATTCTCCCACTTAAGGCTATTAACCTCTTCCTGCCCGTATTTAATAAAGAAATTCGATAATGCTCTGTAATTGAGTAACCCGTAAATGCTATCTGCCATGGCATCAATGTCCCAAAAGTCAATTTTAATGGCGTATTTCAGAACTTCAGCAACACCGGATTGTTTTGATATAATAACAGGAACGTTGGAGCGCATCGCTTCTAGCGGGCTAATTCCAAATGGTTCGGAAACTGATGGCATAACGTAAACATCACTCATTTGGAACATTCTATTTACATCATTTCCCTTTAGAAATCCTGTGAAATGGAACTTATTAGCGATACCCAGCTCAGCAACGCGACGGATCATTCGATTTAGCATATCACCACTGCCGGCCATTACAAAGCGGACGTTCTGATTTTTTTTCAATACTTTATTTGCCGCCTCAACGAAGTAATCAGGTCCCTTTTGAAAAGTTACTCTACCTAAGAATGTTACAATCTGTTCTGGAACTTTCTTGCTGAACTCATCAATTTCAAAATCTGATCCAAAATCAACGGCATTGTGCACAGTGATTACTTTTTCTTCAGGAATACCGTATTTTGAAATAACTATGTTTCGAGTGAGATTACTTACTGTTATTACCTTATCGGCAACTTCCATTCCACGACGTTCTATTTCAAAGACATTTTTATTGATATTCTCCCCACTGCGGTCAAATTCAGTAGCATGTACATGCACAATTAATGGCTTGCCAGAAACCATTTTAGCGGCTGTACCAGCGGGATAGGTCAACCAATCATGAGCATGAATGACATCAAACTGCTGGTGTATTGCCAAGTTAGATGCAATTAGGGCGTATCGAGTAACCTCATCCATTAGATTAATTCCATATTTCCCTGAGAATCTGAACTTGCGCTTTGAGTTCGATTCATTGGTTGATGAACCTTCAAGTTCAGCTTTCTCAATTAATCGTGCATATTCCTCAGGATCAATGTAGGGTACAATGTTTGAACTAATTTCGAGGTAATGGATTTTACGCCAAAACTCTTCCAGTTCTATCTTAGTGAGATTTATATCGATATCCTCGGCAGCAACTAAGCGGATAAATGATTTATCCTCGTCGCCAAAAGCTTTAGGTACAACAAAGATAACATCAATGTTCTTTTTAGCTAAGCCCTGTGTAAGACCAAAACATGCTGTACCTAAACCCCCAGTGATGTGAGGAGGAAATTCCCAACCGAACATTAATACTCTCATGAGCTTATGCTTATCAATATTTATCTAAATTATTAATTGCTTTTTAAAATATTATTAATCAGTCTATTAACAACTGATTAATTTTGATATTTTTCAATCATCTTCAGAATTCTTAGTATTTCGGCTACGCTCCATGCTTGAGATATTGAACCATTCGGGCGTTGAGGAGGATCTCCATCATACACCTCAGAGATTGAGCAAATACCATGAATACACATTTCGCTTCTGAATGAATCGATAATTTTTTTACCAATTGGCATAGCCAATTTGCCATGGATTTTAAAATATGCATCCATGAAATGACCCAATAGCCAAGGCCATACAGTACCTTGATGATATGCTAAATCGCGAGTTACATGATCGCCTTCGTATCTTCCCTTGTATTCAGGATTTTTTGGTGCTAATGTTCTTAGCCCTTTTGGGGTAAGAAGCTCCTTCTCAATGACATCAACAACTGCGCGTTTTTTTTCATCATCAATTGGACTATATGGTAATGATGCCGCAAATATTTGGTTAGGTCGAACAAAAAGATTTTGACCTTCTTCATTAACATAATCAGCCAGATAATTCTTATCGGTATTCCAAAACACTTCATTGAACGATTTTTTTGATAGCTCGGCAATTGGTTGCCACTGCTTAACAAACTTACTATCGTTGTTGTCCATAGCTAGTTCAATGGTAAACATTAATGCATTGTACCAAAGTGCATTAATTTCTACATCATAACCTATACGTGGGGTTACGGGCTTCCCATTTACTACTGCATCCATCCAGGTTAAGGCATAACCCTTTTCTCCTGCCCACACAAGTCCATTTTCATGCATTTTGATGTTGAATGACAGCCCGTCGTGATACCCTTTGAGGATTGCCTTCATCTTTTTTCCGTATTCTTTCCAAACCTCAGCTTTGTTCTTTGTGTATTCAGCATATTGTTGTATTGCCCAGAAATACCATAGAGGAGCATCAACAGAGTTAAATGCAGCAGCCTTGGCTCTTCCAACGTTGGGGAAGAGGCCATTTTTAAGTTCAGATGAGAGCGAATCAAGAACTGCTTTACACGATTTAGGATCGTCAATAGATAATGTAAGGCCAGGAAGCGATATAAATGTGTCGCGACCCCATTGTCCAAACCATGGGTAGCCAGCAATGATGTTGGTAAATTTTTCGTGATGAATGATAAATTGCTGTGCTGCATTTCTCAAACAGCTCTCAAAACTATTCTTCTCAGGTCGCTTAAGTAATTCTGAATTAAACTTTTTAGACAATGTTATAGGCCCAATCTCATTGGTAGCCGCTGAGAAAATAATACTTTCACCTTTTTTGAGCGAGATTTCAAAAAAACCAGGAACAAATAAATCCTCATGACCTTCATAGCCTCTGTTTATCTCTTCCTTATATTCAATGTTGTAATACCAATCGGGAGATGCAACAAAGTCATTCTTTTTGTTTAATTGCATGTGCAAGTACGGAAATCCAGCGTATAACCTATATCTAACCCCATTAGGAATTTCTTTGTGACGCGTATCAGCCCACAAGTTTGATTTGCTTAAACTGTGAGCATTCCGAAAGGCCAGAAATGGCTTTATCCTTAATTTAGTTGGACTTTGAGCCTCCAATAGTGTATATCGAACCATGAATTGCTCCTCGTTATGCACCAGAAGCAACTCTTTTTTTAGGATTACTCCTCCAACACGATATGTAAGTGTTGGTGTAGGTTCATAATCAAAATCAATTATGTATTTATGTCCACGTGGTTCATATATTCCAGGATATCGGTGAATTCCTAAATTAAAATGTTGACCGTGTTGTATAATAGTATCGTCAATACACGAAAGGAGAACATGAGGCTCACGGTCGAATTGATCGAGGGGGAGTACCATTAGCCCATGATATTTTCGGGTATTACATAGCACAATGGTTGTGCTAAAATATCCACCAGCTCTGTTGGTGCTTAAAATCTCTCTATTTAAAGAGTATTCAAGATTAACCAACTCCTTTTTATCAAACTCAAGGTATTTCATGGGTGTAAATTAATAGTTGATAAATAATAACAACTTATTACTCAATAAGTTTAAATTCAAGGAACATCAAGATTGTATCTCTAGTTGCTAAGTAAAAAATAAAACCTTGTATTCATGGGTTTTGTACGTCGATACCTGTAATGAACAAATAACTGTTAAATCCCGAGACAATTTAGTGCTTTTTTAAGACTAAAGGGCTATAAAATCCTTTTAAATTTTGGTTAACTTTGCGTTAAAAAATACGAAATCTGCAATTAATCGACTTTTGAGTAATTTGCCTGATTATAAATAAAGTAATGTTAAAGTGATTATGCATAAAATAAACTCGATGAATCCTATCTTATACATAAAGAAATCTTTTTTCCTCATTTCATTTTTTCTTGTTCTTTCAATTCAAAGTTGTGTGCATCGAGTTGATAGGATAAACGTTGAGGGAACGCTTGAAGGAAACCCTAAAACTTATGTTTTTATTAGTAAACTCGAAAGCGATACGCTTACGCTTATCGATTCAATAAAAACAAGTTCTGAAGGTCAATTTGAGTTTGAGTTCATGACTCAAGATCCAACTTTTATTACAATTGGATTAGAAAAAAAACATTCACAAATCATTCTGTTAATTCAACCGGGAGATGAGGTTAATATAGCTGCTTCGAAATCAGACTTGAGTGATTATACTGTTGTAGGCTCATATGGTTCAGCTTTAGTTCAGAACGTATCGCGTGAACTGCAAGAAACTAAACGACAGATAGACTCCCTCAAGAAGATCTACGAAGCTAATCTTCAAAGTGATAGATTTGACTCAATAAAGCATTTAATTGATAGCGTTTATCAAATCAAACTTAAAAGCCATAAAGGGTTTGTTAAAGGATTTATTAAGGATAATACATTTTCACCAGCATCAATACTTGCTTTGTTTCAGTCATACGATTCACTCCATCCAGTATTTGATTATGCTAAAGAGCGAAATTTGTTTCGCTTAGTTGATTCGACGTTGATGTCAGTGTACTCCTCGAACAAATTCGTGCTCAATTACCATTCGAAAATTCAAAAGCTTGATTCGTTATTTGAACGAAAAAGTAAGCGAGAAAATATGTTTAAGGTTGGAGGCACATTACCTAATGTCGGATTCCCATTAATCTCAGGCGAAACTTTTTTTTATAGTAGTATTTGGTACAGATACTTACTCATCGATTTCAATGGTACCTGGTGTGAACTTTGCAAAAAAAATACTTCTAAATTGAAATCTATCTACAAGGATTTTTCTCCTAAAGGACTTGTTGTATTGCAAGTTTCATTGGGTGTAAACATCGACTCGTTGAGGTTAAGAATTGTTAAAGATAGCATAACTTGGTACAATGCAGGTATTTCAGATACGTACAATTCAAAATTACTCGATACGTTAAAGATTTCGAGCATTCCTTCAAATTACATTATAGATAGGTGGGGCCTTATTAAGGGCGTAAATTTGCAAGATGAAAAGCTTAGGGCTAAACTAACCGAACTGATGCCAAAATAGGGGTCTTTTCTCAAAAGTGGCTTTTATTCCATTTGATTTATTAAATTTGCTTTGATTAGCAAATGCTAAAGAGAAACGTTTTTTATGATGTTGAATTTTGACAAATAAGTGAAGATGAATTTATTAAAAAAATACTTAGGGTTTTGTGTAGTGGCGATGGCAATGCTATTTGCAAGTTCGTGTAATAATAAAGATGCTGTTGTTGTTGATATTAAGGTGAAGAGTAAGAATGATTCAAAAATTTATATCGATAAATTAAATTTCGCGAGTTCTCAGGTTATCGATTCATCCGATATATCTGCAGGCGATAACAGTGTGAGATTTAAAATGAGAACGGTTACCGAACCTACCTTTTATGTTGTTAGGGTTCCACAAAAAGGAGCAATTACATTACTTTGTGAACCGAATGAAAAGGTAAATTTAATTATTAACGCTGAAAATATAAACGATTATACAGTTATTGGATCAAAAGGTTCAGTGTTTACAAAGGAATTATCAGCAAAACTGAATGACTCCAAAAGTAAACTCATTGATCTAAGAGCTAAGTATAATAGCACACAGGATGAGATAAAGAAAAAGATGATTGAACAGGAGTATTACGCTGCAATTGACTCACAGAGGGCATATAATTCAAGATTTATTTGGAAAAATGCAATGTCAAGGGCGAGTGTTATGGCTCTTTATCAAAAATTCGACGATAATTTATATGTATTTGATAGAGGAGAAGACCTTGTGTTGTTTAAAGTCGTGGGATCATCTCTTCGTGCACTTTACCCAAACTCCGAATACACCAAAGGAATGTTAGCTGACATTAAAAGAATGGAGGGCATTATTCGTAGCGCAAAAATTAAAAACATGATAAGTCAGTCAGTTGAGACTATTCCTGATATTTCTTTAAGTACCCCCAAAGGAGATATTGTAAAACTTTCAAGTTTGAAAGGGAAGGTTGTTCTGTTGAATTTTTGGGCTTCATTTGATCAAACAAGTATGATGGATATTCGTGAACTGATAGAGACATACAATCAGTTTAAGGGAAAGGGATTTGAACTTTATCAAGTTTCTCTTGATTCTAATCGTGAAGATTGGGTGAATGCTATCGAATCTGCAGGTTTGCCAGGTATTAATGTTTGCGAACTAAGTCCTAATGTCACGGTTAGTGCACGAGTATATAATGTTAATCAACTTCCTACAAACTATCTTATTGATAGAAATCATACTATTGTAGGTAAGAATCTATTTGGAGAAGAACTCAAGAAAAAGCTACGCGAGATACTTTAACTTTATGAATGGTAAAAAGATATATTTTGCATCCGATTTGCACCTCGGATTACCTAATCATAAGGAGAGCCTTCCGCGCGAAAAAATGTTTGTCAGGTGGNNGCGATATTTTCGATTTTTGGTTTGAGTATAGTAGGGTTGTACCCAAAGGGTATAATCGGTTTATTGGCAAAATAGCCGAATTTACCGACTCTGGAATTCCTGTTTATTTTTTTAGCGGTAATCATGATGTATGGATGTTTAGCTATTTTCGNNCAAGAGGAGTTAGGTGTTGAGATGCACCATAAACCGCTTATTAAAGAATTATTTGGAAAGAAGTTCTTTCTTGCTCACGGCGATGGACTTGGCAAGGGTGATAGAGGTTATAAATTGCTTAAATCTATTTTCACAAGTTCAACCCTGCAATGGCTTTTTGCAAGGCTTCATCCTAATTTCTCGTTGTGGTTTGGGAATCAGTGGTCTGTTAGCAGTCGATACTCTAAAGAGATAAGTCATAAGTTTAGGGGAGAGGATGAGCTTATTACAAAGTTTACCCGCGATGAATTATTAGTTAATCATTACGACTTTTTTATTTTTGGGCATTGGCATTCACCCATAATTTATCCATTGAAAGAGGGATCAAACCTTGTAATACTCGGCGATTGGTTGGTTAATAATACCTATAGTGTATGGGATGGCGAATCGTTTAAATTGATAAAGTATAACGATAGCGGAGATGATATCGTTTTGAGCGTTGCCAGTATATAATTTGACTAAAAAAATATTCCGTTGAAATGAATTTCCTAGCGCACCTTTACCTTTCAGGTTCCAATATTAATATTCGTTTGGGAAACTTCATTGGTGATTATGTAAAGGGCAAGCATTTCGAGAACTATCCATCTGATGTTCAAAAGGGCATTGTGCTTCATCGTGCTATCGATAGTTTTACCGATAAGCATCAAGCCACACATGTTTGTATCGAGTTGTTACGCCCAGGATATGGTAAGTATGCTGGTGTTGTAGTCGATGTTCTTTTCGATCATGTTTTAGCAAGGGAATGGGAGAAATATTCAAATGAAGAACTTAAATCATTTACTCGAAAGTTTTACCTTCAGATGCTTCAACATTACATGCTTTTGCCTGAGAGACCTAAAAAGTTTCTTCCTTTCATGATTCAAAGTAATCGCCTGTACAGCTATCGAACTTTAGCCGGAGTAAAACGTGCGATTGAAATTATGAGTTCAGTTACAACATTGCCTGATAAATCAGAGTTTGTAATGGAAGTGTTAAGTCAAAACTACCCGCAAATATCAAATCAGTTTAACATTCTTTTTCCAGAAATAATGGATTTTGTTACTAAGGATTTTGGAATATCTATCGATAAAAATTTATCTCGATGAATCGAGTTTAATAAAGATGAAAAGGAGTATTGTAAATGCCCACAACGAGGAACCTCCATAGCTGAAAAATGGAAGAGGAATTCCAATAACAGGGAATAGGCCAATGGTCATTCCAACGTTTACGGCAACATGGAAAAAGATTATCGATACAACCCCATAGCCGTATATTCTTGCAAATGCTTCACGCTGTCGCTCTGCAAGCATTATAAGCCTTAAGAGCAATATCACAAATAAAGTTAAAACAGCAGCCGAACCTATAAATCCCCATTCTTCACCAACAGTACAAAAGATGAAATCGGTACTTTGCTCTGGAACAAAATTGAACTTAGTTTGAGTTCCTCCAAGAAATCCTTTCCCTAAGAAACCTCCCGAACCTATTGCAATTTTTGATTGATTAACATTATATCCCCAACCCTGAGGATCTGCTTCAATACCTAGTAAATCATTTATTCGTTTTTGCTGATGAATGGGTAGTACTTTATGATATCCATAATCAACAGCAAGCGTAAAACCAATGGTAATTACAAGAAATATTGATAGGTAGTAAATAAGACGTATTCTTTTTAAGAAGGCAAATGTTAAAGCAAATGGAAGACCTACAGCCATTGCTAACAGAATGATATAAGTAGATGAGATTTTGAAACCAATATATTTTGCGCCAAAATAAAGGGCAAGCCCAATAATGATTGATATTATGGCGTATACAACAGCCTCCTTATGTTTATTACCATAGAATAAGAATAAGCCTATGGTAACGCAGAAAATGGAAATTAATATAATTGTGTTGCTGGATATTATAACTAAAATGAATAGAACTACCATAAACACAAGAAAAATCATAAACCAATTAGGTAACCCTTCGCGGTATAGTAATAGAATTAATGCCCCGAAAACCATTGCCGAACCAGTATCGTTTTGAAGTACAATGATTAGTGCAGGGAGTAGTATAATAAGCGAATATTTCAGGATTGAACTTGGTTGGAGTATCTTAAAGTTATAAACACTGATTAGTTTTGCTAAAGCAAGAATTGTTGCAATCTTTGCAAATTCAGCAGGTTGAATACCTACGGGGCCAATTTGCAACCATGAATGCGCTCCGTTAACAACCCTTCCAAATAAAAGAGCAGCAATAAGTAAAAATATTCCTAAACCATAAAAGAAGTAAGCAAAAACGAAATAGACCCTTCGGTCTATAAGCAGTGTAACCAAAGCAAGAGCAAATGCAAATATTATCCAAATAATTTGCATCCCATATCTTTGAGTAAAATCAAAAATACTATTGTGGTCGTCGCTATAAACGGCGGCATAAATATTAAGCCATCCCATCAATACTAATATGGAATATATTAAGATTGTTGGCCAATCGAGGCCGCCCCATGTATTATTTCTTTCTTGCATGACGATCTAGTAAGATAGCGTTCAGAATGTATTTCTCTAAATCAGGCCGCGATATTGAGTCAGTTAAATATTTTTCAATCATCAAACTAGCAATGGGAGAAGCCCAAGTTCCTCCAAATCCAGCATTTTCGATATACACGGCAATGGCAATCTTTGGATCGTCTTTTGGGGCAAATGCAATAAATACCGAATGATCTTCTCCATGTGGATTTTGAGCGGTTCCTGTTTTTCCACAAATACGGATATTAGGTAATGCTGCATTTAGTGCGGTACCCCCGGATCCACCGTTTACAGCCATATCCATACCTTCAACAACGTTAGTAAACCATGTAGAATCTATAGTCGTTGTATGTTTGATGTTATACTTTGGATCTATCCCAGTTGTGCCTTTTATTTCCTTTATAACATGCGGCGAGTAATAGTATCCACGATTTGCTATAATTGATGAGAGGTTAGCTATTTGCAATGGTGTTGAGCCAAGTTCTCCTTGTCCAATTGAAAGCGAAATGATAGTTAGTGAGCTCCAACCTCCCTTTCGGAAATATCTGTCGTAAAAATTCACAGAAGGAACGCTTCCTCTTTGTTCATTGGGTAAATCAATTCCCAGTCGACCCCCAAACCCAAATGATTCTACGTGTTTTTTCCAAACAGAGAAGCCATTTTCAACAGATCCATATAAAGGTTTATCGATTATACTACGAAACACATAACAGAAATAGGTATTGCATGACATTTGTATGGCCTGTAAAAACGATAATGGAGACTGATGGATATGACATCCAACCCCTCTTCCAATAGGATATCCTCCTGCACAACCGTAGTGGGTAGTTGGGAAAACCACTCCTTCTTGAAGGCCAATTAATCCATTTACTATCTTAAAAGTTGAACCCGGAGGGTAAGGAGCCATTAAAGAGCGGTTAAAGATTGGTTTTAGAGTGTCACTCTGAAGGGCTTTATAGTTTGTTGTTCTATCTCTGCCAACTAGAAGTTCCGGATCATAAGAAGGGCTTGATATCATTGCTAAAACCTCACCTGTTTTAGGTTCAATTGCTACAATGCTCCCTATTTTATTGGTCATTAGTTTTTCACCGTAAAGTTGTAGTTTAGCGTCGATGGTGCAAACTAGATCTTTACCAACTACCGCTGCTGTGTCGTAACGTCCCTCCTCATATGATCCCTTTATTCTGTTATGAACATCAACCATGTAGATGTTAATACCCTTTTTCCCACGGAGTTCTTTTTCATATGATTTTTCCAAACCGTTAATCCCGATATAATCGCCAAGTTGATAGTATGGGCTTTTTGCAATGATGTCCTCATCAACCTCACCAACATAACCAAGTAAATGACCAGCCATATTGAAAGGGTAGGTTCTTAACGTACGAGGATGTACGTCAAATCCTGGGAATTTGTACATTTTTTCTTGAAGCACAGCGTAAGTCTGAGCTGAGATTTGCTTTAGAAATACTGAAGGCTTATAGGGGGAGTAACCTTTTACTCTTTTAATCTGTAAGAAACTTGCCTTGATTTGTTCTTTTGTTATTCCTAGAATGCTTGCAAATTCAGTTGTATCAAATGCTTTTACTTCGTTTTTTATAACCATTAGATCGTAAGCGGCTTGATTGCAAACAATTAGTTCTCCGTTTCGATCGTAAATCAATCCACGTGCTGGATACTGGGGAATATAGCGAAGAACATTATTACTTGCCGACATCTTATATGACTGTTCAACTATCTGAAGCATGAATAGTTTTACAAGTATTACAATGAATACAAATAGAATAATACTTGAGATAATATACTTTTTATCGGTAGTAATGTTCAGTGACATAGGAAGGTTTTAGTTGCGAATGAAGAAAGCTTGCCCGATAATAATGAAAAAAGAGGTGACTAATGAACTAAGAACCACTCTGAATAGCGTTGAAAAGAAATGAGTGAAAGTAAATGATTCAATATAAAATAAAACGAAATGATGCATAAAAACAATCAGCATTGTATATTTTACAAACCATCCTATATCCTTCATACTCAAAATAGGATTACCTTTCCTATCTGCAGTATCTTTTATCGAAATGTTAGATAAAATAAATGGGCGCATAAATGCTATAAAAAGTGTCGCGGTTGAATGCATCCCAAGTGTACCCATAAAGGCATCAATAGTTAATCCTGTTGAAAAACCTAGCACGAGAAGCGCCCATCTGGGTGTCTCAAAGGGTAAAAGCATTATGAAAAGGATGTAAATGTAAGGGTTTATGTAACCACTCAACTTAATGTTGTTTAAAACCAGTACCTGAAGTACCAGAAGTATAATAAAAATTAACGCATAACGACCGAACTGTTTACTCATTTTGCTTTGAGTTTTCTATTAATTTTCGTTCAGATGCTTGTAAAGATTTAATTACATAAACATTATTGATTCGCTTAAAGTCACAAAGAAGGTTTACTCTAACAACATAGAAACTACCATCTTTAAGTTTAAACTCCTTAATTGTTCCTAATGGTATATTGGGCGGGAATATTGGCGAATACCCGCTTGTAACAATTGTATCTCCCTGAGTAAGGTTAACGTGTTGCGGGATTTCGTATAGGGTCGCTTCCCTGTAATTATCACCATTCCAGCGCAGCGAACCAAATATGCCTGAACGACTATGCTTTGCAGAAACTTTCAAATCAGTATTTAGTAATGAAATAACAGTAGAATAATTACTCGAAACTGATGCTACAATACCTATAATTCCATCTTTTGTAATAACACCCATTTCAGGGCTGATGCCATCATTAGCCCCAACATTGAGGGTTAAAAAATTATTTTGTCTGTTTACGCTATTGTTTATAACCCTTGCAGCGATAAAACTGAATTTTGTGCCATTAATTGAGTCGCTATAATTCTTTTTGTTGATGGATTCGAGTTTGTAATTGAGTTTTGCTATCTCATTCCTCAATGAAACATTTTCGAGCATTAACTCAATATTGTTATGTTTCAGATTTAGGTAGTTGCCTACGCTGCTAAGCTGGTTGTCGATAACGCTAACCATTGCTCGACTCAATTTGCCAAAACTTGCCTTCTGATAGTAGTTATAGTTCACTAAAAGCCAAATAGAAAAGCCTTCTAGGAGAATAAAAAGAATCAAAAAATGAAACTTCTCAAGAAATCGTAAAAGGCTATTCATTGGTGTTTAAACAAGTTGGTTAATAACGTAATCTTATCTCATTAAGAATGGGAATCTATCCACGTTCTTAAGGGCAATACCTGTTCCCCTTGCCACTGCGTGTAAAGGATCATCTGCTACTCTAAACTTAATATTAATCTTATCTGTTAAGCGCTTATCAAGCCCTTTTAGCAAACCACCACCACCAGCAAGGTAAATTCCCTTTTTAACAATATCGGCGTAAAGTTCTGGAGGGGTTTGTTCAAGAACACCGAGTATTGCGGCCTCTACCTTCGATATTGATTTATCAAGACAGTGAGCAATTTCTTGGTATGAAANNGGTATGAAATAGGTACTTCAATAGGAAGTGCTGTCATTAGGTTTGGACCACGAACAATAAAATCAGCAGGGGGATTTTCTAAGTCAGGAAGTGCAGAACCTACTGCAATCTTAATGTCCTCGGCTGTACGTTCTCCAATTTTAATGTTATGTTGATGACGCATGTATGCCTGAATATCGGCTGTGAAACCATCACCGGCAATACGAATTGACTTATTACAAACAATACCGCCAAGCGCAATTACTGCTATTTCAGTAGTACCACCTCCTATGTCTACTACCATGTTTCCTTCTGGGGCTTCAACATCAAGGCCAATCCCTAAGGCCGCAGCCATAGGCTCGTAAATCATGTAAACATCACGACCACCAGCATGTTCGGAAGAGTCGCGAACCGCACGGATTTCAACCTCCGTACTCCCGCTTGGGATACATACAACCATACGAAGCGATGGTGAGAAAAGCTTGTTTTTGGGGTTAATCATTTTGATCATCCCACGAATCATCTGTTCCGCAGCATTAAAGTCGGCGATTACACCATCTCGGAGAGGACGAATGGTTTTGATGTTTTCATGTGTTTTACCATGCATCTGCCTGGCCTGTTCACCAATTGCAATTAATTTACCTGTAGCCTGATCTATTGCAACAATCGAAGGCTCATCAACGACAATCTTGTCGTTATATATGATGATGGTGTTGGCTGTTCCTAGGTCGATGGCCAACTCTTGTGTTAAGAATGAAAAAACTCCCATATTTTGATTTTATTATTTCTAGTGTTTAAAGTGTCTTATTCCTGTTGCAACCATTGCCATACCATGCTCATTGCAAAAGTCAATGCTTTTATGATCGTTAACAGAACCTCCAGGTTGAACCACTGCTGTTATTCCCGCGTTATGAGCAATTTCAACGCAATCGGGGAACGGGAAAAATGCATCCGATGCCATTACAGCACCCTTTAAATCGAACCCAAAGTTTGTTGCCTTTTCAATAGCATGTTTTAATGCATCAACTCTTGATGTTTGTCCAACACCGCTAGCGATAAGTTGCTTGTTTTTTGCAAAAACAATAGCGTTTGATTTTGAATGCTTAACAATCTTGTTGGCAAATACCAAATCGTTCAGTTCTTCGCTTGTTGGTGATTTAACCGTAATTGGTTTCATATCCTTTACGGATTCGATGCTCGCATCGCGCTCTTGAACAAGTGCTCCCGAAAGCATCGATTTATATTGATGTTTTGGTAAGTCAAATTTCTTTTGAATAAGAATGATTCTATTCTTTTTGCTAGTTAAAATTGATAACGACTCACTTTGATAGCCCGGAGCAATAACCACTTCAAAGAAAAGCGAGTTCATTGCCTCTGCAGTTTTTAAATCAATCATTCGATTTACAATAATAACACCTCCAAAAGCCGATACAGGATCTCCAGCAAGGGCATCGTGCCACGCTTGCTCTAGGGTTGAACGAGTGGCCAACCCGCATGCGTTATTATGCTTTAAAATTGCAACCGTTGGTTCTTCAAATTCGCTGATAAGATTTACAGCAGCATCAATATCAAGTAGATTGTTATATGAGATTTCTTTACCGTGGATTTGCTCGAAGAGCTCTTCGAATGATCCGTAAAATACTCCTTTTTGATGTGGATTTTCGCCGTAACGAAGAGTTTTGAATTCCTGAATACTTTGTTTGAATGCTGATTTTGGAAAATCGCCGCTAAAGTAGTTAAATATGGCTACATCGTAATTTGATGTGGTGTTAAAAGCTTCTGTGGCAAATTTTCTTCTATCCTCAATGCTTGATGCTCCATTCTTTGATTCAATTATTTCAAGCAGGTCGCTATACTGATTGCGCGATGAAACTATAAGTACATCTTTATAATTTTTTGCAGCAGCACGAATAAGCGACACACCACCAATATCAATTTTTTCAATAATCTCCGATTCTTTTGCACCCGATGCAACTGTTTCCTCAAAAGGGTAAAGATCTACAATGACTAAATCAATTTCTGGAATTTGATACTCTTGGAGTTGAAATAAATCGTTTTCATTGTTGCGTCGAGCGAGTATGCCCCCAAAAATCTTTGGGTGTAGTGTTTTAACTCGACCACCTAGTATTGACGGATAACTGGTTAGTTCTTCAACAGCAGTTGCATCCACCCCAAATTCATTGATAAAATTCAAAGTTCCTCCTGTTGAGTAAATTTGAACATTGAGACGTTTGAGCTCTCTCACAATTTTATCAAGATTTTCTTTGTAGAAAACTGATATTAGCGCTGTCTTTATTTTTTTTAACTCATTCATAGTCAGTAAAACTAATCTATTCGGGGTGTTTGGTCGTGGTTAAATAATCTCGGCTGTAAATTTGGCTAAAAGCATTGAATTAACCATTATACAATGGGCTTAAATTATAAAAAAATAAATTATTTTTTAACAATTTTATATTTAAATCTACTTATATCGAAAAATGTGACGGTTGGAAGGTCGAAAAACTCTTAATCAGGAGTTCACAGTATTTAACAATGACATTAAAGTGATATACTATCTTTTTAATTACCTTTGACAATTATAGCTATTCAATACTACTATTTAATATTATATGAAGAAGACATTTAAAACCATTATTATTCTTGTAAAGGTTGCACGGGAGAGTATGCAGTTTGCATACCATGCAATTTCAGTTAACAAGTTACGTACCTTCCTTTCACTTTTCGGGATTACAATCGGAATTTTTGCTATCATATCTGTTTTTACCATTCTTGATAGCCTTGAAAAGAATGTCAGGGATAGTATTCAATCGCTTGGCGATAATGTTGTGTATGTTCAAAAATGGCCTTGGGGAGGTAACGGAGAGTACCCATGGTGGAAGTATATGAATAGACCCCAGCCAAACCTGAAGGATATGGCTGAGATACGTAGGCGAAGTAATTTGGCAGGGCCATCTGTGTTTTGCATTTATTTTAGGAAATCTGTAAAATATCAACGTAACGAGGTTTCAAGTCAACTAGTTGAAGGTATTAGCGATGGATATGATTTGGTAAAGATTTTTGATATTGAGCAAGGTCGATTTTTTACTCAATTTGAAATAAATTCAGGCAGAAGCGTTGCAATTCTTGGTAATAAACTCGCAAGCGATTTGTTTCAAGGTGCCGATCCTATTGGCAAGGATATTAAAGTTGCTGGTAGAAAGGTGATGGTTGTTGGGGTATTTAAAAAAGAAGGTAAATCGGCAATTGGAGAGAATAGTCATGATGAAATGGTTATAGTCCCAGTAGGTTTGGCCAATACTATTGTAGACATAAATCGTGCAGGGCCTTTAATTATGGTTAAAGCCAAAGATGGAGTTGCTACCGATGATTTAAATGATGAATTAAAAGGTATTCTTCGCTCTTATCACAAAATTAAACCATTAGATGATGAGGATTTTGCACTGAATCAAATTAGTTTTATAAAAGCAGGTATTGATGCCATTTTTGGCGCAATAAACTTGGGTGGAGGTATTATAGCTTTCTTTTCTATACTTGTAGGGGGATTTGGTATTGCAAACATTATGTTTGTATCAGTTAAGGAGCGAACCAGTATTATTGGTGTTCAAAAAGCTTTAGGTGCAAAAAGATATTTTATTCTATTACAATTCCTTTATGAGTCAGTTTTGCTTGCAGTTGCTGGCGGTGTAATTGGTTTGCTTCTAATATTTTTAGGAACAGTACTGATATCACTAACCACTGATTTTTCGATAAGTTTAACTGTTGCAAATATTATCAGGGGTGTACTTATTTCAGCAGTAATCGGTGTTGTTTCTGGTTTTATTCCTGCTTGGATTGCTTCAAGATTAAACCCAGTTGAGGCAATTAACACAAAAGGTTAATCATATTTCTTAGGAATTCATTTGACTTTCAATCTCATTGGTTAGGTCGATGAATTCCTTTACACTTAATCGCTCAGGACGAAGTTCTGAAAACCTTGGAGATAGTTCAACATTATGAAAGACGGATCTAATTGAATTTCGAAGCGTTTTCCGTCGTTGATTAAAGCCTGCTTTTACAACCTTAATGAATAGTTCTTCATTACAGTTTAGTTTCGATACGCTATTCCGCTCTAATCTAATTACCGCTGATTTTACTTTTGGAGGAGGTGTGAAAACACCCTCGTTAACTGTAAAAAGATATTTTATATCAAAGTAAGCCTGTAACAATACGCTCAAAATACCATACGTTTTTGTGCCAGGCTTTTCGCTTATGCGTTGTGCAACTTCCTTTTGAATCATACAAACCACTTCGTTAACAGAGTCTTTGTTTTCAAGTACTTTAAAAAAAATTTGCGAAGAAATATTATATGGGAAGTTTCCAATAATTGCTAGGGTTCCTTGAAATTTATGTTTAAGGTTTAATTCTAAAAAATCACCCTGAATTAAATTGGGAGTTAAAGGTGGTAGCATTCTCTTTAGATAGTCAACAGATTCAGAATCAACCTCAGCAGCATAAAACTTATTGCCAAATGTTATAACTCCCATGCCAGGTCCAATTTCGAGAATATAATCCGACCTGTCGGCTTTTACACTGTCTACTATTCGAGCAGCTATGTTTTTATCGTTTAGGAAATGTTGTCCGAGTTGCTTTTTTGGTCTAACTGCTGGCATGTGTTTTAGTTTGATGCAAAGGTGGCGTTTTTATGGCAGTGATGCAAATAGGATAATTTCAATTTGTTTAAAAAAGCAAGAAAATACAGTGTTTTGAGTGTAAAACGTAGTTAACTTTTAAAACAAACAATCAACTATTAACCAACTACCATCAACTATATTGTATATCTTAGCAAGCAAAACGTTGGTGTTTGCAAAAGAAATATAAGATAGGGATAAGGTTGGCTATTGCACTATTTGCCTACTCGTTTATTGCTTTAAAAGTTGGCTTAACTGGATTTGAGAACATTTCTAAAATTTTAGAGGAGTCATTGTTGTCTCAAAATCTAATTTGGTTTGCTATTATTCTTATTTTAATGCCTATGGTATGGGCTCTTGAAGCAGTAAAGTGGAGATTTGCATTATCTGATTACACTCAAATGTCTTTTTGGAGAAGTTGGCGATCTGTTTGGTATGGCGTTGTGGCAGGTCATTTAACGCCCAATCGCATTGGTGAACCTATTGGACGACTTGCTCTAGTCAAATCAGACGTAAGAGGAAAGGCTGGGTTTATAGCTGCTTGGTGTAGTCTCACACAGCAAATTGCGACTGTGTTTTTCGGTCTATTTGGAATGGCTTGGTGGTTTAGTGTAAAAGGTTTGGCATTATTTCCCGCTAGTGTGCCAATTTGGTTGATTTTTATTATTATTTTTCTTTGGGTTGGATTTTTATTTTTAGGAATTTCCAAGATAAATTGGCTAGCTCATTGGTTTGAGAGTTTTAATTGGTTTCAAAAAACTCTTCATTATGAGCGATTGGATTTAAGAATTAAAACATCAACATACTTTGTTGTTCAGCTAATTAGTTTGCTTAGGTATGCTCTTTTCTCGACTCAATATGTGATTCTTCTTCGTTTATTTGGAGTTAGTGCCGATATTTTTGATTTGTATGCAATCGTTGCTTTAACATATTTCTTTAGCAGTTTAATACCCACCTTTTCGGCAAGTGAAGTGGGTGTCAAAACAGGGTTCGCAATTTGGTTTGTAGCAATGGTTTCCGATAATGCATTTGGGGCTACTGCCGCCTCGTTATTTCTGTGGATGTTAAATCTTGCCATTCCAGCCTTAATTGCCGCCTGGTTTTCATGGAAAGGCGAAGAATCGGAATAAACAAATTTAGTTTAAACTCTTTTTCCTTACTTTTATTGTCAAAATAAAGAGTCAATGACATTGTTTAAGAAACCAAATGGCTCGTACATCAGCTATTTTAGCAACATAGTTAAACTCAAAGGTGGTATTAATCTTGCTCAGGGAATTCCTGGGTTTGATCCTCCTTCAGAGTTAATATTACGCCTTAAAGATGTAGCTGATTCGAATGTACATCAATACGCTCCGGGTGTTGGAAATTTTCATTTGCTTGAGTTGATTGCCTTGCAATACAAAGTATCTGCAAGCAACCTGTTGATTGTTCAAGGAGCAACTGAATCATTATCATTAATATATGCATACATCAATAAATTGCTGAAAGGTAATTTTGCTGTTCTCTCCTTTGAGCCTGCTTACGAGAGCTATCTTCAATTGCCAAAAATTTTTGGACAAAAATTTATTCATTACCCTTTAAATAATGAAGATTCCATTTCATTAGAGGCTCTTTCGAAAACAATAAAAGAGGAAGGAGTTCGCCTTGTCTTTGTTAGTTCTCCAGGAAATCCATTTGGGAAAATATGGAGCAAACATGAGGTAGAATGGTTGATAAATCTATCTGAGGAGATTGGCTTTTATCTTGTTTTTGATGCCGTTTATGAGCAACTCTATTTTGGCGAACAACCTTATATTCCTTACGATAGGCTTTCTCCCAATCTGTTTATTGCGAATAGTTTTTCAAAGATGCTTTGCATTACTGGTTGGCGTATTGGATATCTTATTTCTCATAATGACCATATGGAGGGAATCAGGTCAATTCACGATTATATAGGGCTTTGTGCACCGTCATTATTACAGCAGGCTCTTGCTGATTATTTAAGAGATAGCGATTTTGCAAAAGATTTTACATCAACTTTTCGTTCCAATGTAAAAAACTCTTTTGATGTATTGGTTAATACTTTGAAGGAAATAGGGTTTTACATACCTCCTATTCACGGTGGATGCTTTGTTTGGGCAAAACTTCCAGATGGGTGGACGGATGGTTTTGAGTTTGCATCGCAACTTTATGAGGAGCAGCAGGTTGCTGTTATTCCTGGCGAGCATTTTAGTATCAGTAAAAAGAACTGGGTACGTTTTAACATTGCACGTCCTTTAAGCGAGATTAATGCAGCCTGTAAAGCGATAAAAACGTTCTTCGAAATGCATAAATCATGATAATTGCTGCACTTATAGCGTTTATTTCAATTTTGTATATCTCTATAATCCTTTTTTTTTCCATTGGATTACAAAAACTATTGTCGAAAAGAGACAATGGCATAAATAAATTTGAAAAGTTAAGCGTTGTTATCCCTTTTAGGAATGAAGCGAATAATCTTCCACTGTTATTAGAATCATTAACAAATCAATCTTTACCAAAGGAATTGTTCGAGATCATTCTCGTTAACGATCATTCAACTGATAATTCTTGGGTGATTGCACAAGAAATATCCTGCAAATTCCAAAACATAAGGGTTGTAGCGTTAGCAGATGAGTTGAATGGTAAAAAAGCTGCATTATCGTTTGGTGTTGGGTTGGCAATAAACCCTGTAATAGCATTTACTGATGCCGATTGTTTACCATCAAATTATTGGTTGGAGTCTATTTCAAGATTGGTTGGCAATGGTGTAGATTTTATCGTTGGAACTGTAGTTCTGACTGCAAAAGATGATTTTGTAAGCAAAATCCAATCGCTAGAATATGCAAGTTTGATGGCAACAGCCGCGGGATCTTGTGGAATTGAACACCCTGTTATTGCGAGTTCAGCGAATCTTGCTTTTAATAAGGAAGTTTTTGACAATCTTCACGAGCAATTTAACCCAATGATTTCATCAGGCGATGATATGTTTCTTTTGCATAGGGCTAAGAGGATTAAAAATTGTAAAATATCATTCCTAATTGATACAAATGCGTTTGTAGAAACATCTACACAAACTTCAATTTCAGGTGCAATAAATCAGCGAAAGCGTTGGGCTTCGAAATCGATTTTCTATAGAGACATTGATACAATCCTAATTGGACTGATAGTTCTTTTATTTAATCTATTGCTCATAGCTCTTCTTATTGGAGCAATATTCGCCATTCATTATCTTTTAATCTATGCTATTCTTTTGGTTATTAAATCATCAGTCGATTATCTGTTAGTTAGCAAATACCTTAAGTTTGTCAATCAGGAAAAACTTTTGAGGATTTTTTTACCTTTACAACTGCTATATCCATTGTATGTTGTGTACTCATTTTTTGTGGGCATAGTAAATAAAGGCTACTGGAAAGGACGAAAAATAAGTTGAATCAGAGAAATTTAAGAGAAGGCTCACCATGGCAAATAGCAATCCGAAGGCTAATGAGTAACTGGCTTTCGGTGGCGGCTATTGTTTTTATAGCGCTTTGCGCTTTATTGGCAATGTTAGGATATCTTATTATTCCAGATTCAACTCCATATGCAAATCAACAGCATTTAGAAATTGCAACACGTGCTCCTGGAACAAAGGCCATGATGCTGCTTTTAAGAAAACCCAATAATGTTAAGCAGCGTAATTGGATTGGTAAAATGCTTTATGGACAAGATGAAAGTTATATGGAAATTCCCATCAATTCGTGGCGATTTGAGGCTGAAAAGATAGTTGTTGAGGCCTTTGATGATGCTCCTAAATACGATCCTATTTTTACCGAATATAATATTGCNNAATAGCATCAAACGAAAGGGTTTTGGTGAGCAATGATACAGTTAAATTTCATACTACCGATTTGAAACAGGTTGTAACTACAATTACTGATATTCGAAATATGATAGTTGTGGACCATCTGAAAAATAGGAAATTTGTTTTAGGTACCGATCGCTTTGGTCGTGACCTTTATAGCCGCTTAGTGATAGGTGCTCGAGTATCGCTTTCAGTTGGTTTTATTGCTGTTTTTATCTCGCTTATAATTGGGATTTTTTTAGGAGCAATGGCTGGTTTCTTTCGTGGTTGGCTCGATGATTTTGTGATGTGGTTTGTAAATGTTGTATGGTCGGTTCCTACTCTGTTAATGGTAATAGCCCTTACAATGGTTATAGGGAAGGGATTCTGGCAAATATTTATTGCAGTTGGGCTAACCATGTGGGTGGATGTGGCTCGTGTTGTTCGAGGGCAGGTGTTGAGTATTCGTGAAAAGGAGTATGTTGAGGCCGCTCGTGTACTCGGTTTTAGTCATCTGAGAATTATTTTCTTGCATATTGTTCCAAATTTACTGAGCCCTGTAATAATTATTTCTGCTGGAAATTTTGCCACAGCAATACTTCTCGAGGCCGGATTGAGTTTTTTAGGTATAGGAGTTCAGCCACCAATCCCATCGTGGGGTACGATGATAAAGGATCATTATGGNNCTGGTTTAGCAATAATGTTTCTTGTTCTGGCATTCAACCTGCTTGGCAATGGTTTAAGGGATGCGCTTGATCCAAAAGAGTTGGGGAGGAGGTGAGATTTATGCTGATTGTAGATTTTCAGTTTATTTGACAAAATCTATTTAAAACATTTTACATAATACCCTCTTTCTTTTTTATATCCTTTATCGCTATTGTATGTAATGTTTTTAAAACCAGCATTATTAAGACTTGTGATGACTTGCTCAATAGAGTATTTGTTGAAAATGTCATCTTTAGTGAACTTCAATCTATTAAGATCGTCCCTGTCTGCCATAAAGAAATAGAAAATACCGCCATCTTTAAGCGTATTTCTAATTTTAGCGAAGGGTACTTCAAGGTTATCCCAAAAGTAGATTACGTTGAGACAAAATATTTTGTCGTATAGGTTTGAGGGTAATTCGGTAGTTAAGAAATCGCCAAAAGTAAGTTCAGATCTCTTGCTCTCAATGTATTTGCTATTCCTTTTTGATGCTTCTTTAAACATAAGCTCTGAGAAATCGATGCCTGAAACATAGCAGTTGTAATTCGATAATATTTTAAACACCCCGAGCCCATGACCGTAACCAATTTCATATAACCTATCATTTTGTTTTATATCCAAATCGATAATTGTTTTTTCATAAGCATAATTATTGCCTTTGATCATTAGACTCGAAATAATTCTACCTAAAAACCCCGAGGGCTTTCTAAATTGGTTTCCTATTGCTCTAAACATTTAAGAAAAGGATTTTTAATTAGGGAAATGACTTAACGCTTTAAATAATTTTATAAATAGGTTGTATATACTGTTTTCATAACAACTCCATTCAAATATAGCATATTTATTTTACTTTAGCTTTTAGAAAAAATTGAATCAGCAGTTATGAATGCCATGCCATTTGTGGTGGGAGCAATTTTAGTTTTTGTTATTGCTTACCGTTTTTACTTCAGTTTTATTGTAGCTAAAGTTGCTACGCTTAACGATTTAAGGCAAACCCCTTCGCATCGATTGTACGATGGGCAGAACTATTATCCCATGAGCAAATGGGTGTTGTTTGGACATCATTTTGCTGCTATTGCAGGAGCCGGTCCGTTGGTTGGCCCTGTGCTTGCTGCACAGTTTGGGTTCTTTCCAGGCTTTCTTTGGATGCTTGTGGGAGCCATAATGGCTGGCGCTGTTCACGATTTAGTTATTCTTGTGGCGTCAATCGAACATGATGGTAAATCGCTGGCTGAGATTGCTCGCATTGAGATAAATAAAGTTAGTGGCATAACTTCATCGTTAGCAATTCTACTCATTATAATTGTTGCTATGGCAGGGTTAGGGTTAGTTGTGGTAAACGCGCTCGCCGAGAGTTCATGGGGAACGTTTACCATCGCATCAACCATTCCAATTGCTCTTGTGATGGGCGTTTGGATGTTTAAGCTGAGAAAAGGCAAAACCGTTGAAGCAACCATTTTTGGAGTAGTGATGTTAACTGCTGCCGTAATTTTTGGTAGATATATTCCTAGCTCTTCATTAGCCAGCTGGTTTAGTTTTGATCACAAAACCCTTACTATCCTTCTTTGCTCGTATGGATTTTTAGCATCTGTTCTTCCTGTTTGGTTGCTCTTATCTCCACGCGATTATTTGAGTTCAATAATGAAGGTGACTGTAATTGGGATGCTTGCCATTGGAATTATTGTTGTAGCTCCGGAAATTAAGATGCCCGGCTTTACAAGGTTTGTGCATGGAGGGGGACCAATTATCCCAGGGAGTTTATTTCCTTACCTGTTCATCACCATTGCCTGCGGGGCAATATCAGGCTTTCACGCGTTGGTAAGTTCCGGAACAACTCCAAAGATGATCATGAAGGAATCTCACGTAAAATTTATTGCTGCTGGCTCGATGCTAACCGAGGGAGTTGTTAGTATTCTTGCGTTGATTGCAGCATGTAGCCTTTTGCCATTGGATTATTTTCAGATAAATATACCTGTTGAAAAGTTTCAGGCGCTGTTACCTCAATTGCAGGCCATGGGATTTACTGAGAGCAATATTGATCATCTTTCGGCTGAGGTAGGAGAGAAGATTGTTGGACGAACAGGCGGAGCGGTATCGTTGGGCGTTGGGATGGCTTACATTTTTTCATCAATACCAGGACTTAGGCATCTAATGTCGTACTGGTATCACTTTGCCATAATGTTCGAGGCATTGTTTATACTCACAACCATCGATGCAGGAACTCGTATTGGTAGGTTTGTCTTGCAAGAGGCGATAGGTAAGGTTTACACTCCATTTCAGAAAACCAATTGGCTGCCCGGAAATCTAATTACTAGTGGATTAATAGTGCTTGCATGGGGTTATTTTATCTATACCGGCAGCGTATCAACCATTTGGCCGATGTTTGGCACTGCCAATCAACTACTGGCTACAATTGCGCTTGCAGTTGGTACATCGTATATCATCAATAGAGGAAAAGTAAGATATGCATGGGTTACCTTTGTGCCGATGATGTTTGTTGGTATAACCACCGTTTCAGCCGGATGGATGAACATGGTTAATATCTTTATTCCACAGCTATCAATACCCGAAAAAATGATTCCTGGAATCATTAATCTAGCGCTCACGGTTCTTATTATAACCTGTGTAACTGTTGTAATTGTTAATGCAACGCCGAAGTGGATTAGGGCAGTTAAAACAAATAGAGGTTAACGCGAAACAGTTTTCATTGGTAATATTTGCTGCTTATTACTTGCTAGCTATGTCTTAACGATTTTCCCTTTCTTCTTTTGTTCTACAAGATAATCGAGTCGCTTTTTTACGTTTTGGATATAAACAGGTCCAAGCGAAAATTCATTTTTACCTGGATTATTTAAAAATAGTTGATAGTAGTAAATAGCCTTATCGTAGTTTTTCAACTCTTTGTCGTAGATATGTGCAAGCGTCATGCAAATGCGAGCCGTATATTTGTTGTTGAACGATATTGTGTAATGTGTAATTGCATCCTTGAATAAGCTACTATCCTTATAAGAATCAGCAATAAGAATGTGTGTGTAATCAGCTTGCTTTAAAAATATAGAGAGGAGTTCAAGCACTTTATTGTAGTATCGAATGCTTTTTTTATACTGTTTTAGGTTGTAGTAAACCTGGCCTAAGTAGCTGGGTATTTCAAAATCTCCAGAATCTTTATTGTACGCTGCCTTAAAGTAACTTAAGGCGTCAATATTTTGCCTATTGTAAAGTAGGCCAATTCCCATGCGTTTCAGAACAATTTTTGAAGAATCGCCCGAACTAAGGACTTTATTATAATCCATTCCTGCTTTAAAATGAAGATTTTGTCCAAAGTAGATATCGCCTCTTCTATTGTAAAGGTCATAATCTGAAGAATCTGCTTCAATGCCCTTGGTTAGATGGNNTTGCGCTGTCTATCATTCCAATCTTTTGATACAGGAAGCTAAGGTTTTTTCGAACGGCAGTGCTTTTATCATTAATTTTAATCGATTTCTCATAAAGATAAATAGCTGTGTCGTAATTCATCAGCCTTAAATTGCAAAATGCATACTTGTCGATATAGGTTGTATTTGTGGTATCGCTTTTATAAAATTTTTTATAGATAGGTAGTGCACTGTTATATTGCCCTTTTTGCATGAATATATCTGTTAAAAAGAATGCATAAATCCAATTAGTTGAGTCTTGCGAATAAAGATTTGTAAATATTGGGAAGGCTTGTTTTATCTTGCTAAGATTATAATAGTATTTGGCAAGTGCGAAGTTATATTTCTTTTCAGGAGAAAGTTTTACTGCATTTGATAATGCAGTAATTGCTTTGTNNCTGTTTGCATCAGGTTTTGATATGCTAATCCTTGTTTATAGTAAATTTCGGGATTTAAGCTGTCGCTTTTTAATAATTCAGAACATTTAGCTACCACATCTGTATAATCACCTTGAATTAATAATGCATCGAGATTCTCTTTCTCTGGTTTTTGGGCAAATGTTGAAATGCTCAATAAAATGGCGGTTAAGAGAATAACATGAAGATTGATCTTTTTCATACTATTTTTTATAAAAATTAACAGAGTAATCAAATTTAGTAAATTAAATTGATTACTCCGTTAGTGACTACAAAATTGGTTTGGTTTATTGAAGCACAAAGGTTATTGGGAATGTGTATTGAACATTAACTTTTTTCCCTTTTTGTTCTCCTGGGGTAAAATCGCCTAATAACTTCATAACTCTAATCGCTTCATTTTCTAAATCTTTATAGGCTTTGTCGATTTTAGCATCTTCACCAGGTTTGTATTTCTTTTTTTCAAATTTACCATCCTTATTCTTTGCTAATGCAGTAACTACAAGCTCATCAGTCGTTCCTTTGCCTGAAGGGCTTACAACCTTTATGTCATTTATTTTACCCTTATCGGTAACAGTGAATTGAAGAAATATTTGCCCTTGAACCCCTAATTCAGCAGCTGACTCAGGGTATTTCATGTTTTTAGCTACGTCTACTCTAATATCAACCTCTCCGTTCCTGTATACTGGCATTTTCTCTACAACAGTAAATACCTCTTCCTGCGCAAGTGCATTAAAGTTTGTAGTCAGTACAAAGCACATTGAAAGAATCAGAGGTAAGGAAAGTAGATATTTCACGATGGCTTTAGAGCCCGATTTTTTTATGGTCATCATTTTAAGTCTGGTTTTAAGTAGTGAGTAATTAAAATTGTTGGTTACACCTAACCCAATTACACCTAGGCTTTTCTCGAATAGAAGGGTTTGGTATGCAACCTTGTCGTACCCTTTCTCAATAACTTTGCTGTCGGCTAAAAACTCATGTTCCGATTTTATGGCCATCCGGATTAACCATATAAATGGGTTGAACCACTGTACTATAGTTACCAATTCGAGCAGGATAACATCGAGCGAGTGGAGCTGCTCTTTGTGCGCCTTTTCATGAATAACCATTTCGGTGATATTCCCATTCTCAAAGTCGGAACGTGACAGGAAAAGAATAGAGAAAAAGGTGAATGGTGATATATTGTTATCAACCAGTACTGTCCTAAATCCGTTGTATTGTACTTTCGGAAAACGAGCGTACAAGTAATAGACTCGGGAAAGCTTTGTAAGTAAATGTAAAGTAAAGAAAACGACTCCGCTTATATAAATAATCGATAGTATGCTAAGTGAATTGTTGTTACTTGCAATTACTCCCTTAGTTGTAATTACAATTGGTTGAATTATATTGCCAATAGAATTGCTTGTTCTTTCAAAAATATTAAACTTTAGTAAAGGTGCAAGCATCGATATTGCAATTGAAAGAATTAGGTAAGCCCTATTCAACTTGAAATAGGTTTCGTTTCGAAGAAGCAGCCAATACAAACTGTAAAATACTGAAATTGCAGCTGCCGATTTTAAAAGATATGCTTCCATAGTCAATATTTTACGAGTTCTTTTTTGTATCAACCTGTTCTTGAAGAATTTTTATCATCTCTTCAATCTCTTTTAACGTAAGATTTTCGTTTTTTGAGAAGAATGAGACCATGTTTTTATACGAGTTCGAGAAGTAGTTCTCCACAAACCCCTTCATAAACCCTTTGGTATAGCTTTCTTTGGTTACTAATGGGTAATACTCATGTGTTTTACCATAGGCATTATGCCCAACAAAACCTTTCTTTTCAAGGATTCTAACAATGGTTGAAACGGTATTGTATGCAGGTTTAGGTTCAGGAAGTTTATCCATGATATCGTTTACAAACCCCTTTTTGATATCCCAAAGCACTTGCATTATCTGCTCCTCTGCTTTTGTTAACTCTTTCATAAAATACTATCGATTATGCTATCATTTACTTTACAATGCAAATATATAACTAAAATATTAGTTTAACAACTAAATGTTTAGTTTATTTTTAATAAAAATATATATTACTGAATGACAGTAAGATAAAATTAAGTTTCATGTTAGCAAGATTGGATAAACCACTGTAAGTTTATGTTGATACTTTTGTATTGAAGTTAACTTTTGAAACATGTTTAAAATGAATTTAATTTATCACTATTAAAATGACAGGAACTGAACAAACTTTAAAAACTTATCACGAGCGAATTAATGTGGTGATTCAGTATATCCATAATCATATTGGCGATAAGCTCGATCTCGATTACCTGGCAAGTCTCTCGTGTTACTCATCATTCCACTTTCATCGAATTATGAGGGCTTATCTCGGTGAATCGATAGGTGGTTACCTGCAAAGAACACGCTTAGGGGTGGCTGCGCAGCTGCTAAGGGTAACCGATTTGCAGGTGGCTGAAATTGCCTTAAAGGTTGGGTACGATTCACAAGCTTCGTTCAATAAGGTTTTTAAGCGTAGGTTTGGGATTACTCCTGTTCAATTTAGAAACGACAGAGATTTTCAACTCCCGTTTCGAGAACCATTAAAAGAGAAAATAACAATGAAAAATTTGACTTTAGACCCCGAGTATAGGACTATAACCGATTTAAAAGTTGTATATGTTACAGCCATTGGTGCCTATGGCGACCATAATACCGAAAACGCTTGGAAAACTGTTTGTGGATTTGCTGGACGTTTCAAACTATTTGGACCCGATACCCAATTTTTGGGTGTCAGTTACGATGACCCATCGCTTACTGAGCCCGAAAAATGTCGCTACGAAGCATGTGTTACCATAAAGACAGATATAAAACCCGATGGGATAGTTGGTTTCAAAACGATCGTGGGCGGAAAGTATGCTGTGTTTAAACTTATTGGGCCTTATACACTTTTAGCACCATCTTATCAATATATTTATGGTCAATGGGTTTCTGAAAACAATATTGAACTTCGCGATGACCCCGGATTTGAGAAGTATATCAATACTGCAGATTCGACTCCGCCTGAAAAGTTGATGACTGAAATTTGGGTGCCTGTGAGGTAGGTTGAAAAGGTAATAGAATATTGGAATAATGAAATGATGGAATAGATGCTATGTTATTAATCATTCCATTATTCCAACTTTCTATTTATTCTATGGATTGTTCGGTAGCGAAAGGATTACACCTTGTCCGTTACCCATCATGTATTGAGGTAGTTTGCCATCCCATTTATTTATCCACTCAAGTTGAATGATTTTTGGGTTCATACTAAGTGAGTTACCCTTTATTTGTAACGCTTTTGCTTCACCCTCCGCTTTTTGAATTGCGATATTCTTATCGATTTCAGCTTGTTTAAGTTGTTCCTCTTTTTGCTTGGTTACTTCAACCAATCTTAGGGCTTCTTGCTCTGCAAGTTTTTTGTTATTAATTGATATTTCATAATCCGAATTATAGAACACCTCGCGTAAGTCAATTTGGTCAAGTATTAGCTTGTATGGGTTGATTTCGAGTTTTACTCTTTCAGCTACATGCTGCTGAATTTCTTCGCGTTTTGTACTGTAAACTTCAATTGGAGAATAGTTTGAAACAGTTAGCGCAAGTGCTGATTTTAGTTTTGTTCTAATAACATTCTCCTCTAACCAAAGGTATCTGCCTGATTCGCCACCGTCGCTTTCAGTAACATTTTGATAAATCCAACTTGCTTCATTTGGGTCGATTCTCCATGAGATAGATACATCAAAACCCATTTTTATACCATCTTTGGTTGGAGCCCAAATGGCATCGGCACTTGGACGAGAGCCTTCTTTGGCATCGTGAGCGCAAGTGTATACCCAAACGGTTTTATCCATCTTGTGAACATCGTTCCAAGGGGCAATAACGTGCCAGCCAGTATGTATTTCAGTGTTTTCTACCCCCGAAGGCTTTACTACAACACCTACTTGTTGAGGGTCGATTCTAACAATCATTGAAAGGATAATAACTAGAACCAATCCAGTTGGCAGCGTGAATCTCCAAAAAGGGATGTTAATGGTTTCGCCTCGTTTGTTTTTTACCTTAAATAAGATAAAACCACCAATTCCGTATAGCAACAGAATCCATGCTGTGAATGAAAAGAATCCCATATTAATATGATTTTGATTTTTCCTACTCTTTTTTGGCTTTTCGGTTGCGCCCTTTTCAATATAAAAGTAAAAAAAACAATAATTACTTTATGAGTATGCAAAAAAAATGTTTGAAATAAGGATTTTCTTCGAAAATGGAAATAAAATTATTTAATATCAATAATCTATATGTTTAATGCTCTTGCTTAGTAAAATCAACATCAGGATAAATGTATTAATGAATTCTGTTAATAGGTGTTGTGGAATTAAATTAAAATAGTTTACTTTAAGATAAAGCACAAAGAAATACAACTTTAATGATTTCCATTAAACTATTCTAATCATATAAACCATTTAAACGATAAATAAAATGAGAAAATGTCTTTTGTTTTTTTTTAGTGTGTTACTATTTGGTGTAGCATTTGGGCAAGAAAATTATTTGCCAGGATATGTATTAACGCTTAAAGGTGATACTTTGAAAGGGTATATTGACTATAGGGAGTGGGAGAAGGATAAAAAAGTTGTCTTTTTTAAAAAGACCCTTGATGATGCTAAAACTCAGTATGCACCCTTAGCAATAAAAGGGTTTGGCGTAAATGAGGAAAACTATGAAAGTGCAATAGTTAAAACAGAAATGAGTACTGAATATACACAGGACTTAGAACTTGGGAGTGAGTTGAAGATTGAAATGGATACAGCATTCCTTAGGGCAGCTATTAGGGGAACTAAGAGCTTATATTACTATACAAATAAACGAATGAAGGTTCAATTCTATGTTAAGCAAAATGATGATTTCGAACTTCTTGTTCATAAAAGATATTTGAGAAAAACTAGATTGGCGAATACGGTTAGTGTAGAGGATTCTTCATTAAATTTTGATAGAATAATCATTAAAGAAAATAATAATTTTTTAGGGCAGTTTAGGTTGTATTTTGCAGATTGCCCTAAGATGTATTCAAAAATTAATTCAACCAAATATGAATTAAATAAATTACAAAAGTTATTCTACGCCTATTTACTATGTTCAAATGCAGACATAACTTATAATGAAAAAAGGTCTAAATCCAAGTTAAAGTTTGGCATTTTCGCAGGTGTTTCATTAACCTCTCTTAACCTAACCGGTTCTAAGTATTTTAATGATATAACAAAAGCAGGTTATAAGCAATCCACTGATTTTGCTGCTGGGGTGATTTTTGATATTAATTTTTTAAGGAATAGTGGTCGGTGGTCCCAATCAAATGAGATTCTATATACTACTTATAGTGTTGAGGGCAGATATGATGTGGTTAAGAGTGCGGATGAATATACTTATACAAGTACAAGTCTCAGCTATTCGTATATAAAGTTGAATAATATGGTACGGTTTAAATATCCGATGGGTAAGTTATTCATTTTTGGGAACGCTGGTATAACTTCAGGTTATGCAATAGGGGAGAAAAATTACAAGAAAATAGAGAAAAAATTCTATGTAGATGAGAGTGTAACCGAGGGTAAAGCGATTAAAGAGGCTAGGAAAATTGAAGTTGGTTTTAATGTTGGTTTTGGCGCTATGTATAAAAAATGTTCTATTGAGTTTAGAGAAGAGCTAGGGAATGGTATGACAACAACTTCAAATCTTAAATCTATTACAAATAGAATATACTTACTGTTTGGCTATCGATTTTAATGATGATTGTATTTTGTGAGTTTTCTTCAAATTAAAAGCCCCTTAGGGGCTTTTAATTTGAAGTTAAAAACATTCTTCTTCCCCAAACTGCAAATATGGCTAGTATTATGCGAGGTAATAGTAGCCACCAAACCGAGATTCCAATAGCAGCATAAAGAAGTAGATCTTCGAGATTGGAGTGCGAAATAGCAATATGATAGTTGAGCAAATCTGCATCCTGTTTTGTAATTCTGCCTGATTCAACTTCATCAATCATTACGGCTGATCCATATGCCAACCCTAACAAGTTTGCTGCAATCCACATCAATGTTGTTGTTTTTGGCAACCCCATTACTTTTAGGGCTGGACTAAAAACATTGGAGAGAAGAACGGTAATTTTGAATTCTAACAATATCTTTTGAAGAATCATAAGCAGTGTAATGAGTACCACTATTTTAATACTTAACTTTATTGATGATATTGTCCAACTAACCAATACATCTTTTAGTGTTAGGTTGTCAATATGATGAATACCCATTGACGATTCGCTCATTTGGAATGGTAGCAAATAGTTTAGGATTATAGCTGCAATAACTGAAGTGATAATCCTTAGGGCTATCATATGCCAAGCCCTTGAGCCAGTCTTTTTTTGAACCGCAGTTTCAACTATCAGATTATGTGCAATAAGACTCATCACAGCTATGATGGTCATCTCACGAATAGTGAAATTCAATGAGGTCATAACTGCTATTGCCGAGTAAACATTTAGGAATGCAGATGAGATGTATACAAGTGCTGCTTCTCCTTTAAGTCCAATCAACCCGAATGCTGGTGAGAGCAAGTCTGATATAATGTTTAGTACGCCAAAATGATAAAGTAAAGTTACTGAAAGCGAAATTGGAATTGTTATTTTAAGGAACCATAACGATGTTTTTATTGCAGAAGGCATGGCCAATCTAAAACAGTCGGTAATACGCTGAATCATTGATTTCTCTTTCTTATTAGGTTTCATCGATTGCTCTTAAAAGCGTTATGATTGATGGAAATGAAAAAGCCCCAATGATTTGGGGCTTTGTGCGGGTAAAGGGACTCGAACCCCCACGTCTCTCGACACTAGATCCTAAGTCTAGCGCGGCTACCAATTACGCCATACCCGCGAAAATTGTGGTGCAAATCTAAGGCTTTTTTTTAAAAGCACAATATTGTTGTAATATTTTTATGAAAAAAATATTAAATATCTGACATTGTGAAATGTATGGACTATTTTCTGAGTTCAAAGTTTTTGCCAAGGTAAACTTTTCTAACTTGTTCATCATCTGCTAACTCTTGTGCAGTGCCTGATTTGAGTATATCTCCTTCGAATAAAAGATAGGCTCTATCAGTAATGGTAAGAGTCTCATGAACATTATGATCGGTAATTAGAATACCAATATTACGATCTTTTAGATGAGCAACAATGTTTTGGATGTCTTCTACAGCAATTGGGTCAACTCCAGCAAAAGGTTCATCAAGAAGGATGAACTTGGGATCGAGCGCAAGGGCTCTTGCAATTTCGGTACGTCTCCTTTCGCCTCCCGAAAGTTGAATGCCTAAACTTTTGCGAATTTTGGTGAGACTGAATTCATTTATTAATGATTCAACCTTTTCCCTTTGATACTCTTTCGAGAAGCTGGTCATCTCCAGTACTGATTTGATATTGTCTTCTACGCTTAAGTTTCTGAAAACAGATGCTTCTTGTGCTAAATAGCCGATTCCTCGTTGAGCTCTGCGATAAACAGGTTCATTTGTTATGTCAACATCATCGAGGTAAATGTTTCCTGCGTTTGGGTGAACCAAGCCAACTATCATGTAAAATGTAGTAGTCTTTCCTGCTCCGTTAGGACCTAGCAATCCAACAATTTCGCCTTGCTTTACTTCAACTGATGCACCTTTTACAACAGTTCTTGCTTTATAGCGTTTCACAAGGTTATTAGTATGTAGCCTCATCATAATATTAAGGTTGAATAATTGGGTAAAACTAACAAATAATTATTATACTTAGAATATAATTTGTAAACCGGCTCTAATACCAAATTTCTCAATATTTGGGTGATCAAGGTGAGTTAACCTCCATGTGGCATCTATCCTGATAACTTTAAAAATGTTCTCAACTCCAATGCCAACCTCTGAGTATGGTTCTGAAACCTCAGACATACCATAAGGAAATTCAAGCACTTTTTTGTTCGCATTATTTATTGATCCAATCAAAAATTTTCCTGTTGCCACTTCACGCCATTTTAATCTTCGCATCAGTGGAAGATGGTTTAAGAAAAACCCTTGAAAGTGATGTTCGTAAGTTAAACTGCTGTACTGATCGGATGCAAACTCATAATAGTTCATCATGTTAAATGCATAACGATCGAATGCATAGGTTTCATTCCCTTCATGTAATTGTAACAAAGGATAGGGAACAGTTCCAAATATTTTTCCGGCATCGATAATTAGTCTGCTATAACCAATGGGGTTAATGTTGAATTTATGGTAATAGTTGAAGTGTAACTTTGCATAGGTATACTGGCTGCCAAGTATTCCTTTAACTGAACCTGTTATTTCAAAGTTGAGTTCTGGATATTTACTGCCAAGGCTAACTCGTTCAAACTCTCCTGTGACAAATTTTTCATCTTTAAGAAAACGTGTGTTGAGAGTTAAACTAAAACTCTGGACTAAGTCAACTTTTGAACCATCTGAAATGCGTTTAAAAGGAATTGAGTCGGAGGGGTATATCTTTTTGAAATTGAAATTTAATGTATTGGAAAAGCCCGAAAACCATTCTTTTTGGTAATAACCAGAGAGTTCATTAACAAGAGTTAGTTTGTAGTTGGGATTACGTCTTAATATAGATGTCATAAGATTATCTTCGGTAAGCGCATATGGGCTTTGCCCAAGTTGCTCAATATCCGTTTTGTATTCTAGGTTTACCACTTGTCGAGGTCTTTTCTTTATTACATACAGCGCACCAACCCCGAACTTAAAGCGATTGTCTTTATCGCCATATGCTAAAAATGACGATAACATTATCTTCTTACTAAACTTATTGCTTGTCCTGCCTGATACTCTAAATCTATTCCCTTCAATCTCATTAAAACTATAGGTTTTGTAGTATGGTCCAATTTCAANNAACCAATTACATAGTAGTAGTTTACAAACATGTTAACTATGTCAAAGAAAGTTTTATACATTGGGACATTCTGGACAGAATCAACCATTTGGTAAATACCCGCTTCCTTTTTAGTGAGTTCAAATGGTCGAGTTTTATCCCAGTAATCTTCACTTTGATTAAGTGCCCCTTCTTGTACAACCACGTTAGTCTGAAGGGCTTGTACTGTATCAAGGATCGGTTGCCGTAGTTTAACGTTATTGTATGCTGTTGTTTTGCGGCCAAAGAACCCAGTAGTTTTATCAGTAAGATTGAAGTCGACAAAAAGCGAAAGTTGCTTAGGGAACCAAAGGGTATCATTTATTTTCTGATATTCGGCGGTAGCAACGAGATCGTTTACGAAGTTGAGGTTAACAAAATCGGCCAGACGAACCTGCGCTTTTACAATGGCCCATGTTGAATCATTTACCCAAAAATCGCCTGTAAAAGTTGGCTCCATTTTACGCTTTGGTTTAAAAGATATCTGGTAACACCATTTGTTTTCAATGAATGCGCTATCAATTAGGTAATACTTGTAAAAGAAAAGCCCTGCATCAGCAATTGGACTAACTAACCCTTGATCAAATACGTTAATGAAGTTATCGTAGATGTTAATTTTTTGATAAACCTTCCCCGTAAATTGAGCTACACTCTCATTTTTAACCCCCGAAATTTTTGTGGCTTTAATAATTTCTTTATCAATCTTAGGCGAACGTTGGTAATGACAGTCTGATATAGCTTCCGAAATAAATATGGGGAGATATGTTTTTCCCGTTATTGCATTCGTATCAACATAGTTAAAAATGAATTGAAATTGTTTAAATATTTTTTTCTGCTTCATTTTAT
>DQHR01000120.1 GCA_003531155.1 Bacteroidales bacterium | reverse complement strand
TCAAGGGACCTACAATGCGTTGCGTAATGATATAGGCAAATAGAATAGCAGTAAAAAAGGCAATTATACTTAAAATAATAATTGCACCTTTAGTTGTACTTGCCTTTGAAACCATAACATCATCAGTAATAATCACTTCTTTCGACTTATTGATGACATCACTAAATAGAATCTTTAGCTTTGATAAATCAACCATTGTTTCATTTTGGAATATATTATCAGCTTTCAACATTCCCTCAAGATTGGCATTATTAGCCACAATTAAGTTATCCAGTTTTGAAAGTGTTGATTCTTCAAATTTAATTGTATTGGTTTCAAAATATCTTGATGCTGCACTAGCATTTCCATTTCGAAGTAAGTTCTCAATATGAATAGCACTTTGATGTAAATTTTCGTGTTCTAACATCAAATCATGAATAATAGTATTAAGATCTGGGTTTTTGGCCGTAAATGCTTTAAAATCTTCGCTACTAATCCACTTTCCAAAGTCGCACTGTGTTGGATCTTTTTGAATATTAATAGTTCTTTCGTGATTTAAAATAGCGGTATTCAATTTCTGCGCCCATGTTAAATGAGCAACTTTGGCTTTAAGCAATTCTTCACTAATTTGTCTATCAGCCCGAACAAATACTGATTCAATTTTTTTTGCTGAATTATGAAGAGCTTTATGGGGTTCTTCAAACTTATCAAAAAATTGTTTTAATTCAGGAGCAATTTTCTCAGCATTAATTCTTCCCTGACCATAATACCATTTCCCAAAAGCACATTGATGATCATCGGTTTGAACCGTTAACTCTTTTACATCACTATCAGTAAGAAACTTTTTCAGTTGCTCAGTCCATTCAAGATGTTGAATATATTTCTCTTGCAAGTCACCACGTAACTTATTTCCATTGGTCATCTCTTTTGCATCAACTACAATCCCTCCTATGCCCCAGATTGACCATATGGATACTATTGCAAGTACAAAGGTGACCACACCAAAAGCTAATGAAAGCTTTTTTGAAATCTTAATATCCCCAATATTCATGACTTCTTGTATTAGTTAATAAAATGAAACTTATTTCTCAATAAAAACTAAAAAATAGCTCGATACAAATTTGAAGTTGTATTGAGCTATTTCCAAGAGAGTAAACTATATAAAAGATACTACAAACCCCAAAAAAAAATTCATTATTACCTAACGAATTGTTAGTGTAAACCCTTAGGGGAAGAGAAGGATAAAAAAATAGGGAAATATGAAAACAGTGATATTATACAGTTACGATTTTATTTTTTATAGCAAAAAGGATTAAACCGATTGTATTCTTAGTTTCAGTTTTGAGGATTAGCTTTGAACGATGGGCTTCGATGGTTTTTATGCTAAGAAACAACTTATCAGCAATTTCAGAAACAGCATAGCCACTACAAAAAAGTTTTAACACCTCAAGCTCTCTATCAGTAAAATCGATTTTAACAGATTCACGATTTTGAGTAGTGGACGGTTTGCTTAAATCAACAATAATTCTTCTTAATAACTCACTAGAGAAGAAACTATCACCCTTTGCTACACATCTAATAGCATTTTCAAGTTCATGTTTGCCTGATGTTTTAAGAACAAAACCTTTAGCTCCTGCTTTAACCAATTGCGAATAATGCTCCTGATCTCCATGCATTGAAAGAACAAGTATATTTGCTTCAGGATATTGTTGAATAACCTTTTCAGTTGCTTCATAGCCATTCATAATAGGCATATCAATATCCATTATTATAACGTCAGGAAGATATGTTTTAACGATTTCAAGCAATTTCAAACCATTATCGGCTTCGGCAACAACTTTACCAATCCCTTCTTTTTCGATTAATAGCCTTAATCCTTCACGAAATAAAGCGTGATCGTCAACAATAACAATTTTAAATTTTTCCTGACCCATTTGTAACGCGTTCATGACGAGTAAAGCTAATCAATATTTTTATCTTTTGAAATGGGTAATTGGATTTCAACAAATACTCCTTTGCCTATACTACTTTCTATTTTAAACTTACCGTCCAAAGTAAGAACCCTCTGCTCTATATTTAATAAACCCATACCTTTTCTCTTTTGTAATACTTCTTGCATATCGAATCCGTTGCCATTATCGTTATAGATAAGCGCGATAGTATAATTTGCTTCATCAAATTTTATGGATACATCAGATTTTGAGGCACTAGCATNNTTAAGAGTGTTGTTTATCAACTCGGAAGTTACCCTAAACAATACTGTTTCAACATTTTTATCGAAACGCTGATTAACGTTACTGTCAAACTCAATGAATATCTTTTTTGTTTGGTTTACATTATCAATAAAATTTTTAATTGCAGCAATAGCACCGAAACTACTTAAAGTTCTTGGACTTAAATTATTTGATATTTCGCGTATTGATTCTATGGCCTCATTGATATTTCTCTCACCCTTTTCAATAATTATTTTTTTCTTATCCTGATCATCGGTTTCCGAAATCCATTGAAAATATAGCTTAATAGTTGAAAGAAGTGGTCCTAAANNCCTTGAAAAGCGATTACGCTCTTTTTCTTCAGTCTCCATTATTGATGAAAGAATTCTTCGATCAGTTTCTTTTTTATCAGTAATATCCTCCTTTAGCGCTAAATAGTGAATAATCTCGCCATTCTCATTTGTAATAGGTGAAATAAGTGCGCTCTCCCAGAATTTTTCACCATTCTTTTTTTGATTTTGGAAAATACCTCGCCACTCTTTCCCAGATCTTATTGTTTCCCAAAGAGTTTTATAATCTTTTCTAGACGTATAACCTGTTTTTAAAACACTGGGGGTTTTACCAATTAAATCTTCAATACCAAAGCCTGTAATCTCAACAAATTTTGGATTAACATATTCAATAACTCCTTTTGTATCTGTTATTAATACTGATACAGGGCTCTGATCAACTGCACTCGAAAGAATACTTAAGGCATCTTCATACTGTTTTCGCTCTGTAATATCGTGGGCTATACCAAAAATCGTATCCTCGCTTAAAGGAACAACTGTAATATTTGCAAAACGATTCGTTCCATCTGGTCTAAGATACTCTACCTCACCTAATTCAATGGTTTTATTAGATCGTCTTACATTCGCTAATCTGCTTAAGGAATTTTTTGGAGTAATATCTAATGTAGATAAGTTGACTAATTCCTTTAGACGATAACCTGTAAGTCTTTCTGCTGCTTTATTGGCATCAAGATATCTACCATTTCTTTTATCAATAACAAAAATTGCATCATTACTCCTCTCAAATAGGGTTCTGTACTTTTGCTCATTTAATGCAATTGCGTCCTCCATTTGTTTACGCTCAGTAATATCACGAATGATTGACAAAATATGTGGAACATTATATATTTGAATGATTCTAGACGACATTAAAACAGTTTTAAACTCTCCTCCTTTACACTTTAAGACCGATTCGAGATTACTCACATACCCATTTTTAAGAATCTTTTTAATAAACATCTTCCTATCTTCTGGCTTTTGCCATATTCCTATTTCAATAGATGTAAATCCGATCAAATCTTCTTTAGTGTATCCACTCAGTAATGTAAATCCCTCATTTATATCGATATAAGTACCATCAACCATATTAATACTAACCGCATCAGGGCTAGTCATAAAAGTTAAACGGTATTTTTCTTCACTTTCAAGAAGAGCTGTTTCTATACGCTTTTTGGCCGTAATATCAATATCGGCTCCTCTATACCCAATCAGTTCACCATCACTACTGAGTATGGGAGATCCACTTGTTTTAAAAATTACTTTACTCCCATTCTTATGAATATTAACATTCTCGAAATCTTTAAACGCAATTATTTGAGAAAACATACTAAAAACTTGCTCTTTAATTGCCTCTTTACATTCATGTTCAAAAAAATCAAAGAAATATTTTTTGCCTATTATCTCATCGGGTTTATAACCTAATACTTTTTCAACGATATGGTTAGAGTATGTGTACAATCCATTTTTATCAACTTCCCATATCCACTCCTCAGCCGATTCGGTTACAATTTTAAATCGTTCCTCGCTAATTCTTAATGCCTCTTCCGCTTTTTTGCGTTCAGTAATATCACGAGAAAACATCGATGCACCGATTACACAACCATCTACAACAATGGGATTAACAGATAATTCAATATATATTGAGGTGTCTTTAAAATTATAGCTGTCTTCTAAAATAAAATGTTCGTTATTAAAAGCTCGATCATATCTCGATTTCCAAATCTGACGTATTGATTCAGGAATTACATTAAGAATATTTATTCCCTCATCCAATTGTATCCCGAAATTGTCTAAAAAGGCTTGTTTGAAAATATTGTTTATATAAATTATTTCATAATTGGTACTAATTGCCCAAATACTATCTTGTGTATTTTCAATGATTGCAGAAACATTGGCTTGTGTTTTACGAATCATCTCATCGGACAACTTACGCTCTGTAATATCTTGAATAGTTCCTATTAAAGTTAAAATGTTTCCATTCTCATCAAACTCAGGAACACCAAGTCCTAGAACCCACCGAGTAGCACTATCCGATTTACGAATAATTCGATACTCTTTATTAAACGTGTTTCGGTTGCCTATAACTTCTTGAATCAAGTAATTATTCATCATAGAACGATCGTCGGGATGAACAATATCTAACCATCCTTGAATAGATCTTTCATAGTTCTTTGAAATGCCAAAAATTTGGTCGAGCACCTCTGACGATTCCCACTTTCCCTTTATAAAATCAGTTTTATATGAGCCAACAAAAGCTGCTCTTTGAGACTCTTTAAAGAAATACTCACTTTCTTGTAACTCAATTTCAAATTGTTTTCGGATTGAAATATCCCTAGCAGTAGTAATTATAACGTCTCGACCAAAAAACTTACCCTTATTGGTTACAACATCTTTAGGAAAGATTTCTCCGTTTTTTCTTTTGCCCCAAAACTCGAACTGATGAGAATGTCCTGTCAAAAAAGTTTTCTCAATTAATGAAGATATAAAACCTATATCATTCATGCCCTCCGCGGATAAAAATTCAGCCGTTTTACCAATAATCTCTTCCCGTTTATAACCATACATTTTTTCAACCCCAACATTCACATCAATGAAACATCCTGTTTCATCCTGAATATAAATTGCTTCTGTCACTGTATTAAATAGTCCTGAGTAACTTTTTTCACTTTCAATTAATAGTAATTCTACATGTTTTCGATCGGTAATGTTCACACTAAGTGCTGAAACACCTGTTACAGTGTTATCTGAGATTATTGGATTTAAAAAGACCTCATAATACTGCAATCCCATTGGACTATCAATAGAAAACTCAAATTGAAATCGATTACCAGCCAATGCAATATCATATTTCTCTTTCCAAAATATTTTTGATTCTGATGTAAGAACATCTAAAGCATTCATTCCCTTCTTTAACTCTATACTGAAAAATTTTAGATATTCATCTTTAAAGAAAGTATTTATTGTGATGAATTTATAATCACTATCGATCGACCAAATCGCATCATTTCTATTGTTTATCAATGAACTAAGACTTGCTTCAGATTCTTTTAATGTTGTTTCTGCAAGCTTATTTAAGGTAATATCGTTAAAAACAACGGCGAATTGATTGTGCTGAGGGCTAAATACTATTGTATCATAATACCTATCAAGTTCTTTAGAATAGTTTTGATATGATATTGAATTACCCGTTAAAGCCACATTTGAATATGTATCAATCCAATACTGTTCTAAATTAGGCAATAGCTCTTTAACTCTTTTACCAGCAATAGAATTGATTGATATTCCTGTTAACTTTTCAAATGCTGGATTTGCAGCAATGTAACGGTAATCGATTGGGTTATTATTCTGGTCATATATCATTTCATGTAATGCAAACCCTGAGGTCATATTTTCGAATAAAAGCCGATAATTCTCTTCACTTCTTACTAGTTCCGATTCAACCTCTAATCTTTCTAACTCAGCATTAACCCTAGATGAAACAAGTTTAAAAATAGATTCGATANNTACCGATAACATCTCCTTTTGAATTCCACAAAGGGCTGCCAAAATAGCTTTCGGAATGTTTATCATTTTTTGTTTTATCGTTCTGAATTAATTGCTGAATGTCTCTTGGGTAAAGACAAATGTTTTTAATATCTAAACTCCCAACAGGTGTTCCTATAATTTGGTATTTAATATTAGATATAATTTCCCCATTAGCGTAAAAAGAAATAGTTTCAGCATAATTATCATCAACTAATTTTGCAATTAATACATAATCTACTTCAAGGGATTTTCCTAAATATTTAACAAGAGCATCAAAAAAACTTTCTTTTTCAATTGACCAGCCTCTGTTTGCTAAGAAATGTAAACAATCATCAATGTACTTTTTGGGAGTTATATCTTGAGCCATTGATATAATCTCAATAATATTCCCTTTGTAATCCTTTATTGGAGTGTTTACCCAATTACACACAATAATATCTCCATTTTTTGTTGCATTTTCATTCACATGATGTGACTCAATTCCCTTAAACTTTAAATCATGCCATGTTCTTGAAACGCTCTCTTTTTGATACTTTGGCACAATAATCTCATATGCTGTTCGTCCTATCACTTCTGGTTCATTATACCCAAATAACCTTTCAGCAGCGGGGTTCCAACTTTTTACTTTTAACCTCTCATCCCAAACAATATATGCAATAGGCATTTTATCAAACTGCAATTTTAAGTATAGCTCATGTTCGCTTTTTTCTTGATAAGCAAGAAACTGTTTTTCAACAAAAAACATAATTACTCTTGATGCAATTAAACCACCAATAATAATTACCTCGAAAGCAATTATTTGACCATCGCTGAAGAAATTTTTCTGAAGTAAAACATAGGTTAACCCTACAAAACTTAACCAAATGAGTAGGCTTATAATGATGGAATAAAAAAATATTTTAAGGTTGAACTTCATTGAGTCTAATACATCTAGACCCATTAATACCCTTAAAAATGGAACTCTTAGCAGTAAATCAGCAACTATAGTAAGAATTGATATATTAATACAGTCCTTAATTATAAAACTTACAATGATATTATCATCTAAGTTTAATAATGTGTCACCATGAAAAAATAATCGGTTAAGATCAAGAAGTTTGTTAAAAAATAAAAGAAAAGTAATTGAATAGAGAACGTAAAATACCGTAGTAATTGCTATATACCTAAAAAGAATCCTTTTTCTTCCATTAAAAAACGACAATTTACTATTAACCAAACCAATTGTAGTGAAAAAAGTAAGAAAAACAAAAGACGTTAAAAAATTAGATAACCCATTATTGGGCCACAGAATGAACGGAAAAAACGCTGCTCCTGAGAATGAAGCAATTAACCCAAAACGCCAACCAAATGCCAGAGAAACTATTATTGGAAATAATAGGGACCAAGGAATATTAATTGTTGTATCACCAATTTTATTGCTTATGCCATAAGGCGATAAAAGTAAACACAATAAACCTAATGCAATGGATATTATAAGTTTTAACCTCAGGTTATGGCTGCTTAGATTATAACCAAAAGATTTTTCAACTACAATATCACTAATTGAATTCATATTCAATCGTTTTACTCCTATAAATTTATAAAATAAGTTTATAACACCTCACTCTTTAACCAATAAAAAACCAGAGCGATAGTAGCTCTGGCAAAAGAAATATCTAATAAACCCTAGAAACTCTCATAATTTTTATCATCATTATCTTTCATATGGAGTTTTACGCCTGACTGCTTATTTTGATTCATGACACTTTTTTTTGTAGATATAGTTTTTTTTGCTGCTTTTAATATCGTTTTAGGTTCTGACTCTTCTTTGGGTTCTACTGTTTTCTCAACTTTTAAATTGACATTTGTCTCTTTTTCTTGAACTTTTGGATTTAATAGTGTAGCATTAAATTTATCAGTTCTAAAATAAGCTACTAACTCTTTAAAATGTTCTGCCTGTCCAGTCATTTGTTCTGCACTTGCAGATAATTCCTCCGATGAAGTTGCATTTTGTTGAGTAATACCACTTAACTGCTGTAAAGCACTATTAATCTGTTCTGCACCAGAGCCTTGTTCTTTACTAGCCGAAGAAATTTCTTGAATAAGCTGTGTCGTTTTTTCAATCTGAGGAATAATATTGTTCAAAAGACCTGTCGCTTGCTCGGTTATGTTCACGCTATTTATTGAAAGAATATTTATTTCGTCAGCAGCAACCTTACTCCTTTCGGCTAATTTTCTAACTTCAGCAGCTACTACAGCAAACCCCCTTCCATGTTCGCCTGCTCTCGCGGCCTCAACTGCTGCATTCAATGCTAATAAATTGGTTTGAAATGCAATATCATTAATAATTTTAATTTTATCAGCAATATATTTAATTGAAACCATACTCTCCTCCGATGCTTTCCGAACTTTTACCGCATCCTGAGCAACAACAATAGCAATCTTATCAGTTTGAACTGCATTATGTGAATTCTGCTCGATATTTGAAACCATTTCTTCCATTGTTGATGAAACCTGCTCAGTTGACAATGCAAGCTCATTTGCGCCTGAAGAAAGTTGCTGTGCAGTAGAACTAATTTGTTGACTAGCTCCTGCAATACTAGTACTTGCAGCCTGTAACTCATTCAAAATACTAATAAGTTTTCCTTGCATAGCATTTAATGATTCCTGTAACATTCCAAGTTCATCTTTCCTTGTTACTTCGATATTTGAAGTTAAATCTCCACTTGCAATAAGTTTAGCTAGATTAACAGCTTTATATATTGGTTTAATGAAGTTATCTGCCAGAAAATAAATAAGAAAACTAAGAATTATTATTCCAATAATACCAACTAATATAGCCTTAATAAAAAGCGAGCTAACCTCACTAAGGGTTTCACTCTTAGGAACTACAACACAAAGCGACCAAGGTGTTTCTGAATTTCCAACTCGAACAGGAGTAACACACGTAAATAAATCTTTACCCATTATTTTTGAGTAAGAAGTAAAGGTTTTAAGTTCACCTTTTTTTATTGCCGATAGAACTTCGCCATTAACAAAATCAAAGTTTTCGGAAAATTTCTTGCCAATTGCATTTTCATTGCTTGATGCCGCTATTAAACCATCGTTTGATATAAGCACTCCAAAACCAGTTTTATAAAGTTTAATATCTCTTATAATTTTTGAAAGTTCCTTTAAATCTATATCAATAGCAACGACACCTAAAGTTTGTCCATTTTCCAATACAGGGATTACTATACTTGTCTCAAAGAATTGATTTTTCTCATCATTTACATAAGAATAGTAATACGGCTCGTTTATAACTTCTTTCTGTGTTTTTGCAGCAATTGTATAAAAATCTTCATCATACATCGATAGTTTACCTTGCTCAATAAGTGTTCTCCCTTTGTCTTTGTAATATGTAAAATCGTAACGACCCGATTCATCATACGGGTAAACTCCTCGGTACTTTTGATCATTCCCATCCAATGCGTTACCTTCCCACATCGACCATACAGCAAGAAAATCGTTATTCTTTTCAAGAGTCTCTTTTAACATTTCATTATAGTACTCTCTATTTTTATTCTCTAACTTTCTTAGCGAGTTGAAACTATTCATTAAACTCCTTGCCGACTCAACAGAGCGTTGAAAATAGATATTTACTTGAGAAGAAGTTTCGAGCGATTTTGTAATACTGAGTTCTGTTGCAAATCTGATCGCATTTCGACGATTAGAAATAGTTATTACTATGATAGTAATTGTATATATCAATAGGGTAAATCCCAATATACTTATTAACATCTTAGTTTTTAAACTATTCATATGTTTAAGTTTTAGTGTTTCCAATTAAAACAAATACAATAATTAATCGTTAGAACAAATATATTAAGCTTATGTATGTAAAATCATCCTAATATATTTCTCAAAGTTATTCGTTTCTAATGCTTAAAAAGTAATATCTACGATGATTTACATCAGTACAAGATCCAAATCATTACCGAATATTAGTATTTTTATTACAACTTAAGATTAGCACAAAATTTTTCACTGGTTAACAAAATTGATTCCTACAAAAATGTTTGTACTTTTGAACTAAAATGGAAAAACTACTTCATTATGACTAGTAAGGAGTTAACCGAACTAATTCGTCAAAACACAAGGATAATACTTCCTAATTTTGGCGCCTTTCTTGTTAAAGATGGTGGCGAAAAGGGATTCGTCCCAACAAATGTTTCGTTCAGTCCATTTCTTAGGTATAACGATGGAATGATGGAGGTATATGTTGCCAAAAGCAGAGGAATTAGCAAAGAAGATGCCTCTAAAGTTGTATTTGATTTTGTTGAGAATATTAAAAACGAATTACTTGAAAGAGGTTTATATGAGATAGAGGGTTTGGGATTCCTTAATCGCGACCAAAGAGGGAGCTTAACATTTAGTTTATCACAAAAAACTGAGAAAAAAACTGCGCCAGCAAAAGTTGAACCTGAAATAATTATAAAGAAAGAGGTTAAATTCCCTGAATCAGTAATAGAAATTGTTAGCGCTGATGATAAAAAAGATACTTTGATAGTTGACGAAAAAACACAAAATAACAAGAGTACTGACAGCAAACCAATAAAAATTGCAAAAACAAAAGCAACAGCTGAGAAGTCAACTACAAGTAAAAAAAGCACAAAATCATCAACAAAAATAGATGAATCCTTAAAAAATGAAGTGGAATCGTTAAAACAAGAAGTAAAAAACGAAGAAAAGTTAGAATCCACTTTAGTTTTAGATGGTGAACCTGAAAAGAGTAATGACATTTCATCTTCCTTTCAAACAACTGAAAAAAAAGATGATGAAAAACTTATTGAAATTGAAAAGAATGAACCAGAGGTAACAAAAAAGCAAGAAAAACAAGCAGATGATTATGCTTTAAATGTTGTTGTATCTAAAAACAAACGTAATGGTAGAAAAGGCGTTAAAAGTTTAATTTACACTTTAATTTCTATAGGTATTTTAATAGTGCTTTTCTTCTTAATTCGAAACTATTATTTCTCACCTAATATTGAAATTTCGAATTACAATTCTTTAAATGGGAAAGCGCCAGAAAGTATTATAAAAGATGATATCGACGTTAAAGATAAAATTGATAAACCAAAAGATGATATTGATAAAGCCTTCAACGATCAAACGAAGGATGATAAAACGATTAGGGAGCAAAAAGAAAAAGAACAGGAAGATGCTATTGAAAAAACTCTGATAGAGGATGCCAATGTAAAAGAAAAGGTAAACCAGAATACAACATCAAACGGCATTAATTATTACATTATTGCTGGCAGTTTTAAAAGTGTAGAGAATGCTAAGAACTATTCAAATAAACTAAAAAAGTCGGGATTCAATGCAGCAATTATTATTCAGCAATCAGGAATGAATGCTGTTTACATTGGAAGCTTTTCTACCCGTGAAGAAGCTAACCATGCAATGATAGAATTCAAGTCTAAACTTCCAAATCTTTGGATATTAAAAAAATAGGTTTGTTCACATCTGGAATAAAAAGAGTCGACTACCCTGAAATAGGTAGTATAACATACAAAAGGAATTCTAGGGCTCGAAGGCTCTCAATTTCGGTGAAAGGTTCAACAGGAGTTAAGGTAACGATACCAGGTACACTATCGTTCCGAAGTGCCGAAGAATTTGTGCTTACTAAATCAAAATGGATAACAGAGAAACTTCTATATTTTAAAAATAATATTATTAAATTAGAACAATCAGGGCAGTTTCAAACTCGAAAACACACTTTACATTATATTCCTATTGAAGGAGACAAAATAATTGTAAAAGTTAAGTCCCCAAGTATAAATGTAAACTTTCCCAAAAACCTTGATATCCAAAACGAACAAATTCAACTTGCAGCCCGAAAAGGAATAGAATTGGCTTATCGTATTGAGGCACATGAGTACTTACCTCAAAGAGTCAAAGAGTTAGCGGATTTGAATGGTTTTAAATATAATAGAATTGGTATAAAAAAAGCAACCTCGCGATGGGGAAGTTGTTCGGTGAGAAATAATCTAAACTTTAGCATTTTTTTGATGAAACTACCCGATAATCTTATAGATTATATCATTCTTCATGAGCTATGTCATACAATCCATAAAAACCATGGTCCAAAGTTTTGGGAAGAACTCGATAGGAAAACAGGAGGAAATGCCAAACGGCTTTCAAAGGAGGTTAAGAAATATAGAACAGGAATTTAAAATATTTTGTCTTTAGTTTATCATATTTAATTACTCTACATTAGAATTTCACTCCATCCCAAAAAAGAATTTCATTTAAAGGCTTTCTCTTTTCATCATGTCTATTTTCCTTTGGCGTTTCGGCTGGAAAACCAATTGGGATTAAGGCGATTGGAGTAATGTTAGAAGGGAGATCAAGTAGTTGTGAACATTTCATAGCATCAAATTTACAAACCCAACAAGTAGCAAGCCCATTCTCTGTGGCAGCTAATGTAATATGATCGATAGCAATAGCAACATCGATGTCACAATGATCTTTTCCGTCTGCACGGCGCCATGTTCTATTATGATCACCACAAGCAACTATAATTAATGGTGCTGTTTCAAGCCAATTTCGAGCATAACATGATGCTATTCTTTTTCGAAGTGATTCCTCCGCTAGAGCAATAAATATCCATGGTTGGTTATTAACAGCTGATGGTGCAACTCGTGCAGCCTCCATCACCTTTTCAATAAGTTCTTTAGGAACTTCTTGGTTTTTGTACATTCTACAACTAAACCGCTTCTTGGCTAATTCGATAAAAGAATCCATACAACTAATCTTTAATGGAATGTAATCTTTCGGTCAACTCAACAATCTGGCTAAAAAAATCCTCGGCAATAGCGCAATAATACTTCTTATCGTATTTGTTTTCACCTTCCTGCTGGCGGGCGTTGAGTTTGGTAATTACTGTTTTTTTTAACTCTAAAGCATCAGCAATAATATCAATTATATTCTCCTGATCTAATAAAATAGAAAATGTTAGCTGAGTATAGCATTCGCTAATAAAGTGGTTTACTAAAAATTTCACATCTTTTTTGAGGTCACGAATGCTTGCCATTGCGTAGATATTTAAAATTAGTCAAATAAATATAAACTATTTTCAATACCGTTTAAGCAAACTTAAATAAAAAAAAGGGTGATATTCATCAACTTTTACTTCAAAGCATTCAATAACCATAAATCCGACCTTCTACCCTACCAATCTTAATCTCCATAACCTTGACATTTTCAACAGCCGGTCTACTATATGTAAAATCTGAATTCCCAGAATACTTCTCCATAACAAAGTTGAGAATATCAATCTTTTCATCATAACCAGGAATATCCACAACCTCACCATGAATTAAAACGCTACGATATCTCATCGAATAGGAACAAGCAATCTTTTCGCTTTGAATCCTCATCTTATAATCGGTGCTAAAAGCAACGCAAACCTTAGGATTCTTTTTCCAAGCTTCAATCTTTTTCCCTTCGGGAGCGCTATGTATAAATAAACGACCCTCTTTATATGCAAAGTTGAATGGTATAACATAAGGAAGACCATCCTTATCAATAAGCCCAATATGGCAAGCTATTGAACCATTAATTATCTGATCTATTTCCTCTTGGGTGATGTTGCTTCTGCTCTTCATGCCATTAATTTTTAAAATCTTTTTGTTATTGATTTAGAGCAACGAATTTAGGGATAAAATGAAAAAATGCAAATTATAAAGGCTTTGGTGAATAACGATTACTTTAGTTTTTTATCTTTGCACATCAATTTTAAAAAATCTCTACTATGGGACGCGCGTTTGAATACCGTAAAGCTCGAAAAATGAAACGTTGGGGCAATATGGCCCGAGTTTTTACCAGAATTGGCCGTGAGGTTACTATTGCTGTGAAAGCAGGAGGCCCCGATCCAGAGAATAACCCGCGTTTAAGATTACTTATTCAAAATGCCCGCTCAGAAAATATGCCCAAAGAGAATATCGAAAGGGCTATTAAAAAGGCAACGGAGAAAGATCAAAAGGAGTACAAAGAGATGGTTTACGAAGGATATGCTCCTTATGGAATTGCGATTCTTGTTGAAACAGCAACCGATAACCCTACACGTACCGTTGCCAATATCCGCAGCTATTTCACAAAATTTGGCGGGACCCTTGGAACAATGGGTATGCTCGATTTTCTTTTCGAGCGCAAATGCTCATTTAAGGTTGAGATGAAAGAGGGATTGGATCTTGAGGAACTTGAACTTGAACTTATCGACTTTGGGGTTGAAGAGATTTTTGCTGAAGAGGATAACTTCATGATTTTTGCAGAGTTCACTAACTTTGGTCCAATTCAGCGTTATCTTGAAGAGAATAAATTCAACATTCTAAGCTTCAACTTTGAGCGAATACCAAACGATACCAAACCTCTTACAGCAGAACAATACACTGAAGTTGAAAAACTTATTGATAAAATTGAAGAAGACGAAGACGTAACAAACGTATTCCACAATATCAAATCGGAATAGAATTCAGCTAACAAGCAACATAAACTATATTAAATTCCAGCGTTTGAGGCTAACTCATCACTGGAATTTTTACTTCTATCTTACCGCTTAAAAGAGTTTTAAACTGCTCAGCATCCTGTGCTTTTCCTTCGTACATACCAAAATGTATAGGAATAGCAATTGATGCAGTTGTGTCCATGACTGCAGCAGCGGCATCGGCAACGCTCTCCATGGTATAGGTCTGCCCTAATGGAAGCATAACAATATCACAATCTAAGTCCTTCATTTCGGGGATTCGTTCGGTATCGCCAGCATGGTAAAGTTTTACATGCCCAAAAGTCAATACATATCCAACCCAACCCTTTTCCTTAGGGTGTTTATCGGTTTTTAAAACATTATAAGCAGGGACCGTTTTTATACCAATGCCTTTCCATTCCGACTCGAATCCAGGTCCAACGCCATAAACCTTTTCTATTCCAAATTGCTTTGAACTTTCAACCAGTTCATTTGGGCAAAACATCACCGTGTCAGACGATAATATCATTTTTAGATCCTTCTCAGAGTAATGATCGAAATGTGGGTGAGTTATAAAAATCACATCAGCCACATCATCCTTTTTTAGATTGAAAGGATCGATATATATACTTCTGCCAGCATGCTGAATTTTTATAGATGATTGTCCAAACCACTGGATGCTCTCGGCGAACGCCTCAATATTTTTTGATAATTCGTGAGTCATAATATATGGTATTGGGTTATTGACTATTCTGTAACTCGATTAAAAGGAACACCTAATTTACATCTTTTGGAATCGAAAGTAAAGTACTATCACTTACAACTCGCAATTCGTCTCGATAAATTGAGTCAATTGGTGAAAATTGTAGGTTCTTCAGCAGCTCTTGGGCTTCACCCTTTAATTCAACATTGTATTTTAGAGAGTTAAACTGATCTTCGCTGATCATTTCCCTTGATAACATTTTACTGGCAACAAAGTTAAAATCAGCCTCCATGAAGGATTTCAACTTGCCATCGGGCTCAAAAAGGTACTTGAATTTCTTCGGACGAGGAACAACACTTGCCAAGTATATAGCTTCATCAAGTGTAACCTCATTAGGGCTTTTCTGGAAATAATAACGGCATGCTTCAGTTACTCCATATATATTAGGACCCCATTCAATAATATTAAGATAAATCTCAAGCATTCGTTCTTTAGAAACAATTCCTTGGCTTCCGATAAGCCAAACAATCATATACTCCTCTGCTTTTCTGAAAAGATTTTTGTTTTTATTCAGATATAGATTCTTAACTAGCTGCATTGTGATTGTACTACCACCACGAACAAATCGTTTTTTCTTTAAATTTTCTGAAATGGCGTATTTAAAAGCTTCGATATCAAAGCCCTTATTGTAGAAAAATCCTCCATCTTCGGATGTTACAATGGCATTGATTATAAAAGGTGAAATCTGATTCAGTATTTTAAAATCTTTGTTCCTTGCGCCAAGATGAATGGTTTTAACGTATAGTCCATCATCATAAACATCGTGGCTAAAAGTGTCGTTTATTGCGCTAAAATTCCGATAACCATACTGAGCAATGCTGAATCCTTCTGTTATAAACTTAGGCGATAAATAAACGCTATCGGGTTTGCTGATTCTCACACGAAAATCTATCCCAAAATCGATTGTTCCATTGGTTTTTATTCCCTTAAGATTGGTGAAAAGTCCATCTGGTAGAGCATCAAATAGTTGCTGCGAAGGAAAAGTTCCAGTATTTATCTTAAAAGAAAGCAACCTATCATCGTTGGGCTGATATTTAAGGAATAAACTCGATTTTAAGCCATTCAGATCAACTGTTGAAGTAGAATCAATTTGATAGAATTCCGGGTTTACCATTAAATCTAACAGTACACTTCCTTTCCTTATTTTAACAGGCTGATCGGAAAGTCGTTTTGTATAAATATTGAGATTTACTACTGATGATTTAAGTTGTAATTCAATATCATCGCGGATAAGCTGCTTTGATATAAGTTTAAAATCTAACGTATCGAACGATAGGTTGATTCCAAGTTTATGGCTAAATATTGGAAGAGGCATCCTATCGCCGCTCATTGAAGCATTAACCGAAATGCTTGAGTTTCTTTTATTCGTTACCCCTTTAAAATTGATAAATTGAATCCTCCCTCCCTCCTGCAATTCAACCTTTGTATCGAATCCTTTCCTGTTCGATACAAATTTTGGAACGATAATTCTTGCATTGTAGGAAGAATCTGAATATGATAGTACAAAATTATCAATCNNTAGAACTCTGTAAATAGCATTATGTCTAATAAGCTTATGGTTTCCGGACAAGTTATTTTCCTGAATGATTGAATCCTTTGTATTAGAAAATAAGAAGCGATAGTTTGAATTTTTCTTATGACCAATAAAATTAAATTCTGGGTTAATCATTCTAATATCCAATGGATTTAACTTAAACCGAAGTAAATCAATGATACCTAATTGGATCTCGGCATTACTAATTTTAAATATTGTATCGTATCCAATAGGTACAACTGAAAGATTTTTAAGGTCTAGGGTTCGTGTGCCTGAAAGACCAACCTTTTCTGCATTAATATTCAAACCATATTTGCCTTTAATTGCTAAACATTTACTATCAAAAACAGCACGAACAATGCTATTTCGAATAATAATAAACAGAAACAGTAAAATTATTATTGATAGCAAGAAGTATTTTAACTAAGTATTCCAACTTACAAACTGATTTGGCTTATAATTCATATTCAGATATATGGCTTCAAAGGTACTTAACTATTACTATGAATAAAAAAGTCGTTCAGCAAAAGTGACTCTGAACGACTTAATAATTAATCGGAAGATATTCTAGAAAGTATATGCTACTCTAAGCAGTACCCTATTATTACTTACTGGATCTAACGTTTCTTTCACCTTATGATTACTATCCCAAGCGGAACCATAAACGGCTTTGGTTAATATATATTCTAATCCAAGACTGAAAGCATCAACTTTATAAACAACTCGAGGCGAAACACGAATAATGTTACTTAAATTATCATCTCTATTATAATCCTTTATTGTTGTATACTTATCATCAGCACCTAAAAGTTTCTGATACCCTGTAAATACAGCAATAGTCCAATTGCTGATTTCCTGCTGAATGTCGCACCAAACACTTACAGTTTTTAGGTTAGTATAGTCGAAATCGCCTTGCTCATTATTTGAACCTGTTTTCATCCCATAGCCACCAATCATTGATATGTATGAAAGGTTTTGACCATATACTACTTCAGCTTTAATACTAGTTGATGCAGGTTTAAACATGATAAAAGCATTAACATCATACGATCCAATAGTTTTTGATGTAACATAGGATGAATCGGTTTTCAAACGAGGTGTTAACCACTTATACCCAGCTGAAAATCCAGCCAAAAACTCTTTACGGTTACCTACTGATAGTTGAAAATGGACATCTGGTTTTCCAGAATATCTCTGAGCTACAGCAGGCCCAGAAGGTTTATGACCACCATAAAAAGCAGTAGCTGCTGTTAACCTGAAAAGTGGCGAAATATGATAGGTATATTTTATTTGTGCAGATCTATTTAAAGGGTGAAATGGCACTCCTGCACCAAAAGATACTGTACTAGGAGCCACTTCATTAGCAATAATAGGATGCCAAGTTTGGCCTATAATAAGTTCAGATTTTTCCCATTTTAAATTGATGAATGCGTGCCTTAATGTAAAAAGTTGAATATAATCCTGCTTTGTACCCATAAAATCCATCTCAAATTGACCATTTGACTTGGCACCAAAAATATCTGGTCCAGCAATTTTCAAACCTAATCGTGATGTAAAATTTGTCATCTCTAGCATGGTTCTCTTATTGTAATCCTTACCATTTTTATCAAAATCGGGACTCAAAGGATACAGATATGATTCACCATCTTTAGAATCAACAGATTTATATGTATCAACAAACAAATCATAAGCAATAAAGCCGTACGGCTTAAATTCAAATTTAGGTTTAGGCTGTTGTTCCTGAGCAATTGCCTCCTGAATAAACAATAAAACAACTGCTCCTAAAAGGATTTTTGAAATTTTTCTCATAGTTTAATTTTATGTAGTTGATTGATAATCAATTGATAAATAAGAATATTTAAAAAACCCTGCAAAAGTGCAAATTGTTTATCTATTAAAAAAATGCATACTTTCGAAAGTAAATGATAATACTCTTTCTCAATGAAAAAGTTGGGCATAACTATAATGATTTTAATCATTAATATCGATGTCCTAGGTAACTCAAATGACTCAATTCGAGTAATCAGTTTTCCTAAAGACATACATTTTTATACTAAATTAGGACCAAGCTACTCTCAGGTGGAGATAAATGACCCAAATATCTCTGACAACATGCTTTTTAAGCCTAATCCGCAATCACTTTTGGGGTTTGGTTTTTCTTATTCATGGATTAGTTTAGGTATCAGTTTTACATTACCATCAACCGAGGAGGAGGAAAAGAAGTATGGCAAAACACAGAAGTTTGATTTCGAAGCACACTACACACTTCGCAGGATAATGATAGATTTAACCCTTAAAAGTTATAAAGGGTTTTATCTAAGTAATCCCAGAGACTATTTAAACTCTTGGAGCAGAAAAGAGCCTTATCCGCAAGCACCTAATTTACAAACAGGTTCAATTGCAGCATCTTTTGCTTATATTTTTAAACCCGAAAGATATTCACCCAATGCTGCATACACTTTTTCTAAAGCGATGAGGCGAAGCGGTGGTAGCTGGATGATTGGCGGTTTTATTTCAATTAATGCTGTAGCTTCTGATACATCTATAGTTCCAAGTGTTATCAAGCAATATGTCGATTCAAAATTAGATCTCAATGGTGTTGTTTTCTCTAATATTGGCGTCTCATTCGGCTACTCACATCTTTTTACAATTTACAGGAAGAACTTTATTGCATTTACGCTATACCCTGGTATTTCTTTGCAAGGTGTTACACAATACTCATCACTTGATGGTTCAAAGAAAGAGTTTAGCACTTTGGCTATGCGAAATATTGTAAGAGTATCAATTGGGCGTAATGGAGATAAATTTTATTGGGGGCTAAACTCATATGTTGAATCTTCAACTGTAAAACGTAACGATTCGCAAATATTTCTCAACTCAGGACATGTTGAACTTTTCCTAGGATATAGACTCAATACTTCAAACTGGCGATTTATGAAGGGTGTTGATAGGTTATTACACCCACGTTTTTTACGCTTTGCAACCGGTGAACCACCTCAAAGAGATTAACTAAATCCATGATTCATCCATCAAATTTTCAAATTAGTTAATTATCAAATTCTCAAATTGACTACTTTTGAGTCCCTTAAAAAACAACTAATCTATATGAATAAACGATTTTCAATTGTACTATCCGCATCGATTTTAAGTTTGATGCTATTTTCGTGTACATCAAAAAAGGAAAAAATGGAAAATAAACTACGCGAGTTTATTGCAAAAGTTGAAGCGCAGGTAAAACCTTTATCTGAAGAGGCAGCTGTAGCAAGCTGGGATGCTTCAATTACTGGTAAAGATGAGGACTACAAGCGCTCTGAGGATGCTCAAATAAAACTTGTTAAACTTTTCTCCGACTCTACCCTTTTTGCTGAAATTAAAGAAATTAAAGAATCAGGCCTTGTAAAAGATTCTATCCTTTTCCGTGAAATGGAGGTTTTATACCCTGCATTTCTTCGCAATCAGGTAAGCAAAGAACTTCTTGAGAAGAAAATCAAGATGGAGGCTGAACTTGAGAAAAAATACTCAAACTTTAGAGCTGATTTAAACGGCAAAAAGGTTTCTGATAATGAAATTGAGGAGATCCTTTCAACATCAAAAAACTCAAAAGAACTTGAGGCTGCTTGGAAAGCTCACAAAGCAATTGGAAAAGTAGTTGCCGATGATGTTGTTGCAATAGTAAAAGTTCGTAATGAGATTGCAAAATCGTTAGGCTACGAGAACTACCATACAATGAACATGACCCTTTCGGAGCAAAATCCTGCTGAGATACTTGCCTTATTTGATGAGCTAGATAGCCTTACAAAAGGTGCTTTTGCAGAGCTAAAGGGTGACATAGATAGCTATTTTGCAAAAAGGTATGGCATTGCAAAAGAAAAACTTATGCCATGGCATTATCAAAACAGGTACTTCCAAGAGGCTCCAAAAATCTATGAAGTTGACCTTGACCAATTCTATAAAGACAAAGATTTAGTTGATTTAACAGCAAAATTCTTTAACGGAATCAACCTAAATGTAGATGATCTTATTAAAAATTCTGACCTTTTTGAGAAACCAGGTAAAAACCAACATGCATACTGCACCGATATCGACCGTAACGGTGATGTTCGAGTACTTTGCAATGTAAAACCAACCATGGGTTGGATGAACACCATGCTTCATGAGTACGGACATGCTGTTTACTCAAAATATTTCGATCCTCAAAAACCATACATGCTTCGCGATGCTGCTCACACTTTTACTACTGAAGCAATTGCAATGATCATGGGTCGTTGTGCAACTAACCCACAATGGATGTTAGATATGAGCGTTATCAACGCTGAGCAAAAAGAGAAGATTGCTGAAACTTGTGCGAAATCTCTTCGCCTTGAGCAGTTAACTTTTAGCCGTTGGGCACAGGTAATGTACCGTTTCGAGAAAGAGATGTACGCTAATCCAGATCAAGATCTTAACGCACTTTGGTGGACTTTAGTTGAAAAATATCAAATGCTTAAAAAACCTGAAGGTCGTAACGAGCCCGATTGGTCAACCAAAATTCACGTTGCGCTTTACCCATGCTACTATCACAACTACCTAATGGGAGAATTGCTTGCATCACAGCTATTCTACTATATATCTGACAATGTTTTGAAGAATACCGATTACAAAAATGTTAGTTTTGTAAATCACCCTGAAGTTGGTAACTACCTAAAGGAAAAAGTATTCATGCCAGGTTGCTTATATCAGTGGAATGATATGATTAAAGGTGCAACGGGTGAGAAACTGACTGCTAAATATTATGCAAAGCAATTTGTAGAAAAATAGTAATCAATAAACAAAATCCATTTATTTATTTATTTATTTACTTACTTATTGATTACTCATATGAAAAGGGCTGTCTCAGTTTTGAGGCAGCCCTTCGTGTTAAGATTCATTCGGAAAAGATTTCTTAAGAATTAAAAATCAGAAAATATCAATCTCATAATAACTTATACCTTAAAATAACAAATTAACTCTCTCAAAAGTTCAGCTTTACTATTCAATTCTCTTGCATTCTGGGCTAATTCCTCGGATGCCGAAGCATTCTGTTGTGTTACAGTATTAAGTTGAGTTATCGCATTATTCACCTGATTTGCTCCAGCTTTTTGTTCAATACTTGCTGCAGCAACTTCCTGAACCATACTGGCGGTTTTCTCCATTTCTGGAATAATATGCTCAAGCTGAGCACTTGCATTTTCAGCCGTATCAATGGTTTTTTTCGAAACGCTATCAATTTCATTCGCAGTTAATTTGCTACGCTCGGCCAACTTTCGTACTTCAGCGGCAACAACAGAGAATCCTCTACCTGCTTCACCAGCACGTGCAGCTTCAACAGCTGCATTAAGGGCTAAAATATTAGTTTGAAATGCTATATCATTTATGATCACAATCCTTTTTGCAATTTCCTTCATTGAATCAACAGCTTGAATGGTAACTTCTGCATTTTGGCGAATCTCATTTACTGTTGAAGTTGTAATCGAATTTGTTTTATTTGACAAATCGTTACTTTGCTCAATAGTAGCAACCATCTGCTCCATTGAGGATGATATTTCTTCCACAGATGAGGCCTGTTCAGTAGCACCTTCGGATAACTGATTTGATTTTTCACTTAACTTCTCGCAAGTTTCAATCAATGAATTAGCAGTTTCGTTAACTGAGGCTATAATTTGGCTAACCTTATGAACCATGTTTTTTTGGCTTTGCATCATTTTGCCTATCTCATCTTCAGTTTCAACGTTAATTGTAACAGTTAAATCTCCATTAGCAATAGCATCAAACTTTTCAGTGGTATTTTTCAATGGAAGGCTAATGTATTTTCGAATAAAATACCACAAAAATGTCCCAGTAATCAAAAATAAAATTACTGAAATACCACCTAATATTAGCCGAATAGTCCAAAGCCTTTCTTTTAAGGTTTCTTGTTTCTTTGCAACAAGCTTATCAACATCATCAATATAAAAGCCTGTTACAATAATCCAATTCCATTGGGCAAAATACTTTGCATACGATAATTTTTTAATAACCTCCTTTGTACCAGGTTTCTCGTAGAAATATTCTACAAAATCATTTTTATTGCTTCTTGCGTTATCAATTAAAACCTTTCTGAATGCAAAGCCTTTTACATCGGGTTCATTAATATTAGCTACTGTATTCCAAAGTTCTTTTTTTGTTCCATGAAAAGAAAAATAATATTGACCTGCTTTTTCCTCATATGCAAAAAAATAGCCCGTCCCATCATCATATTTCATGTTAGACAATTCAACCTTTGCTTTTTCAATCCTTTGCTCTTCACTTAAAGATGCGTCTTGTGCATTACTCTCTGCAATTCTATAGGCTAACTCAACATAGTTTTTTAACGTTGTTTGCTTTTGCAACATTAAATCTACTTGAAATTGCGTCATCTCCTTTTTGGTAAATTCAGATAATTGATACTGAATAATCCCAAAAACCATTATTACAAAAAGTGCAAACGACATAACTGAAAAAGCAACCACTTTGGTTCCAATCTTCATTCTATCAACATTCATCATTCTCATAACATTCTCACCAACAATTTATTAATAGTAAATACTGAATTAATATTTCAAAAAAAAACTTATTCCAAAAGCTGGATAATGCACATATTATAGTTTATTGAGATATTATAGTATTGAGAATTATCTAAAAAAGGCAGTAACAAAAATGAAACGATCATTTGAAAATCATGATCTAGATTATGAACCTAAAAAATCGAACTAAGTTATTTATTTGAAAATTAAACAATCTCTTCGATTACAGTTTTCTCCAAAAAATCAATAATGAACAATAAAGATTTGTCTATATATTTGTAGTCAATTTCAATAACAATTGTTCAATATTTTTATTTGCAAATATAACAGCGATTATTTCAACTTGAGTATTTAATACACTGATTTAGATCATTAGGCACATTTTAAAACCTTTACAATAATATTTTTAAACCAATTCAACCAATATTAATCTATTTAATATGATTGTTTAATTTAAATTGTTAGCAGTTTTAATTTATATAACTTAAATTAAACAACTCTAAAAAGAGTTTTATTTACTTTATGCCCACTTTTTGAAAATCAAAATTAAACCTTCAGATATGAAAAAAATCCTTTTTTTCTTCTATTTATTAATAATCAACACATTTGCATTTGCGCAAACCGATGAAGGGTTGTTAACAATTGATAGAATCTTTAACTCCCCCGAATTTAGGGGACAACGTAGTGGATCAATCCAATGGTTACCAGATGGCAATGGCTACACAGCTATTGAAGCATCAACATCAGTAAAAAAAGGGGTTGATATAGTTAAGGTTGATCCTAAAACAGGGGCTAAAGTAGTTCTTGCTTCAACTCAAGATTTAACCCCAAAAGGATTAAATGCTCCAATTGATATTGAGGATTATTCATGGTCGCCCGATGGAACAAAATTGTTGATTTTCAACAATGGACGTCAAGTTTGGAGATACAATACACGAGGCGATTATTGGGTGCTTGATTTAACAACAAAATCTTTAAATCAATTGGGAAAATCACTTCCATCATCAAGCCTAATGTTTGCCAAAATTTCGCCCGATGGAACACGAGCAGCATACGTTTCAAAACACAATATTTATGTTGAGAATCTCTCTAATAATGAGATAACCCCTATAACAACCAATGGCTCCAACACGCTGATTAATGGAACTTTCGATTGGGTTTACGAAGAAGAGTTTGATTGTCGTGATGGTTTTCGCTGGAGCCCTGATAACAAGCGAATAGCCTACTGGCAGCTTGATGCATCGGGCGTTCGCGACTTCTATATGATAAATAATACTGATTCGCTTTATTCATACATAATTCCTGTTCAATACCCTAAAGCAGGACAAACGCTATCATCATGTAGAGTTGGAGTAATTAGTGCAGATGGAGGAAATACTGTTTGGATGAAACTTCAGGGCGATCCACGTAACAACTACGTTCCTCGTATGGAGTGGGCTGCATCTTCGGAAGAGGTAATAATTCAGTATTTAAATAGGCTTCAAAATACAAATCAAGTATTTCTTGGTAATGTATTAACCGGTGATTTGAATAATATTCTTACTGAAACTGATGCAGCATGGCTAGATCCAGTTGATGATTTAAAATGGCTTGATAAGGGAAAATCGTTTACATGGATAAGCGAACGTTCAGGTTGGAAACATATATACACTGTGTCACGCGATGGTAAAACCATTAAGCCTATCACTTCTGGAGATTTTGATGTGATGGAGATTAAACTAATTGATGATAAAAAAGGATATGTCTATTATATTGCTTCTCCTGAGAATTCTATTCAAAAATATTTATGGCGAATAAAAATGAATGGAAAAGGAAAGCCAGAACGATTAACTCCAGCTTCTTTCTCAGGAACAAATTCATACGATATTTCATCAAATGCAACATGGGCAATACATTCATTCTCTGCATATGAAAATCCAAATGAGAGCTATCTAATTTCATTACCCGATCATAAGGTCGTAAAACCTTTGGTTGATAACGCTAAACTCAAGGCTAACTATGCAAAATTAAAAAAATTACCTGTTGAGTTCTTTAAAGTCACAATTGATGGAAATATTGATCTAGATGGTTTTATGATTAAGCCTTACAATTTTGATCCTACAAAAAAATATCCTGTGCTTTTTTATGTTTACAGTGAACCCGCAAGCACTACAGTAAACGACCGTTGGGGTGGTTCGGGCTATTTATGGCATTTAATGTTAGCCCAAAAAGGATATATCGTTATTTCAATAGATGGTAGAGGGACGCCTTCACCAAAAGGCAGAGAGTGGAGAAAATCTATCTACCTAAAAATTGGAGTTTTAAACTCATCGGATCAGGCAAAGGCTGCTGTTGAAGTTGGCAAAAAATTCAATTTTATTGATACCAATCGCTTTGGCATTTGGGGATGGAGCGGTGGTGGCTCTGCTACGCTCAATGCTATGTTTCGTTACCCTGATATTTATAAAACAGGTATGTCTGTTGCACCTGTTGCTGATATTCATTTATATGATGCTATATATCAAGAACGTTTCACAAGCACTCCACAGCTTGAGCCAGATGTATATATCCAAGGCTCACCAATTACTTTTGCACAAAATTTAAAAGGGAACTTACTTATTGTTCATGGCACGGGTGATGATAATGTTCACTACCAAGGAACTGAGAAATTATTTAATAAGTTGATTGAAAACAATAAGCATTTTACCATGCTAGTTTACCCAAATCGCACACACAGCATTCGCGAAGGAAAAGGAACAACTATTCACCTTTACAATGAGCTAACAAGGTATCTACTAGAAAACCTTGAAGCAGGTGGCAAATAAAAGACCTTAAGCAAAAACCCCAATTCTAATTGAATTGGGGTTTTTGCTTGTTAAATGTATCTGCTAATTTTCCAACATATCGTTAATTTCCTCAATCTTATCCTTAGCGCTTTTTAATTTGGGATTAATTTCAAGCGCTTTCTTATACTCAGCTAACGATTCTTTAAGCATCTTTTTAGCTAAATAACCTTCGCCTAAGCTATCGTGCGCATTAGCGCTTTTGGGTGCGAATTGAACCTGTTTCTTAAATTTATCTATAGCTTCATCAATCCGCTTTTGACCAAGCAGAAAGTATCCATAATCGTTATAAAAGGCAAAGTAATCGGGATTAGTACCGAATTTACTCTCTATCAATTTATACTGTTCCTCAACCTTAACCAGGTCGGGTTGCTTCTTCAGCACCTGAATTAGCATCAACCGACCACGATACTCATCGAGTTTTACAAGATTATTAGCCTCCTCTAATGCCTTGGCATTATTATTCTTACTCAAATAAATTTGCACAAAAAAAACTCGAGCCTGTTTCTCGTCAATTTTCAGCAACTTGGTAGCTAACTCCAATGCCTTATCTAAATCTCCTCCGGCTATGCTTGGTGCTTGTGTGTAATAACCTGTAAGGCTTATCATCGCGAGTCGATGATTTGGATCTATGTTTAGCGCTGCAATTAGTTCATCCTTAATACTTCCAGCTATTGACATCTTTCCAAAAATACTTGCAGAATTAACCTGAACCATATAAACCTTTGCTAAACCATAATGATACTCAGCCACATTTGAATTAACTTTAATAGCACTCTTTGCTTCATCTTCGGCATCATCTGCTTTATTCAACTTTAAAAGAACCATTCCCAATGCATAATGTGCATCGGCATTTTTATCATTTTTAGATATAATCGCTTCCAACAAGACTTTTGCCTTCTGATAATCTTCCTTATCGTATAAGGCAACTGCATTTAGCACTTCCTTATCACTAACTTTAATTGTTTCTTTGTTCTGAGCAACTAAATAAGCAGGTCTATGAATAGCTAAAGCAAATAAAATTAATAGGATTGAGCCATTCTTCTTGAGTTTTGAAGTTTTCATAAATCTTGAATGTTTTTATTTTTATAGTCTAGCTTTTCCCATCAATTTTTAGTCCAAAAAAATCAATTTTAAGGCTTTGCCCAAAATAAATATGGGTTATTCGTTTTAAAATTAATGAAAGTTGTTCCTGATTTCTCATCTTTTTTTTCGGTATAATCAGGCAACTGCTTAAAGTAATCGAGTGGTAAAAGTTGAATATAAGATATTACCTTCCCTTTCTCCCTTGTCTCTGTATTATACTCGCTCGAAACCGGGCATTCTAACCTGTATAAATTTTTTGCCATGTAGTTGTAGAGATATTCCTCTTTAAGAGTCGATGATTTACGATTCCAGTTAGCATCAGGATTAAGAATTAATGGTAGGTTATTAATTAGCCTTTCCCTAACTTCTTCGACACTCAATAGTTCACCTTTCTCATTCATTACATAAGCATCATGGGTAGGGTCTATCCAAAGCCATTTGTTTAATGATTTTGAGAAAACCATGTTTATTACATGGCAATCGGAATCGATACCCAAACTATCTTTGGGTAAGCAGGTAATATACCGAGATTTAAAACCTAATGATAAATAGCATTCGTTAAGAGCCATTGCCAATCCTCTACAATTGAGCCCACGTTTATCCTTTTTACAAACATTAATCATATCAGTAGCATTCATAATATTAGGATTACCATGCACTCCATCGTGTGGAACCAGATTGTGCATCCAATGGAGCAAATTCAATATTTGTGATACCTCGTTTCCTGTTCCGGCAATTGAATCTAGTTTAAAATTTTTTTTTAATGCTACTAAATTAGGATTATCTGATGCTTGGTAAGTAAAACCCGGTACAGTACGTTTATCATCTTTGTTATATTTATCAGCCTTTTTAAGAGTCTCAAGATAACTTGGAACATAAATGATTCTGGTTAAAGCGCTATCCTTATTATTTAAAAGGATAACAAAATCATATTGTACATTAGGTATAACTACAAAAGAAATAGAATCCAAATCGGTATAAAATGTTACTTTTTTATTCTTATTCTGTGTAGCATAAATATCGGGTTTAAGTTTAGGCGTGATATTCCAACCACCCTTTTTAAAAATTTCCCCATCTCTAATATCAACCTTTATTGAACTCGCCTTAATAAGGGGCAAATTCTTTTGACCAAAAGCAGAATGGCCTAAAACTAGAAGAACAAACAATAATTTTTTCATAGTAATTGGATAAGTTATTTATTTTCAATAATTTAAACCGATAAAGCAAATTATTCGAACCTCAAAGCATCTACAGGTTTAATTTTTGCAGCTTTAAGTGCTTGATAGAATACGGTTAATGCAGCAATTACCAAAGCTGAAACTAATGCTCCCACAAAAATCCACCACGAAACCTCAGTATGATAAGCGTAATTCTTAAATATTGACGTTATTGCTATGTAGGCCAGAGGAATTGCAATAAAACCTGATATCAAAACCCATTTTGTAAAATTTCCAAGTAGAATCGATAGTATCCTCATCATTGAAGCACCATGGATTTTTCTTAAAACCAATGATTTACGCTGTTGCTCAGCAATAAAGGCAGCTAAACTCAATAATCCAACACACGAAATAAGTATTGCAAATAGGGTAAACTGGCTAATAATAGTTTTTATCTGCTTATCAGACGAGTACATTCTATGATAATCATCCTCAAGTAATGTTGATTCAAAAGGGTANNGGGATAGAAGTCGGAGAAAACCTTCTTAATCTGATTCATAGTTTGCAAATCAAACTCGTTATTGGCTTTAATTACAATATTATATGCACTTTCGGCATTTGGATCGTAATTAATAAAAAGAGGTTGAATTTTACCCGAGAAATGAGTGAAATGGAAATCTTTCATAACCCCAATAATCTTCTTTTTATAGCCCCAAAATCTTACTTCTTGTCCTAGAATCTCTTTCTTATCAATAATCTTAGCAGCAGTTTCGTTAATTACAATGCTTGCAGTATCGGTAGGAAATTCTGATGAGTAGAATCGGCCTTCGGTCATTTTAATCTCCATTGCATCGGTTAAATACTCATCAGCATAGTTGAACGAAAACAAATAGCTTTGAGTAGTATCCCTACCATCCCAAGTAAAATTGCTGGTTGATGAGTTAATACGGAAAGGAAGATATAAAGCACTTGTAACATATTTTATACCAGGTATTTTCTTAAGTTCTGCCTTAAAACTTTTGTATTGAGGCTGCATTTCGCCTCTAAAAGGAATAGATAAAACATTCTTTCTCGACATACCCGAATCCGCATTATTAATATAGTCGAGCTGCTTAAACATAAAGAACGATACAATTACGAGAAAAACAGTTATGGTATACTGAATAATAACCATAGTCTTTCTAAATCCAGCACCTTTCGCTCCCATTCTAAGAACACCCTTTAGCACACTAGCTGGTTGAAACGACGAAAGTACGAACGCAGGGTAAATCCCAGAAATAATACCTACAATGAAAGTAACTCCTAGAATTTTTGCCCAAAATCCAAAGTTGGAGAAGTTCAACGTAAGTTCAGTTTTTAAGGTAAGATTGAATGTTGGCAAAGCTAAATCAACCAATAAAATAGCCAAGAGTAGCGCCAAAATTGTACTCAAAAACGACTCCATGAAATACTGAGTGATAAGTTGGGTTCGACTTGAGCCAATCACTTTTCGAATACCAACCTCTTTGGCTCTATTAGCGGCTCGTGCAGTAATAAGGTTAATAAAGTTAATTGATGCTAATACTAGAACAAAACCTGCAACAGATAAAAGGATTGCAATAAAGGTCATCATCCCAAACCCATCGGGATCAATATCGTAAAGACGAACCTTCACCAATGGGAAAAGATGAAAAGTTGTTGATTCAGAGGTGCCCATTTTTATTACCTCTGTTTGTATCTTTTTCTCTAAACTATCTATGCCATAAGTATTGTTAAGCCTAGCATATGTNNAAAAGAGTTATTACCCCAATGATCGAAATTACGGAAACCAAAATCAATAATGTTCTCGAATGGAATCAAACAGGTAAATTCGATGTTAGAGTTTTTAGGGTAATCCTTTACAATAGCGGTTACCATTAGCTCTACCTTACCATTCAATCTAACGCTTTTGCCAATACAATCGGTACTTCCAAATATTTTTTTAGCAGTAGTCTCAGTTAGCACAATGGAGTTTTTATCCCTCATACATTCTTTGGGATCACCAGCAATAAATTCAGCCTTAAATATGCCAAAGAAGGTACTATCGGTAAAAGCTAAACCTTTCTCGCGAAAAGCCTTATCTCCCATTCCAATTATTGCTGACCCATGTGTATACCTAGTGCTAACACTAATCTCAGGAAATTTGCTATTTAATAACGCTGTTAAAGGTCCGGGTGTTGAATATGTATACAGCGTATAACCATTAGCGTACGATTGTTTTTCATAAACCTGATATATTTTTTGATAATCGGGTTGAAACTTATCGTAACTTTTCTGAAAGTCAGCCCAAAGTAAGATAATAATTGTACACATCAACCCTACTGCTAAACCAAGGATATTCACTATTGTATAAAATTTTCCTTTGGCCGAAACCCTTATAAATTGTTTAATCCAACTTATTAGCATAATCGTATTTTTTAAAATTTTAATTTTCTTTTATTCTAAATCTAACTAGTCAACCATTGTACCATCCACTATATAATATTGATAATGTTAATATTAGTAAAATATAGTTTATTTTTTGTCATATGTTTTAAGAAAACCTGTCCATAGGTATACACTTACTGTCCATTCGTGGACAGTTTTAAACCTAAACTAATATTTCATACCTTAGCCTTCGATATATAACAGACCAATGGTTCAGAAAGATAGAAAACTGCTGATTGTTGATGATGACGAATACATCAGGTTAAGCATTAAAGTGCTACTCGATGAACATTTTACTCAAATCGATAGCCTAGAAACTCCAGAGAATATCCCCAATATGCTTTCATCAACAAGCTACGATGTAGTTTTGCTCGACATGAATTTCAAAGCAGGAGATATATCGGGTAAAGAAGGCTTAAAGTGGCTAAACTGGATAATTGCTAACCATCCTAATGCATCAGTAGTAATAATAACAGCCTATGCCAACGTTGAGCTTGCTGTTGAAGCGGTTCAAAAAGGGGCAACCGATTTTGTGGTTAAGCCATGGCATAACGAAAAAATGATTGCGACAATCAGTGCTGCAATTCAACTTAGCGCTAGCAAAAAAGAGCTTAGCGCTATGCACCAGCGGCAAAATGCTTTAGGGCGAATCTCGGGCTTGCCATTCGAGGAAATGATAGGCACATCTACCCCAATGCGTAAAGTGTTTGAGGCAATCTCAAAAGTGGCTGATACTGATGCCAATGTTCTAATTCTTGGCGAAAACGGAACAGGCAAAGAGCTTGTTGCTCGTGCATTACACCGATTCTCTAACAGAAAAAATGGCGTTTTTATAACTGTTGATGTTGGTGCAATTCCTGACGCACTTTTCGAAAGCGAACTATTTGGTCATCAAAAAGGAGCATTTACTGATGCTAAGGAAGACAGGGTTGGACGATTTGAGGCTGCATCGGGAGGTACACTTTTTCTTGATGAGATAGGGAATTTACCCCAAAACCTTCAGTCAAAACTTTTATCGGCGATACAGAATAGAAAAATTAATAAACTGGGAAGCAATAACACCATTGATATTGATGTTCGATTGATTTCCGCAACCAACTGCAATCTGCTCGAAATGACCAATAGCGGTATGTTTAGACAAGATTTGCTATATCGTATCAACACTGTTGAAATCACCTTACCTCCTCTACGCGATAGGCTTGATGATATTCCAATACTCATAAACCATTTTGTCAATTTGTTCTGTAAAAAGTATAATCGCCCAATACTAAAAACCCCTGACCATGTAGTCAAAAAGCTTCAAAAGTACCATTGGCCGGGTAATGTAAGGGAATTAAGGCATACAATTGAAAGGGTAATAATTCTATCCGATGGCGATACACTACGTTCAACCGATTTCTTATTCCCTGAAACCGATAAACCGCAGGGTTTTCCATTAGATTCATACAACCTCGACAACCTCGAACTCTGGGCAATTAACGAATGTATGAAGAAATACCAGGGAAATGTTAGCAAGGCTGCTGCTGAACTTGGACTTACTAGGGGTGCTTTGTATAGAAGGTTTGAGAAGTATGGATTATAAAACTAATTGTGTTGCTGTGTAATGTAATACTGTGAAGCAGTATGAAATTTTATAAGTAGTCTGACATCTGATGTCTAGATTCTAGAATCTAAAAGAAATGATTTTCAAACGATATCAATTTGGTTTTTTGATTAGGGTAATATTGCTTGCCCTCTCTTTTGCACTATTGATGTATTTGGTTGTGGTTGAAAAGCAATACTTAAGGGGAATATATGTTTTTGCGGCAATCATTCTGCTAATTTGGAGCATCTATAGTCATATAAGCAAAATATCACGCGATTTTTTCACATTCATTACAGCCCTTGCAAACGAGGAGTATTCCATTCAATTTGCCGATGATAAAAGCAATAAGGCTCTTCAGAGACTTTATCATTTATATAATATAACAGCCAAAAGATTTCAAAAAGTCAAATACGAGAGAGATTTACAACACTTATTCCTGCAAGAGATTATCAATCAGATTGAGGTTGGAATCCTTGCCTTTAATTCAAATCTTGATGTTTTACTATACAACAAAACTTATTGCAAGCTATTTGGACTAACAAGTCCAAAATCGCTAAACGATTTAAACCCTGAGATCAAGAAATTGATAATTGACCTAGAGCCTGGCAATAAAAGAATGATATATCACTCTTTAAACGGTGAAAAGTTCATGCTCTCAACACACTCCACAACTTTTGTTTTAAAAGAACGAAGTCTTACTCTGGCTTACTTTCACAACATAAAATCCGAATTGGACGAGCAAGAACTTGAATCGTGGCAAAAGCTATTCAGCGTATTAACCCACGAGATAATGAACTCCGTAACTCCCATTAGCTCACTAACATCTAGTTTAAATGTCAGATTAAAAAAAGATATTGCAAATACAGGTAATGCCGAACAAAAAACGCTAACCCTCCTATCCGAAGGCCTCGACGCGGTTTCTACTCGTTCTAATGGCCTTCTGACATTCACCGATTCGTTCCGGAAACTATCAAAAATTGCAAAACCAAACAGGGTTGAGATTGAACTTGAAAAATTATTCGAACGAATTAAAACTCTCTTCTCATCAACACTTCAAGGCAGCAGCATCAAATTAAAATATGAAATATCAGCCGAAACACCTTTAATATATGCCGATCCACAACAAATTGAGCAGGTGCTAATAAATCTAGTACAAAACGCTATCGATTCGTTGGAAGGAGTGAATAACGGTGAAATAAGCATAAGTACAACTATTTCTAACGGTGGAAAAACAACTATTTCCATATCCGATAATGGAATTGGAATCCCTTCCGAAACAATCGATAAGGTGTTTATCCCATTCTTCACAACAAAAGCCAAAGGAAGTGGGATTGGATTAAGCCTTTCGCGTCAGATAGTAAAAATGCATAACGGGACAATAGAAATAAACTCAGTAAAAGATACAGGCACAACTGTTTCAATCAAAATCTAACTCACCTAACATTTTTTAGATAATCATTTAAGGGTATTGGNNGATCTTTTGCCCATTGTAAAGTAGCATCGTATTGCTGATTGAGCGTATTAAAATCAAACATCAAAAATTCCTCTTTAAAATCGGGTACATAAACATAAGTTCTACTAGCCATGCTGGGCGACTCCTTTTGTAACTCTCTTAATCGTTTAAAGAACCCTTTATTCGATATCGCCTCAGGCGAAACGCCAAGTTTATCGAAAAACTTAAACTTATCAATTCCAAATTGTTCAAGTTCTTTAGAAATATTTGGTATGGAATCTCTTTTTCGGCTAATTATATAAATCTTCTCAACCTCGAAACCGCTAAACTTTTCGAACTGAATTAATGATTGAAAAGGTACATGATCTGCAGCTATTCCCCCATCGTGGTAAGGAACATTAGGCAATGTTTTGATATTTGCAATATTTACAGGCGGAAAAGCCAATGGATATGCCGATGAGGCCATCAGAACATCAACAATATTGAGCGTTGAATCGCTCTCGGAATTTATCCTCCTATTGCTCAACCTATAAGTTCTTTCTTTAAGAGGTAAAACCTTTAAGTTCACTATTGAGAATGAAGTGGCTATTGGTAAATCCGAAAGCGTTTTATATCCCAACCTATCAGAAATAATTCTCTCTATTAGGTTTCGGAGCGGTTCAGTATCAACTGGAAGTTTCTTACCATTCTTTTTAAATATATCATCGTTACTCAATTTGCTTAGGGTTTCCTTGTACTCTTTCCAAGAGTATTCACCACTAAGGATAGCATTTAAAACAGCTGCATTCAGAGAACCTGAACTGGCTCCCGATATAAAAACCACATTTTTAAGCATGCCTTTGTCGTAAAGGTTCTCAAGCAATGCAGCTTCCTGAGCAATTTTAGCAGCCGCTCCAGTTATAATAATAGCCGTTCCATGTTTCTTTTTTAGCTCAGGTTCACGAATATCCTTATCGCGCGAACCGGTAAAAACCCAAAAGCATATTAATACAACAACAGCAAAAAATGTTAACCTACGTGTTCGTTTTGACTTACTCATAAACACCTTAAGCCTATTATTCTATATTCGTTTTCTCAACAATATAAAGCGGACGATTGCGAACATTTGTATTTATACGACTGATATACTCACCAATAATACCAATTGATAAGAGTTGTATTCCTCCAATAAACATTGAGCTAATAATTAGCGATGTCCAACCTGTTATAGTTTGATGCAGGAAGTAGTGCGCGTAAAGCGCATAAATAATAACCAAAAATGCAACCAACGATATAAAAAGTCCTAAGTTTGTCACCAACCTTAACGGTGAGTTTGAAAAACCGGTAATACCATCTAAAGCAAATTTTATCATTTTGCTAAGCGGGTAACCTGTTTTGCCTGTTGTTCGGCTATCGCGCTCAAACTCAACAAACGTTTGGCGAAATCCTAGCCAAGCAATTTGTCCACGAAGAAACTTATTCTGCTCGGGCATCTGTTTAAGATAATCAACAATTTTACGATCAACAAGCCTATAATCTCCAACATCCATAGGGATATCAACCGATGTAATACGTTTAAGAATTCGATAAAAGAGCTTTGCTGTTACCCGTTTAAAAAGCGTTTCGCCTTTTCGTTTAATACGCTTAGCGTAAACCACCTCGTTACCCTCCTTGTATTTGCGGTACAATTCAGGAATAAGCTCAGGCGGATCTTGCAAATCACCATCAATAATAACTACAGCGTTACCATTACAGTAATCCAATCCCGCCGAAACGGCAATCTGATGTCCAAAATTTCGGCTAAAGTTGATATACTTAACCCTTTTATCCTTCTCGGCAAGATTAATAAGCCCCAAAAGAGTCGCATCTCTACTCCCATCGTTAACAAATATAAATTCGTAATTGGGAGTGATGGATTCAACAGCAGCACTTAATCTGGTGTAAAGCTGGGAAATTATTTCCTGCTCGTTATAAACAGGAACAATTACTGATAGTTCAATCATTATAGTATAACTTTCAAATATTTTACAAAGTTTAAAATTAGCCAAAGCGGCTGTAAAATAAAAGCAAATGCAATAATTAAAAAAGCGGTATATTGGTTGAACAAATTAGGGCTTTTGTGTTTATTTAATAAAAATTACTAGAATGAAAACAGCAATAAACATTCACTACCTTGCACTACTCCGTGGAATTAATGTTGGCGGCAACAACATTATTAAAATGACCGATTTAAAAGCATGCTTCGAAAGCATGGGATTTACAGATGTTAAAACCTACATTCAGAGCGGTAACGTTCTATTTAAATCTACTGAATTAGACAAAAATAAGTTAACCATTGATATTGAGAATAAGCTATCCAGCAGCTTTAACTACCAATCGAAAATAGTTCTTATTACGTATGAGCAGCTCAAAATTGCAGTAAAAGATGCCCCAAAAGGTTTTGGTCTAAATCCCAACGAGTATCGCTATGATGTTCTATTCCTAAAAGAACCGCTTACCTCCGATGAGGCAATTAAAAGCGTTAAACTTCGCGAGGGAGTTGATAACGCACATGCAGGCAACGATGTTCTTTACTTCTCGCGGCTTATTAGTTTGGCAGGAAAAAGTTATCTGACCAAAATAATTTCATTGCCCATTTATAAGAGCATGACCATTCGGAACTGGAATACAACAACAAAACTGCTTGAATTAATGAGCAGCTAAACCATTAATGCCGATACTTTGACGAAGAACTCAGCCCCAAAGGCTGATTCTAAGAACGAAGCCTAGTTCGTTTCAATAGTCATGCTTTCTGTAAAGTTTTTCCGGTCACTATCAGTCTTTTGCAAAAGCTTTTGACCTGTTCCGCCAGCAAAATCAAAAACCGAGTTATCAACCCAGTTGTGGTAAGCCATTGGACCATCGGGGACAAAATCAGGATCGTTTAAAACATGCACTGCTACCCCATCGATGTAGTAAGCTACAGTACTACTATTTAAAACAATCTTGTAATCATGCCACCCTTCATCAAGATCGGGGAGCTTAAACGAATCAATTTTTAAGCCTGTAAACGTTTGAGCAAAGAACCCATTGTTACTGGCTTCGCCATCTCCTTCCTGCTGAAGAAACCAAACTGTTTTCATTCCTACAACGGGAATTGGGTTGGTGTTCCAGAATCCCCAGCCTCTTGAGCCTCCCTTAAGATTTTCAACCTTAATTCTTGCAGTAAAAACAATATTATGCGAGGCAGAGAAAGGAATATTAATAAACAAATCGTAAAAAAAGTTGTAGAGTTCAATTGAATCCGAAATAACCTCTAACGAAACCGTATTGGCAATTGAGTTAACTGGTTCAATTTGAGTGTAAGGACTATTGTAAATTTCGGAATTGCAATAATCTTTGCCATCGCATGGGGGAATTGAGTTTATAAGATAATACCCCTCAGCAGTGTTAAACTGATGATCGCCAGCTAAATCAACTCTTCTAAACCAGAAATCCTCAGCAGGGTTCGTAACGCTATATTTTATGGGAGTATCGCTAAACGTTTTGCACTTAAAATAATTCTCAACAAGTATAATTGATAAGTAAAAAACCGACTGGATCTCTTTTGCCAAATCATCGTTCACCTTTAGGGGAATCTTTACAAGCGCTCCAGTAATGTACTTACCAAGTGCAGCAAGGATTTGAGCATTAATTCCCTTCAAATTCATTGTCTCAACAAGCTTTACCCAATCCTTTATGGTGCCTCCCTCCATTTGTTTAAGTTCATCTTTTAAAGCCGGTAGCACGGGAACAATACCTGTTACCGCTTTACTAATTGAAAGGGATAAATAATTCTTAACTGTCGATTCCTTTGATTTTTCAATTGCCTCGGCAAGCGTTCCAAGGAACTTCATAATTTGGTTGAGATTATTCATAGCAGCGTTAAATTGGTGGTTTACATTAAATGTGTGTGTGCTTTATATAGCATGCATAAAAGTGAATTCAACAAGTAATTCAAGTACAAATAGAAAGGTGTTTAAGTCATATTTATTCTTGCAGGTTAAGCTTGCTTATATACCTCAAATTTGATACATTCTTTACCAGACTTGGGAGTTTTAGTATAACTCAAAACGGTCTCGTGTATGAGTAGTAGCGGATTTCTACTCACAAATCTTTCAGTTTTGCATTGACCTTTGTTTTATGTTTATACTTTAGTTCTACCATTTAAACCGCTATTACTTATACACCGTGTTATGGGCCGTTTTTATTTTATCCAACCGACAGATTTTCTCCATTTGTTGTATTCTTGTTTTCTTTTTTCAAAATCCTCTGGCGGTATTTGATTTTCCTTTCTCACTCTTTCTTGCATAATCTCAATTTGCTCTTTAAGTGAATTGAAACCAAGATTTTTTCTACGTTGATTTACCTTATCTATATCGTCAACTTGATTAGGATTCATTTCCCCATTAATGTCCCAATCAAATTGAGTTCCATAGAGTTGAGGTCTACCTTCAAATACGGCTATACGGTCAATCAAATATGCAAGACTAATTGGGTTGGCTTTATTCTCTTGGACAGCTTTTTCGAGCATTTCTGCTGATTTTTTCATAAAATCAGGCTGTCCGATGGAATGTTGAATAATTAACCAAGCAGCTTCACTAGCCTTTTCACCAACTTTCTCTATTGTCGGATAACCAATCTTATTAATTATTTGGTTTAATTCTTTGGCGTTCTCATTGTGTATTTTTTCCATTTCTGAGTTGTACCCATTTGAAAGTTTCCCATTTTTTATTAATTTATTTCGTAAGTTTTCATCTCTTTCTTTAAGGTTGATGATTTTCTGTGCAAAACTTTTTGTATCCATAAAAGCGTTAGTTTTTTATTATTCTGAGTTTGTAATAACAGCTACCAAATCAACCTCCAATTTTGCATCAGGCTCATATAATCTATCTATTTGTACCCAGCTTGCAGAAGGATAATCACCTTTATAGAAGTCTTTACGCACAGAATTATAACTTTTCATTGTTTCAATGTCAGTTGTGTAAAGAGTTTCTTTTACTACGTTCTTTGAAGTTGCACCAAAGGAATTCAAGCATTTTTCTAAAGTTTTGTAAAGTTTGGATATCCCGTCAGGGTTTAACTCGCTTGTAGGAACTCCAGAGATGTATATAACATTCCCGACTTTTACAACTTGTGCATATCCTGCTGATTCACTCTGTTTACTTGGGTTATCCCAATGCCACTTTTCCTTGGTTAATATATCTTTTTCAGTTTCACGTTGAACTCTTACCTCCGAATTGTTTTTACAACTAAAAATAACAGATAAGCCTATCAATAAGAAAAACAATGATATTGACTTACTTGTCTGAAGTGAATCATGTTTCAATTTATATTTTGTCATTTATTTCAAGATTAGATGATTTTTTCAAACTGCCCCTAACGTTCGCGTATATGAAATGAAGCGGACTGTGGAGCTGCGTCTGTATCCCCCATGACGAACTCTGATGCAGGCTGAACTGCTTGAATACCAACTGCTACCGCTTTATTTTATATGCGTTGTTAACGGTTCGGGCTTTTTTTATGTACGATATCTTTTTTTTTCAATTCTTCACGCATCTTACAGAAAATCCATAAGCGGGGTGTTGTGGTGCACTTCGTATTGAATCGGATGTTATTGACAATACAAATCCTTTTACAAAATGAGTGTCTACTTTGGTAGCTGACCAAAATATAGCATGAGTTTTAAATAAATTATCAAATTCCGTATTTGCATATCCAGCTGGTCTAACTGAAAAGCCACTTTTGTTTGTGAACAACTGTTCTTGCGACTTCCAAAATAATGTATCTTTGAGTTCATTTCCTGATTGTTTTCCAAGAAAGTCGATTAAATTTTCCCATTCTTTTTCAGTGGGTAAATGCCAGCCTTTAGGACAAACTTTACAAGCTGTTTCGTAGTCGTAAAGCAATCCATAGTCTTTTACATTGGTTGTGTCGTCATTCGGGTAATAAGATTTTATTTTATTGTCATTGCTGTCAGCTATTTCTTTGAGATTTTCTGTCATCCAAATTTGTCCATTGTAATCTTTTGAAGGGTAGTTGTCATTACTAATATGGTTGTCTTTTTTTATCACAGAACAGTCTGTGATAAAAACGAATACCATCAATAGTAAAATCACAATAGTAGCACCTTTTGATTTTTTATGTTTGATAGTCATTATTAAAATTTTCATGTTCATAAGGTTAAGAGTTTGTAGCCTGACCGCCAACGCCTGCTGCTAAAAAACGACGGGGAGTTCGAAGCAGCAATCTTGTCCCATGTTAAAATATAACTTAAAAACCAATTAAAAACTTATCTACGCTTCAACCCAGTTGGGTTTTAGCAGCTGTTAGCCACAGTTTTTTATTCTATTTTTCTGAAGGTTATCTTAATAGATTTATAAAACTCAATCTTACTTTTTAGTATCTCAGAACCTGTTGAATTTCTTATCCAGTTAAGTTGACTTTCTGCTTTTCTGGCAAAATACATCAAAAATGAGGTTTCGTCTGATTCCCTTAGATTTGCTTTTATATCACTATACAAATAATCATGGGTTTTATCCTTTTCCCTCTCTTTGAAAACTTCAAAGGAAATAGCACTCTTAGAATGTTCTAATCCTTGATTATCCATAAACTTTTGTAAATCATCCGAAAATCCTTTAATAATAGGAGCATTGACAAATTCACCCATATGCGTTTGTGAGCCGTTTAGTTCTTCAAAGAGTATATATTTTTCGACAATCATTGTATCGTCAAACTCTTGTCCAACTAAAACCAAATGAGGCCTACCAAGAGGAGCCAAAACATCTCCAGAGTAATATTTTATAATTTCAGTTTTCATATAATATCTATTGATTATGGTGCTGTTGATAAAAAATCTTGATATACTTTTTGATTTGAAATTGAGTTATTTTCAATTTGACTAATTACATTATTGCAAGCATTTTCAAAATCAGTCATGAGTTTTTGTGATACAAGAATTAATCTATCACGGTTTCTTAATGTTTTGATTTCTAAATGTTCACCATATGAACTTATCTCAGATTCCTGAATTAGTTCTATATCAGAACCTGGAACAACTATATGCAGCAATCCACATCTCAGATTTCCATACAAATCAAATTGTTCTCCCTTTCTCTTAATATATTGATGATATTGATTAGGAAACAATGTTATAATCGCATTATTAAATCTTTCTCTACCTTTACTATCGACATGAAAATCATTATTATCGATGCACGCTCCAAGGAACTCAATTCCCTGAGATATTAATCCAAATGAAAGATAATGGTGCCCATGAGTTTGTTGAATACTCTTTATCTCATCTATAAGAACATTTTTAATAAAATCTTTAACTATCATGGTTTCTATGTTTTAAAATTGTGGCTAACTCACTTATATATCCACTTTTACCGTACATATACATCTAACTTAGAAGTATAAATACATTGCACAAAAATTCTGTTACTAATTTAATAGTTTTAGGCAAAAAAACAACTATAATTAACTGCTATTTAAACTATTACAATTGCAAATATTTATACTTTTAAGCGTTGTTTTATTGGAATATCAGATGAATTGTTACTTTGTAGCTGGTGTTATTGCCGCTTTGCGGTTAAAGAATTTAGCTAAGCCTCCCACAACAAACCGCTAGATAAGTTTGTTTACCAAAATACATTTACTTAGTAATACTTTCTTTTAGATTATAGAACAAGGAACACCAAATGATGATTTTTGAAGATAAGGCACAGAGTTAGTTTTAAATAGTTGTTTAATATTTGTTAGCCAGTATTCACGTTTTAAACAATACATATAGCTAATAATCGAAGTTTTAAACTACAACTTAAAATCTAAAAACATGAATAACCCAATAACCTTCGAAACTCATTACGCTGCCAGCCCCGAAAAGGTATGGAAAGCCATAACCGATAAGGAACAAATGAAGCAGTGGTACTTCGATATCCCTGATTTTGAGCTTAAGGAAAACGCCACCTTTAACTTTTACGAGCCGGGTAATGAGAAAAAGTTTCACCATTTGTGTGTTATAAAAGAGATTGTTCCTAACCACAAGTTCCAGCACACCTGGACTTACCCCGAGTTGAGCAAAGGCAGCTCGCTGCTAACCTGGGAGCTTATCCCCGATGGCAAAGGCACCCTAGTTAAGCTTACCCATACAGGTATCGAATCTTTTGCCGATGGCGGCAAAGATTTTTCACAAGAGAACTACGAAGCTGGCTGGAACGAGATTTTGGGTAAGATGCTAAGGGAATTCCTAGAAAAATAATACAATAAATTAAATTACATCAACATGACTACAGTAAACGTTTACTTGAATTTCAACGGGAACTGCGAGGATGCATTCCTGTTTTACAAATCGGTTTTTGGCGGTGAATTCGCTTATATGGGCAGGTATAAAGATATGCCACCTCAAGAAGGAATGCCACCTCTTAAAAAGGAGATGGATAATAAAATTATGCATGTATCGCTCCCAATCAGCAAGGAGACCATGCTTATGGGCAGCGATACGGGTTGTGATGACACATCACACTTTAAGCAAGGCAATAACTTTGGAATCTCCATTACCACCGATAGCAAGGAACGAGCCGATTTACTGTTTAACGGGCTTTCGAATGGCGGTCAAGTTACCATGCCCATGAACCAAACCTTCTGGGGCGACTACTTTGGCATGTTCACCGATAAATTTGGTGTTAATTGGATGGTTAGTTTTAATACAAATCAAGAGGCCGCTTAAAAACATCAAAAAATAAGATTATGCGTGTATCGCTACCAATTACAAGGAGACCATGCTTATGGGCAGGTTTTCTATAAGAAAAACAATTTATTTTTTAAAACTCTCAGAATTAAAAAAGGCTGTCTATAAGACAGCCTTTGCGTATTTCAAAGTAATTATGCTTAGTTTGCCGGCACAAAGAAGGGTGCTAAAGTCATCTTTGCATTGTTGGCTGCACCACTATAGTTGGTATAGGTTGTTGTCTTCATAATGGTGTAGAAAGAATCAACATAGTCATCGTTGTCGGTATACCATTCATCGGGCAATGCTTCAGCAATGGCTGAAGCTACAGTACCAAGGGCGGCAATCCAAGGTTGTGTAGAAATTGTTCCAGCAATGGTGGCAACTCCGTTAATCAATATCGTTGTAAGCTCCTTATAGTTGTAATTTGAATCTTGTTCGTAGATCTGAATGTTAGCGCCCTGATAGCTGTAATCGCTCCAGAATAGCAGGATTTGATTTGGGTAGTAGTCTGTGCCGTCATTGTCAAGGTAAGGCATGTCAATAATTGATATTTCAGCCTCTTTTTTACCGTTTACATCGCGAATACCTGATGTTATGGCATAAATCTCGGCAGCGCCCTTTATCCAAGGTTCTTTATCATCGGTAAGTCTTATCTTATTTAGTTTTGAAGTCTCAAGACCTTCACCTTTTGTATTAACTTTTGCCTTGATTGAGTTTTGTTGCTGCAAACCAGCTTTTTGCAAAGCTTTATTCATGTAATCAATCTTAACCTTCAGTGCCTCAGAACCATTTGTTTCCAACACCACAACCTGAACGTTTGGTTTGGTATTAACATCTAAATACACAACCTCCTTTTTTAGGTTGTAGGCCTTAATGTATTTCCAATCCTTTTCATTACCATCGGGTACATAGGTAACCAACACCTCGTCAGATTTTACATTAGGCTGGTACAGCCATAACTCAGGAATCTCAATGCATCCTGTTTCGTCTGATAGCTTGTTCACCTTATCGGTTTCAGCAATATAACCTTGAAGTGTCTGCATGGCTTGCATATTGTCCGATGCCTTCTCCAAATTGCTAACGATGGTGGTTAACTTTTGGCCTCTTGGGTTACTCATAAGTTCACCAATAATTAATTCCTTATTCGTTTGCTGATTGAGCAAATCGACCACTGCTAGAATAGCTTTATCCTTGGCTGTTACAACCTCTTTTTGTGGAGCTACTTCTGTTTGCTCCTGTTTTTCGCAACCAAATAATCCTAGGGATATAAGTCCCAATGCTAAATAGACTACTTTTAATTTTCTCATTGATTATAGTTTAAAGGTTTGAGTCGTTAAATTAAGCAATTATAATAATAGTTAAATGACACCTAATAAATCAAACAAATAAATAGATTTTTTCTTTACAATTAAGTGTTGATTTTTAGAATAAAAACATCCAATAATATAATAAATAGTATATCGTCTAATAAAAAGACGTTATTTTATAATAATTTTCCAAATAGTTAAGTTTAATGTTTTTTTTAAGGAGAATTATTTTGCAATCAAAGTTTAAAATACTTTCTATTTACTGCAGTTTTTCAGCGTAATCGTTATATATCTTAATCCGAATAGCCCTAAATTATTACCTTGGGAAGGGTTATTGCGGGGTTACTTGGTTTGGCAAGGCGTTTAATAAACTGCCAAGTGCTATGTGTTCAAAGCTTATAAAACAAAAGGTTTACTCTCGAACAAAATGCTTTCAATTTTGTCTAACACAAAAAATTAAAGCGGTAGAATTATGAGTTCAATAAGCAATAAAATAGTTCCACACCTTTGGTTCGATAAAGAAGCCAAAGAGGCTGCAAACTTTTACGTTTCCTTATTTCCTAACTCTAAAATAAAGGGTATTACTACCATTACAGATACTCCGAGTGGCGATGCAGATATAGTATCGTTTAACCTATGGGGTAGCGATTTTATGGCAATAAGCGCTGGGCCAATGTTTAAGTTCAACCCATCAATATCGCTGTTCGTTTATTGCGGTTCAGAAAAGGAGATTGATAGAATCTACAAATCCCTTATGGTTGATGGGCAAGCCATGATGCCACTAGATAAATACCCTTGGAGTCCGAAATACGCATGGGTGCAGGATAAGTACGGTTTAACTTGGCAACTGGATGTGGAAGATATAAATTCTCAACAAAAAATACTTCCATCGCTACTTTTTGTCAACGAGAAGCAAACTATGGTTAAAGAGGCACTAAACTTTTATCACAATACTTTCCCTAACTCAAGAATGATTCTTGAAGCGCCTTACGATAAATCGGCCAATTTGCCTGAAGGATCGCTGCTTTTTGCCCAGTATAACTTAAGCGGCAGCTTAATAAATGCTATGAGTAGTACCCTTAAACACGATTACGATTTCAACGAAGCCGTTTCGCTAATGGTTTACTGCGAAAATCAAGAGGAGATTGACTACTACTGGGAGAAGTTTACTCGCGAGGGACAAGAGCAATCCTGTGGTTGGCTAAAAGATAAGTATGGCGTATCGTGGCAAATTGTACCAACAATAATGGATAAAATGATGAGTACAGCCAATAAGGAACAACTTGATAGGGTGACACAGGTAATGTTAACCATGATGAAGCTTGATATTAAAAAACTTCAGGATGCTTATGGTAATAGTTAATCTTTTTGAATATCCTAAATAAAAAAAGCGGAAGAGCCGCTTTTTTTATTGCATTAATATCTCGGTGCTCTGCACCTAAAGTATTATCCGATTTCTTCTTATTACAAATATCACGCTGCTATGCAGCTATCATGTGGCAAAATACCACCGATACCTCTGTATCCAAACTCAAACGATCCAAAGGTGCGTAGCACCGAAGCATTTGTAATACTTTGATATAAAAAAGGTGCAGGGTGCTTATGTTAATAGTTAATCCTCTGCAAATTCTAATAATAAAAGCGGCAGAGTCGCTTTTTTTATTGCATTAATATCTCGGTGCTCTGCACCTAAAGTATTATCCGATTTCTCCTTATTACAAATATCACGCTGCTATGCAGCTATCATGTGGCAAAATACCACCGATACCTCTGTATCCAAACTCAAACGCTCCAAAGGTGCGTAGCACCGAAACATTTGTAATACCTATCAAAGTGAATATCTTCAAGGTGCAGAGCACCGTGATATCATTCTCTTGCTTTTTCCTATACCTGTATCTCCCGTCAATGCGACTTTATCCTAAACAAGTGCTTGGAATGAACATATCAATAACAAACCAAACTCAAATGCTCTAAAGGTGCGTAGCACCGAAACATTTGTAATACCTATCAAAGTGAATATCTTCGAGGTGCAGAGCACTGTGATATCTAATTATTCGCTATAATGTTGTGTTTCATTATCAGTATTTGACAACTATTATATCTTTGTATTACACAAAAATTTATAACGAAATGGCTAATACATATACGCAACTTTACATCCATATAGTATTCTCTCCAAAAAATAGAGATGCACTAATAAAAAAATCTTGGAAAAATGATTTAGAGAAGTACATTACAGGAATCATTCAGAATAATGGTCACAAATTAATTGCTATTGGATGTATGCCCGACCACATACACATACTCATTGGGTACAACATAAATCATCCGATCCCAGATCTTGTTGAAAAGATTAAAACCTCAAGCAATGCATGGATAAGAGAAAATAAACTATCAAAGTTTAAATTTGAATGGCAAAAGGGATATGGTGCCTTCTCACATTCTCGCTCTCAACTTGATATTGTTGTAAATTACATATTAACTCAAGAAGAGCATCATAGCAAAAAATCTTTTAAAGAGGAGTATTTAGATATTCTTAACAAGAACGATATTAAGTATCAGGATGACTATCTTTTCAATTTCTTTGATGAAGGAAATCAATGGGATTAATATAACGGTGCTCTGCACCTAGCAAAAAGTATTTTCTAATTGTTTTTACAAATGTTACGCGGCTATGCTGCTTTAATAAAGTGTATTCGAAGCAGGTAGATTCAAAATATTTGTAATATTTAATACACAATACTTCTACAGGTATGTTGCTTCGAAATAAAAATCCTAAAGCCAAATTGCAATGAAAACCTTATTTATTTGTATGCAATTAGTTTAGAATCGAATATGTGATATAACAGACATACAATGTTACAAATATTAGCCCTTCAACCCGATCAATACTTTTCTTTTTAAAGGTTAACGTTGAAATAAAAAGCAACACACTTGCTAAAAAGGCTATACCAATATCAAAATTAATTGAAGTATTAATATGTATCGGCTGAATAATAGCAGTTGTACCTAGAATGAAAAAGACATTGAAGATATTCGAACCAATAATATTCCCAATAGCAATATCTGATTTCTGTTTAAAAGCTGCAACTACTGAGGTTGCCAGTTCGGGAATAGAAGTTCCAATCGCAATAATAGTCAACCCAATTACCTTCTCACTCATGCCCATAATTTTCGCAAATTCAACTGCTCCAGTAACCAAATACTTTCCTCCAAAAAACAATCCGATAAGCCCAAGCAAAACAAGCATTGATGCTTTATTAGTACTAATTATTTTGGGGTCAATGTCTAAAGAAATAGGGTTACCTGTATGGCGGGCAATTCCAAAAGTATAGACTAAAAAAATAATCATGAAACAAAGCAAGATCAATCCATCTGCCCTAGTAATTAAATTACCATCTGGTGAACTATCAATAAAAATACCATTAGCCATTATGCCTAATATAACAACGGCAAGTAGGCAAAATGGAATTTCTTTCCACTTGGTATTAAGTTGAATAGAAATAGGAAATATTATGGCAGAAACTCCAAGTATAAGTAGGATATTGCTAATGTTACTTCCCAAAATATTTCCTATTGCAATATCAGTTGCACCTTTAAACGCTGAAAAAATATTTACGGTTAACTCCGGGGCCGATGTGCCAAAAGCAACTATGGTTAAACCAACAACCATATCTGAGATTCCAAACTTTTTTGCGATAGCTGATGCGCCGTCAACTAACCAGTTGGCACTGAATAATATTAAAGTTATTCCACCGAACAGAAATAAAATATTTACCATGATATTAAACTTAGCGGCCGAAATTATATAAAATTATGGAATATCATTAAACTACATCAACGAGTTTATTTAGATTAACAATGATATTACTTGATGAAATGTTCACCCCTTAACCAGATCAAACATAATCAAATAGTAAACTGTAAAATCATTAAGTTATACAGGTCAATAATATGTTTATTTTCTCGTCATTGTGTTTCTTATTGTTATTTTCATATAATTACACCTACTTTTGCAACAAAAATAAGCCGCTAGCCCTATGGAATTTGACAAATCATTATCGGTTGGGAGAATTAGAATCAAACAATTAGGTAGTAATCCCAATCGACCAACAATTATCTTTCTGCACGATTCATTCGGTTGTATTGATCTTTGGAGAGATTTTCCCGAGGATTTAGGAACGCTGACAAACTGTAATGTATTTATTTATGACCGTCAGGGCTATGGCAAATCATGTCCTTTCTCAAAACCAAATAGGGGAAAAGACTACATGGAGATTGAGGCTGACATTTTAAATGAAATCCTTGAGGCTTGCCAAATCAATAAAACGATTCTATTTGGGCATAGCGATGGAGGCACAATTGCACTGCTTGCTGCAGCAAAATATCCCGAAAAAATATTAGGTATTATTACCGAAGGAGCTCACGTATTTGTAGAGGATATTACTCTTAACGGAATAAGGGAAATGGTGCAAGCATATCATACAACGGACCAAAAAACTAAACTTGAAAAGTATCACGGAAACAATACAGAGGCATTATTCTGGGCTTGGGCTAATACTTGGACAAATGACAAGTATCGTGATTGGAGTATCGAAAACCTTTTACCGTCAATCAAATGTCCTACGCTAATAATTCAAGGCGAATACGATGAATACGGCTCTTTAATGCAAGTTGATAAAATAGCGGAACAGGTATCAGGCAAAGCAACTAAACTTATACTACCGAACCTAAAACACACACCTCACAAAGAAGCTCCAGAATTGATTTTAGAACATACGTCCAAGTTTATAAATCAACTTTGTGAATAATCATCAATAATATTCACGAAAAGCCTGTATGCCTAATAAAAATAAAATCTTTTACTCCTTGTTTAGCTTAGCAACTATCTTATAGAAAAAAATATTGTAGTAGCTATCAATAACCTCAACAGAATAGTCTTTATTAATATAATCCTTAACCACTTGCTGATGAGCAATTACCTTTGAATTTTCTTTAAGATTTTGCCAATCGTAGGTATAATTTATATCAACCCCTTTATCTTTTAAGATATTAATATAAAACGTATTATGAGCACCATAGTTGTCGTGCAATAGAGTATAACCATTCAAATCATGTTTACCCTTAATAGCATCTTTTAAATAGTAATCGATACGATAGAGCTCCTCCTCCCAAGGAAAAACCCTTGAAGATGCAGTTCGCTTTACAGCATCAGCATATGGATTGATACAAATTGCAAAAAGAAAAATAAACGGTAAAATATTTATTTTAAACAAATTAACTCTAAAATTAGCATCCTTTAATACATTGTAGATTGTGTTTATTGCAACTGAAATTATAACGGCCAACAAAGGATATAATGGAACGTTGTACCATTCTAACTTAGTTTTACTAATTGATATAATCAAAAAGTAAAACACCAATATCAACAGTGAATACAACGTTATATTTCGGTAGAGCTTATCCTTTTGAAAAACTCCCACCAATATTCCAACAGGAATAATCCAAACCCAGTAAATAAAATGATACCTAACTATCATCTGATAGTAAAACCAAAAACCCTCTTCGTGTCCCTCGTTTGTAACAAAATATCGCCCCATCAACTCGTTATCCCAAACTGCTCTCAAAAATCCATGGTTATAAAATTCACGAAGAGCATAGTAGCCTCCTACAAAAAGAAGAAAAATGGATATCCCAATGTAAAGTTCTTTTAACTTAAGAATATAGAATAGTTTCTGGCGAATAATCGCATATACAAAGAGTGCTGGAGTAAAAAGTAATCCCGCAATTCCCTTGGTAAGTACAGCAAGTGTAATAGCAATAAATGTATAGTAAAGATATCGTTTCTCATCCCGCTCAATAAACAAAAAGAAGCAAAACGAGTATATGGTTATAAAAAGAGTAAGCAGTGAGTCGTAATCGCCGGTTCTTACAGCATGTAAGTTCATGTACCCTATCGAAGTCACTAAAACCACTGAGGCAATAAATCCAAACCAAAAATCCTTTAAGTATTTAATTGAAACAAAAACTAGAAACAAACAGGTTAGCAATGCGGCTAATACGGAAGGCAATCTGATAGGCAATTCTCTAAATCCAAATATCTTAATACATGCAACCTGAAGCCGNNTCCAAATCATTAGAGGTGGTTTGGTATTCCACATTTCGGGTTGACCATCATAATGAGTAACAATAAAATCACCATCCTTGCTCATTTCATAGGCATTTTGGGCAAGACGAGCCTCATCAAACTGCCTAATGGGAACCGATTCAAGGCGCCCAAAAAGCGGGTAGTATAAAATGGCTATAAGTATTAAATACTTTACTAATCTCATTAAATTCATTAAAAGACTATTGCATGAGTAATTTGACTAAAATAACCAAACTCATGAACAAATCAAAACAACAAAGAAATAACACCAATGCGCTATTTCTTATTAGTAATAAATAAAAAATGTTTACGCAAGTGTTTTATCAGCCTTTACAATAAACCAAGGGTTTTGTAAATTCTCTTTATTGTAGGAAATTCGTTGCTTTGTATCGGCAGTAAGTATATGGCAACCTGTCTCCTCAACAATAGCCTGTCCGGCAGCAGTATCCCATTCCATGGTAGTTGTAAAACGGGGATAAATATCAGCACAACCTTCGGCAATTAAACAAAGTTTAAGCGATGAACCCTGATATTTATGGGTTATTCCACCATACTTTTTCTCAAGATGAGCAATAAATTCTTCGGTTTCGGAATTCATGTGAGAGCGACTACTTAAAACAACCAACTTTTCGCGTTTGATCTTTTTGGGAAGCTGCTCTGAAGTTTTAGCTAGCTGATCGAACCTGTAATTTGACTCCATTTCAGGTTCAATAGAGGTTGCCTTAAACGCACCATCGCCTTTAAGCGAAAAGTACAACTCCTTAAGAACAGGAACATAAACCACACCTATAATGGGATAACCATGAACAATTAACGCTATGTTTACAGTAAACTCTCCATTCCGTTTTATAAACTCTTTTGTTCCATCAAGCGGATCAACCAACCAAAAATACTCCCAACCCTTCCTCTCTTCAAAAAGAATATTCCTTCCCTCTTCGCTTAAAGTAGGAATCCGTGTTTTTGTTAAAGAGTTAAGGATTTCGTTATGAGCTTGCCTATCAGCTAATGTTAGAGGGGTTTTATCGGATTTAAGGTTAACCTGAAACTCATTTGAATTATAAACATCTAAGATAAGTTTACCCGCTCTCACAGCAGCATTAATCGCTGTTGAGAGCAGGTTTCGAAGTTCTGCTTGATCGATCATTTATTGAATTATTTCTAATTGGTCGCAAAATTAGATCTCTTTTTTAAATTAACACAATTATTATGCTGCAACGAGGCTTTATTACTTAAATACATATTCCACTAGCTATCAATAAAGTATACATTTTTTAAGACTATTTATCAGTTTCTGGCATCAAAAAGATGAAAAAAAACGCCATTCACTTTCAAATGGGAAAAATAAAATACTAAGTTTACCCCATATAAAAAGTCAATATTATGAATCAAATCGAACAACTTCAACCAACTGAGATATGGAAGTATTTTCTTGAGATATGCAAGATACCACGTCCATCAAAGAAAGAGGAAAAGATTGCAAAATACCTTATGGATTTTGCAAAAGAGCATAATCTTGAAGCAAAACAAGATGCAGCAGGAAGCGTAGTTATAAAGAAACAAGCAACTCCAGGATACGAAAATTTACAATCGGTAGTTCTTCAAAGCCATATCGATATGGTTTGCGAAAAGAATAGCGATGTTAATCACAATTTTGATACTGATCCTATCATTCCATACATTGATGGAGAATGGATAAAGGCGAAAGGAACAACACTTGGCGCAGATGACGGTATTGGTATTGCTTCGCAATTAGCTATTCTGGCTTCAAATACAATTAAGCATGGTCCTATTGAGTGTTTATTTACAGTTGATGAAGAGACAGGTTTAACGGGTGCATTTGAGATGAAACCGGGCTTTTTCGATTCAAAAATCCTATTAAATCTCGATTCGGAGGATGAAGGCGAATTATTTATTGGTTGTGCAGGAGGGCTAGATTCAGTAGCGACCTTTGCATACGATCAGGAGAAAGTACCTACTGATTTTGTAGCCTATAAAATTTCTGTAAAAGGCTTAACAGGTGGACACTCTGGCGATGATATTCATAAAGGGTATGGCAACTCAATTAAAATACTTGCCCGCTTTCTTTGGAAAAGCACAAATAAATATGATTTAAGATTATCATCTTTTGATGGAGGGAATCTTCGTAACGCTATCCCACGTGAAGCTTTCTCTGTTTTTACAATTCACACTGAAGATAAAGAGTTACTTTTAAAAGATTTTGAGATTTTCAAATCCGAAGTTTATAATGAGATAAAAGATGTCGAACCAAATATAACTATAACCCTTGAGACTCACGAAATGCCTGATTTTGTCATCGATGAGCCTACACATTTCGATCTTCTCAACTCGCTGTACGCTTGCCCTCATGGAGTAATTTCGATGAGCCGTCAGCTAAAAGGCCTTGTTGAAACATCAACCAATCTCGCATCGGTTAAGTTTATTCAAGACAACCAGATATTAGTTACAACCAGCCAAAGAAGTTCGGTAGAATCGTTAAAACACGATATCTCGAATATGGTTGAAAGCGTGTTTAGATTAGCAAATGCTAACGTTCAACACTCTGAAGGTTACCCAGGATGGGCACCTAACACTAACTCTGAAATTCTCAATATAACACGCTCATCGTATAAAAAACTTTTTGGGGTCGAACCTATTGTAAGAGCTATTCATGCTGGTTTGGAGTGCGGGTTATTCCTCGAAAAATATCCTTACTTGGATATGATTTCATTTGGTCCAACGATCCGTGGAGCTCACTCACCTGATGAGCGATTAAATATTGAAACAACCCAAAAATATTGGGATTTGTTACTCGACGTACTAGTAAATATACCTAAATCGAAATAATGAAAAAGCCGCTTAAAGCGGCTTTTTTATGACATTTTCTCAAATTGGTCTTTTGTTACACTACAAACAGGACACAACCAAGTATCTGGTAATTCTTCAAAGGGGGTATTAGGAGCAATATCATGAGTTGGGTCCCCCTCCGATTCATCGTAAATATATCCGCAAATAAGGCATCGATACATAAGAAGAAACTTAAACAACCTCAATAAGTTTGATAGGTACTTTAAGCAAAGACTGGAAATCTTTTCCAAGTCCTTTTATGGTATCATCATCTTCCTCATAATACCAAGTAACAGCTATATCGTTACCCCTGATAAAGCAATCGTCGAGAAGTTTAAAAATTGCGTAAATAAAACGATTTGACCCGCTATTGATATACTCTATTCTAAAGTTAACCTTGGTAAACTTCTCAGGATGCTCAACGTAAGAATTTACCCATCTAATTAGTGGCTGATAGAATGAAACAGCATCTTCAGGAATTGAACGACCCGATAACTGAATTACCCCACTAGTAAAATCAACCTCTGGAGTTTTTGAAGTCCCCTTGATATATAGTCCATTCATAGTTGACATAGAATCGGTTTTTGATGAAGTGACAAAACTATGTGGGTAAAGGTACGAAAAAAAGGCGTGGATGTGTCTTTTTTATTTCAAAAAATAAAGGCTTCCTAGCAGGAAGCCTTTATTGTATTTTGAAAATATCTATAAACTATTTGATACCCAATTTCGTAGCAATTGACTTAGGGATTGAATTTTTATTAACCATTATTGATGTTGTTTTATAGAGTAAAAATGCCTTTGAAGCATAGAAATACCCGTTATACTTACCATCGGTACCCCAGCTATTTTTAATTTTAAAGTAAACTTTACCATTTTGATCTTTAGCGGTACCAACAACTAGCATTCCATGATCATCTGTTGTTTGGAAGTTATCAAAACCTTGCTGTCTCAACTCTTGTGTAATAGTTTTTTCGAAACAAGGCTTATCAAAAGTATACAACTGGGCATCCTTATCACGTGAAGATAATGATGTCCACTTTGCTTTGTCGGTTTCCGACATTTCGTTCAAATTCATATCAGGTACAACTGCAACACCGTTCTTATAAGAAAAACCTTTTTCACTAATATCACTAGCCCAAGCAACAGTATAACCATTCTCTACAGCATAATCGAATATTTGACTAAACTCGTCAATAGGAAGATTGTAAATCTCTTTTTGTGCCCAATTGTCTGGAACCTCTATAATAAACTTTTGGTAAAATGGATGATGCGAGAATGATGTGATATAAACGTAATCATCTAGATTTAATCCTAAAGATTCTGCAAACGACTTTGGGGTATACTCTTTCCCGTTAACGGTAAACGATTTTGGATTTTCTCCTAAATAGGCATTGAAAATACCCTCTAAGCTACGTTTCCATGCAGTAGATAGCTTTCTGTTTGGATTTTTAATGATAGCATCAAGGTAAGCCTTAGTAGCCTCATCTAATTCACCATGAATATGTCTATCTTCACCATAATTTAATCCTTTGAATGCCTCTTCAGTAGTAATACCATACTTTTTTATTGCGTCAATAACATCCCAAAAAGATCCGCCGGGTCCGTAATTAATTGTATTTTGCATTCTCACATACTTATCGGCTTTATCCATGTATACATTCTTTGAAATATACATTTCCGATAAATCCATTTCGGGTTTACCTGTTCGAATAAGCTCAGCTTCAAGGAAACCCAAACTTGAAAATATCCAGCAAGTACTTGTACTACTTTGATTTTTTACGGGTGTATGCTTAATATCCTTAACTGGGGTAAAAACATAGCCTTCCGTTTTGTTCTCTTGTGATCTCACATTGCCATTCCAAAGAATTGCGAACGAACAGATTGATGCAATTAGTAGTCTTTTCATAAATTTTGTTTTATAGTTATTTAAACATTTCATTGCTTTTAGTATTACTTTGGCATTTGATTTGTTAAAATTGAAAAGGTTTATTCTAATAAATGACAATAAATATGTCGAAAAAAAGATTAAGAAGATTGAGAAGATATGTTTTATTATTTATTCTTTTTTCAAACACACTGATTTCATACAGTCAAACATTTATTACAAACATAGCAAAAGATACCATTAAACTTGACAGGTATGCATATATTGACCTTATTAACACTCTTAACTCAAACCTTATTGCATATGCTGATTCTGGCGACTATAACTTTGTAAACCATTTACTTGAATATGGAGCTAATCCAAATTTTGAAACTGAAGAAGGGGTTACTCCATTGATGTATGCTGTAGATAACGGCTATTATGATATTGCAAAATTACTCATAGAATCTGGCGCTGACGTTAACAAAAAACCCTGGGATGGCAATTCGGCAATATTTGCAGCTGTAAGATCGAATAACGACAGCATTGCCGAACTATTGATAAATAGCAATGCTAGCATTAATGAGAAAAATAACCTTAACATCACCCTTCTTCACTACTCTGCCGGATTTGGTTACCCTTATATGACAAATCTTATTATACTAAACGGAGCAAAAGTAAACGAAAGGGATCAGTTTGGAAATACACCTTTGATGGCAGCAACTTATTCTGGAGCACCTAATGTAACAACCTTATTAATTGAGTCTGGTGCAGATGTTAATATTTCCGATAATCACGGCAATACTCCCATAATGATTGCCACCCAATTCAATGATACACTTTTGATACAAAAACTCATTTCGGCAGGAGCCGAAATAAATGCTCAAAATGATAATCAAATTAATTCACTTACAATTGCCATCGAGAATAACGCTATTGATGCTTTTAAAAAGTTAGTTAAACATGGTGCCAGAACTGATTTATCTCCAAAAAACAGAGGCTACTATCAATTTGCCAAGGAGAAAGGTTGCATTGAAATTGCTAATTTCCTTGCTGATGAAGGGTTAAAAACCAACCTTAAACTTAATATAAACAGAATAAACTTTTATTCCGGCATATCAACTAGTAAAAATGATTTTATGCTTGATTTTGGAGGAGGCAATGNNTCGGAGGCATCCAAGAGTCTGTTTCTAATTTACTTATTAATTTTGGATTTAAGTATAGACCTCATTCGAACAGAGTACAAGTCTTTAAGGACAATACTTTTTATCAGTTTTGGGAAAAAAGGTATTCGTTTTACCTTTCAATGCAATACCTAATGATGTTGAAAAGAAACCCGGTTAAAGGAGATATGGGGTTTATACCAGGGATTAGCAATGAGCTAACCTGGCGCTATTATAGAGGAATGGAGGAAGGATCGGGAGTTAAATACATCCCCGTTCCGAGCATTGGACTATTCTATCAAAGAAAACTATTTACAGTTATCGGAAAATGGGAATTTGTAAATTACTATAAACAATTAAATAGTTCAAATCGTTTTAACTTACAGTTAATAGTATCAATTCCAACAACAAAAAGATATATTNNAAGAATGAGAAATTTAACTATCATATCAATCATTCTTGTTGCAGTACTCACCCCGTCATCGTGCGAGGATTTTAAACTACTTGTTGATTGCGACAAATGTTACACTGATGTACCTAATAAATACAACTTAGAAATTAAAGTAACATTAGACAAAGAAAATCCCTTTGTTCCAATTACCCTTTATAAGGGAAAAATTGATAATGGAGAAGTAATTCAGGAAGATACAATTTACGCCCAACCTTACTACACAATTGATGTTAAATTTAAAGAGTACTACTCTGTAATTGCAAAATATCGCCACAATGGGAGAGTGATTTATGCAGTTGATGGACGTAAACTCTCAAAAAAACTAGATGAAAGTTCGTGCAGTAAATCGTGCTATGTTATTAGCGGCGATGAACTAGATTTAAGGCTAAAATAGCCTTAAACCTATTCAACTACATGTGCACCTTTTGATATCTCTACTAGATAGAATTTAGGTAGTTGCCCAAATCTTAGTTTAAACTTCTCGCCAACACTTTCAATAAAAGATTCAGTATTATCTTTTGAAACAAGATTAATTGTACATCCACCAAAACCACCACCCATCATACGAGCGCCATATACACCTGTAACTGTAGTTGCGGTTTCAACGAGCAAATCTAACTCTTTGCAACAGACCTCATAAAGTTCACTTAATCCATAATGGGTTTCATACATCCTTTTGCCAAATGTAACATAGTCATCAACCTTTAATGCTTCGCAAGCCTGAGTTGTTCTAGTTATCTCCTCAACAACATACTTGCACCTATCGTAAACTTTACTATCAACTTTTAGCTTTATTGCTTCTATTAAATCGATACTTGCATCTCTTAAACTTGATATTTTTGAATCAATCTTTTGAATTTCTTGTAAGCCTGCATTACACTGCTGTCTACGGATATTATATTCCGATGAAGCTAAACTATGCTTAACAAGCGTATCGGCTAGAACAATCATCGTGTTGTCGGGATGAAAGGGGATTCGTTCATACTCTAATGAACGACAATCAACTTTAAGCAGTGTTCTATCCTCACCTAAAAGGCTTGCAAACTGATCCATAATGCCACATTGAACACCTGCATGAATATTCTCAGCACGTTGCCCAATTAAGGCCAAATCCCTTCGTTCAATTTTAAAATCGAAAATATGATTAATTGCTAAGGCAAATGCACTCTCAAGTGCAGCCGACGAAGAAAGACCAGCGCCTAATGGGATATCGCCTGTAAAAACTGCGTCAAAAGGTTGAACTTGGTAACCATCTTTCATCATCTCAATAACCACACCCGCTATATATTTTGCCCAATGGGGGAACAAATTTGATATCTCATTAGGGTAAAACTGAACCTCACTATTATAATCAAGCGAGTAAACACGACATTTATCAATGCTATTGGGCTTGATTTTAACAGCGATGTATTTTCCTATTGAACCAGGGAGTACAAACCCCTGATTGTAATCAGTATGTTCGCCAATTAGGTTAACCCTACCAGGTGCTTTTACAATAACTCCACTTGAGCCAAATCTTTTTGAAAACTCAACGCTTATTTTATTCTCTAGTAAATCCATAATTATCGTGTTAAGAATTTAAATAAAATAGTCTCGTTATATTTATCATTCTCAGTAATTACAATACTCTTAAAATTAGTATGATTTGGAGCATCGGGAAAATAGGAAGGTTCAATACAAAATGACGAATGTTTTCCATTTATCCCTCCATATCCTGTAGGAAGAACTGTATCTAAAAAATTACCTGTATAAAACTGCATGCCGGGTAAAGTAGATAATACTTGTAAAACTCTGCCTGAAATTGGTTCTTCAACCTCTGCCATAAAGTTTAAGTTTTTTGGCAGATAATTATTGACCACAAAAAACTGATCGTAACCACAAGTGTTCATAATAGGTTCTACTTGCAAGTTAATATCAGCACCTATTTCTTTGAATTCTCTAAAATCAAGGGGAGTGTTTTGAACCTCTAAAACTCTACCTGTAGGAATTAGATTTGCATCAGTCTCAAGGTAAGTATTTGCATTAAACTTAGCTTTATGCTTGTAGATATTCTCGTAATAAATAGGATTTAAGTTAAAATAGGCATGATTGGTTAAATTAACAACCGTTGGCTTATCAGTACTTGCCTCAAAATCAATTCGAAGTGAATTATCTTTTTCTAAAGTGTATTTAACAACAACTTTGAGGTTTCCAGGATAACCTTGATCACCGTCGGGGCTAATTAACTGAAATGAAACGCTAGGATTCTCTGCATCTTCAGACACTTCATATATGTCCCACAAAATTGAATCAAACCCAATATTTCCGCCGTGTAAATGGTTTTCGCCATGATTTTTTGCAACATTAATTCTGCTACCATTTAACTCAAAACTAGCATTGGCAATTCGATTTGCAACCCTTCCAATTGTTGCACCAAGATACTGATGTCCATTTAAATAATGTTCAAGATTTTTATATCCTAGAATAATATTATCTCGATTTCCCTTTTTATCAGGAGCAAGTACTGAAACTAGTTTAGCGCCATAGTTTGTAACTTGAACCTTTACCCGATTTGAGTTCTCAAATGAAAATAAATATGCTTGTTCTCCATTTGGCATACTGCCAAAAATTCTTTTTTCCATAACCACTATAACTTTTTGCTGAAATAGTTATTAACTTGAATCAATACATTTAATGCTGATAATCAATATCACTTTTGTAGGAGCTGCTTAAAGTAGCAGTCAATACACATAACCCAAATGATCTTGACTTAAGCATAATTCTACTTTTTATAATGATGCTCTAACAATTAGAGATGACGGGTTTTCAATTTGAACATTACGTTTTTTTAGGACTAGCTCAGCAAGTTTTCTACCCATCTCCTTAAAATCTGTTGAGATAGTTGTAATTCCCTCACCCACAACCTCTTTTAAACTCGTATCGTTGTATGATATTAAGCCAATATCTTCGCCTAACTTAAGTCCATATTTTTTAACATCCTTAACAAGCTTTACAAGATGCTCATCACTAATAACAATAAAGGCATCTCCTTTAATAAGTTTACGATTATGGTAATCGTTTACCAACTCATGAGCAATGTCATTATCCTTACAAAATCTTAAAAATCCTTTATACTGTCCTTCTGGCTCTTTGCCTCCAGGGTAAATCATTATCAACCTATTATACTTTTTCAAATAGTCAATCCCAGACAATAAGGCGGTGTAAATGTCGTTCTCAAAGTTCTGATATATTGATGGAAAGTGCCCTTTTAGCTCATCGCTTATCTGATCGAGAATAAGCACTCGACCATTAATCTCCTGTAATAATGGCAAAATATTCTCGAATTTTGTAGGCATAATAACGTATGAAGAGTACTTACCATTATTTGCCCTAATCAAATCCTCAAAAACCTTACGATTAAAATGATGAAAGTAAATCTCAACAACAGCCTTCTCTTGTAAAGCCTTTATAAACGAGTTATACAAATCCTCCTTAAATCCATTAAACTCATCGAAAAGCAAAAAAATTCGATGATTCATTTCGATATTTGTGCTCTCAATATAATATCCTTTGCCGGGTAACGAAGATAAAACACCTTTCGCTTTCAGCTCATTATAAGCCATCATTACAGTATCGCGAGATAGATTTCTTCGAGTACAAATTGCATTTATAGATGGAAGGTGATCACCTTTCGATAATTTTCCATCATCAATACCCTTAATAATAGCATTCACAATCTGTTTATATTTAGGAATGCACTGTTTGTCATTGATTTGAATAAGATCGATGCCCATAACTTACGACTGGTTGGTACTGGTAGGTAAATTTAAGTATATTTTATGATACTGTTAGTTTAATTTTCAACTTAGCTACAAAAAAAATCTCTGGTTATAGAGCCAGAGACTTTTGATACACCTAAATATATTGCAACACTAGCTAAATTCTCATATAGAAGAAATCTATTTTACTTTTCTCTTTCGGGCAAAGAATAACATTAAACCTCCAAAAGCAAGCATCAATAAGCCCATCCAGAGGTTAATATTGATAGATAGTGATTTAGCATACATTTCAGCATCAGAATTGGTAAATAAGCCGAACAGCGTTATAATCAAACCAATTACTGAAAACATTAATCCAATTGGAATACGAATATCTAGTCCCATAATTTTTCCTCCTACCAAAAGATTATACTTAAAACAATACAAATAATACCGACAATCGAAGCCAGAACAACGGGTCGATTATACCATTGTTTAACAACAACACTTGTACGTGGAGTCATTGAGTAAACCAAACCAACAAGCTCTTCGTCGGTTTTAACTTTTTTAGTTAACATTGATAATATAACAGTAACAACAGTACTTGTTGTAAATGCAAATATTGCTGTCCAAAAGTTCTGAGCCATTTCTACAGGATAAGTATGAATTACTCCAATCCAACCTCCTTTGACCAGAGTGGTTGCTCCTTCTGGAACAGTTAATCCGTGATGAAGTAAAGCGATCAAAAAACCTGCCAACAAACCGGTAAAAGCAGCATGTCCTGTAGTACGCTTCCAAAACATTCCTAAGAAAATTACTGCAAATAAAGGAGCATTAATCATGGAAAATATTGTTTGTAGAAAATCCATAATATTTCCAAATAATCCTGCTAAATAAGCCGCAGCAATACTCACAACAACTCCAAAAATAGTTGCTAATCGACCAACCTTTAAATAATGCTTTTCATCGGATTCTTTATCGCCAGTGGCTGGACGAATATAACTTTGATAAATATCGTAAGTCCAAACAGTATTAAATGCGGAAACATTGCCAGCCATACCCGACATAAACGATGCTAATAACGCAGTAATACCTAGCCCCAAAACTCCCATAGGTAGATATTGTTTCAACAACATGATAATTGTAAGGTCGTAATTGGCCTTGCCGTTAACCATTATTGAAAATCCAGTTGAAGGATCATTCATTAGAACTAAAGCGACAATCCCAGGAACAATAATTAAGAATGGAATAAACATTTTTGGAATAGCTCCAATTAAAGGTGTTTTACGAGCTGCATTTATTGATTCTGCTGCCATAGCACGTTGTACAATCAGAAAGTTAGTACACCAGTAACCAAATGAAAGAACAAAGCCTAATCCTGCAGCAATGCCATACCATTCAACACCAAGAGGATTTGCCTTTGCATTACCAGTATATTTCCAAGTAGTAGTAAACGTATCGGCAGCATACCCTTTGTCCGATACAATAGATCCTAAACTATGCTCTAAACCAGACCAACCCCCAACCTGCTTTAAACTTAAAAACACAATTGGGAGCAAACCTATTACAATAATAAAAAATTGGAGCACTTCATTATAAATTGCAGATGATAATCCACCTAAATAAGTGTAACCTAACACTATAACTGCTGATAAAATTAAACTAAGATGGAAATTCCAACCTAATACAGTTTCCATTAGTAGCGCTAAAGCGTACATTGAGATTCCTGATGCCAGAATGGTCATTACTGCAAATAGAATAGCATTTAAACCTCTAGTCTTCTCATCGTACCTTAATTTCAGGTATTCAGGAACCGATCTAGCTTTTGAGCCATAATAAAAAGGCATCATGAATAAAGCCAAGAAAATCATTGCAGGAATAGCACCAATCCAATAAAAATGAGTGGTTAACATTCCATATTTGGCTCCAGAACCAGTCATTCCCATTACCTCAAGAGCACCTAGGTTTGTAGAAATGAAAGCTAAACCAGCAACCCAAGCGGGCATTGAGCGACCAGCCTCAAGGAATGCGCTAGCATTTTTCATGTATTTTTTAAGTGCCCAGCCAATTCCCAGTACGAAAACAAAGTATACCAACATTATGGCATAATCGATCCAACCAAGTTCAAATTTAAGATCCATGATTATAATGATTTCTAGTTAATTAAACATCTAAAATAATTTTATGAAAATAGAAAAAAGAACACTTTAAAAATTGAAAACCATAACAGTTTATTCAAAAAACTTTCATTGCAAGTGCTTATTCATTAATTCATTGTTAAAATGAACAATCAATTTTTTTATTTCGTTTTGCCTATTAAAAATTGACTGACTTAGTGATACAGGTAAAGTATAACTCGAAAGTTGTTCAATTTTTCCATCACAAAAAACAATATCAATCCCTTTGCTATTATCGATTAAATATACAATATCAACAGAACAATAGGAAAACGAAAGCCATGGTGAATTATAATTATCAGTTTTATTGTTTGTTTCAATAAACTCTGTTTTTCTTAGAATGGTTGGATTTATAGACAATTGACCACCATTTATATAGATACCCAATTCAAAAAATCTGCTAATAATATCTTCCTTTACCTGTCCAGTCATACCTGGTTGCTGAACACCCAACATTAAAGGGGTATGCGAATATGGGTCAAATGGGAAAGAACCATAATCTTTGGGTGATTTGTGGGCTCCGATTCCATTCTTAACATTAAAGTAATGGCTTATCAATTGGTTCAAAATTTCGGGTTTTACATTTTGTGATTCAGCATTTTTAATTGATTCGCCAATTGATAAGAGGAGTTTTGAAACCATATGCCAGTATATGCTTCCTAAACCTTCATATTTATAGAAACTTCCCGATCTGCCCGTAAAAGATTGATGATCAAAAATTTTCTCGTACAAATCGATTATTTGTTTCTCGTCCTCATTTGTAATATTTAATTCTGGCTTGAATTTTAGTTGATTTAATACATCCCTTAAAAAATTATCGTTGCTGAAATTTGCATTAAAATGGAATTGTCCTTTGTTATCCTTACTAATAATAGTTGAATCACCTCTCTCAACTAATTGATTTAAAGCGTTTATTCGCTTAACTTCTTCCGAGGGAATAATGTTTTTTTGTAAGAACGAAGGTAATTGCTTGTTTGGATATAAAATGTAACTATCCTGATCAGGCCTATATAATGAACTTTTCCTTAAAGAATTTAATAGCTCTAGTACTTGATTTACATTAAGTTTTCCTGAACTCAGAACAGCAACTTGTCCTTCGAGCATTTCATATAAATAACGAATAGATATGGCATTATCGGTAAAACTAACAAGATTATAAGCATGATACATACTATCATTCCGCTTATTGGCATCTATTGATTGATCGATGTATTTTAATGCTAGTTCAAAAAAACTGACGAGTTCCTTTTTGTTTAGATTTCGTTTTTCGCCCGAAAAACCTTTATAAATTCTTTCGCGATAATTACTGCCAGCACTCCCTAGCTCGTCAGCTAATCTTTTTCTATTATGATTATCAAACCCTTTTTCAAGAGTTTCCTGATATTTTACGAACGCTTTATTAAGTTCAATAAAGAGTATGCCTAACTCATCCGATATTACAAAATCATCGAGACGAGACTCACTGTAAAGTTCAATTGTAAAAGCAAGAAAACGCCGCAAGTAATAAACTGTAACCATAGATGCACCGTTTCCAACGAGAGCATTATTAGCATCATTCCATTCAGGACGTAAGGTATTCATCCAAATTCCTGCCTCAGGAATAAAGTTGCTAAGTTTAGCAAGAAGTGTAACAAGGATTTTTTCGGTAAATGAAACCAATTTTACCTANNGCTTGGCATCAGCACCATACTTTTCTGTAAGTATTTTAATACTTTGGTCTAACTTATCGTCGAAATAAATTGATCTTCTAGGATTTGATACAATCTCTGAGTAAGTCTTTATGCGATAAGGCACATTTGCATACGAGAAAAGATTCTTATCCAGCAATGAGTTGAGATCATCAGGAAAGTGATTCCTTGAAACTTCCATCAACTTTAATAAATAGATAATTTGATGATCACCCCAATAACCAA
>DQHR01000085.1 GCA_003531155.1 Bacteroidales bacterium | reverse complement strand
TACTTTGGATTAATGTTTCGTAGCTGCCGCCAAGCAAATCGGTACGGCCAATCGACCCGTTGAAAAGAGAATCACCTGTGAAAAGTATTTTTTCCTCAGCAAAGAAGAAACAAACGCCACCCATTGAGTGTCCTGGGGTATGGATTACCTCAATAGTTGATTCCCCTAAAGTGATCTTATCACCATCCTTAATGAATGCATCAATTGTTGGTGCTTTCTCGAGCGATAAGCCAAACATCAAACCATGCTTAGGTGATGTTGCTATTAGCGGAATATCATCAGCATGAGCTATACATGTAACGTTATAAAGTTCTTTAAGTTTATCAATTCCAAGGATATGGTCGATATGTCCGTGAGTTAAAATAAGGTTTTTTACTTTTAAATCATTTGAATCGATAAACCAATTAACTTCATCATAATCTGATTGTGAGTAACAACCAGCATCAATTATAATGGCTTCACCAGTTGAATCATAGATTATGTATGTATTTTCTTGAAATGGATTTAAAATTAATCTTTTTACTTGTATCATGGTTTTTATCGAATTTATTAAGCGATCTATTTTGTAATCAGAGATTTGTGATCCTTTGCAGTTTTACTTTCCATTCGTACCTTTTAACAACGGAACAAAAATAAAGTTTCCGTGCTTGGTAATTTTAATATCCGATTCACTAATCTTTTCAACTAAAGTCATTACTTGAGTCTGATTATCACCCACAGGGCAGATAAGTTTTCCTCCAACTTGGAGTTGCTCGATTAATGCTTCTGGAATTTCGGGCGCACCTGCAGTTACTAAAATCTTATTATATGGACCATAACTTGGCATGCCTAAGTAACCATCACCATAGAAGAAATGAGGGTGATAGCCCATCGATTCTAGTTGTGCTTTTGCTTTTAGGTACAGTTCCTTTTGGCGTTCAATTGTGTAAACTTTTGCACCCATCTCTAATAGAACAGCAGTTTGATAACCAGATCCTGTGCCAATCTCGAGAACTTTCTCCAAGGGTTGTATGTCCAGTATTTGGGTTTGAAATGCAACTGTATAAGGTTGAGAAATTGTTTGTCCGGCACCAATTGGAAATGCAGAATCTTTATACGCAAAATTTATAAATCCGCTATCCATAAAAAGATGGCGAGGCACAGTATTAATAGCCTCAAGAACTTTGGAATTCGTAATCCCTTTTTGCCTTATCTCGTCAACTAAATTTCTCCGAAGCCCTTTGTGTCTGTATGTATCCTGCATTTAGTTTTACTCGCATCAAATTTATAGCTGCAAAGATAGTAGTAGTTTTAATATTTAAATGGCTGTTATTATTTGGTTAATAAAAAGGTTGTCTGAAATAGCGATTCAGGGCTAAATTGGGATAAGTTTGTGGTTGAGAATATGATTAATTCATGTGTAGAAGTTAATTATGTAAATTCATTTAACCCAATTTATACTATCGACATATGAAGGCAGGCTTTTTCTTTTATAGAACAGTTGATATTAATGTTTTGGAAACCATATCGGAGCAATTTGGTATTGAATTAGTTGGGGCTTATTTCAAAGAAAATGGAGAATTGCAAAGCCAAAATTCTAAAATATTCACATTTGAGGATGAACTCCTTGTTCAGATTGAGATCGCTTTTATTTTCTATGATGTTAATGAGAACTTTGATTTTATTTCTAAAGCGTTAAAACGGGGAGTAAATATTTTTTTGGCGAGCCTGCCNNCACTTTGTTGGAATTAAATGAACTTTCTATTGAGATAGGAGTACCTGTAGGATTTGGTTGTGCAGGCGAAGTGCTTATTAAACAGGAAGAGATCGTTGGCAATTACTTTATGCTTAATCTTATCCATGATATGGGTCGAGAGGTTAATGACGTGATTTTTAGGCGTAAATTAATATATGATATTGCATCATTTGTGCGAATTAGACCCTGCGGATTAAGAAAGTTTAGAGTAAATGGCATACCTCTTTTCGATAAAGTACCTAAAGCCTTTAAGCTAAGATTGGAATACGATAATAGTAGTATTATAACGTCTGATATTACACGAATAGAAGAACCTGTAAAGTGCGAACTTCGCTTTTTTTCAGGAAACGATGGCTATTTTAAAGAACTTCCTACTGAAAATATAGCTCTTCAACCAAATCTTTTAAAAGAGCCCTTAATTATTCTAAAAGATGAAAATTACCTTGCTAATCTTGGCTTGTATATTCAGGAAATTCAATCTAAATCACCACTCAGTTTTGATCTTGATAATGCAATTGAAACCCTAGNNTTAGTTCCTCAGACTTGAACCTGATAATTTTTGGAATCTGTATATTTTCCTTAATTTAGAACCCCTAAAATTATTGTGAAGTGAACAGGAGGTGGCAGGTTTCCAAATATGTATTTTTTGACTCCATCGGGGTTATTTGTGCTTGGTTTTTATTTGTTACATATAGAAGTAAGTTAACTCAAGGTGTTGCTATTGTTCAATTTGCTCCAGAATCTCCTGTAAAGTTTTTCATTAGACTTGCTCTATTCGCATGCTTTTGGCTCATTCTTTTTAGTTTGGCTGGGTTTTATAATGATGTGTTTCGTAGATCGCGTATTAAGGAGTTAGGTAGTTCTATTGGGATTACATTAACAGGAACTTTGATAGTTTTCTTTGTACTACTTTATCACGATTTAAACCAACCTTCAGCTTACTATTTTAGGTTGTTTTATTATCTCTTTTTTCTTGTATTTTCATTTACCTACATTACAAGACTAATAATAACTTCAATTACAATACATAAAATACACTCACGCAAATACGGATATCCAACTTTAATAATTGGTGAAGGTGAAAAAGCCCTTGAACTTTATAATGAGCTACAGGCACAAGTTAAATCGCAGGGATATATGATTTTGGGGTATATAGAGTATAGTGCGAATGGTTCAAATTATTTGGAGGGGATATTGCCTCGCTTAGGAGATGCTAAATCAATAGCAAAAGTTATTAATGACAATAAGATTGAAGAGGTGCTAATTGCTGTTGAGAATACTGACAACAAAAGCATGCTTAAGCTTATTAACGAGCTGCTTGCAATTGAGATTATAATAAAAGCTATTCCTAGCCTTTACGATTACCTTACTGGAAGGGTAAAGATGTCTGAGATATTTAGCGCCCCTCTTTTTAGGGTTTCTTTCGAATTGATGCCTCCATGGCAAGTAAAAGTCAAGCAGTTTATGGATATTACAATTGCGTTAATTTCGTTGATTGTGCTCCTTCCACTTATAATAGTAATTGCTGTTCTTATTAAGGTATCGTCTAAGGGTCCAATAATTCATAGGCAAGAGAGAATTGGACAATATGGTAAACCTTTTATGTTATATAAGTTTCGTTCAATGTTCGTTGATGCGGAGAGTTCTGGACCAGCACTATCGAGTAAAGCTGATAGTCGAGTTACTCGGCTTGGCCGATTTATGCGTAAAACCCGAATTGATGAGATTCCAAATTTTGTGAATGTAATTTTTGGCGAAATGTCGCTTGTTGGACCTAGGCCAGAAAGGCAGTTTTATGTGGATCAGATTGTTAAGATTGCCCCGCACTATGTACATCTTCAAAAGGTTAAACCTGGTATTACATCTTGGGGTCAAGTTAAATTCGGCTATGCCGAAAATGTGGAGCAAATGGTTGAGCGCTTAAAGTACGATTTACTCTATATTGATAATATGTCGATCATTGTTGACCTTAAAATTATCATCTACACCTTAATTACCGTATTTAAAGGGAAAGGAGTTTAAGTTCATTCAGAGGCTTGTAGATAGGTCCGTTTGGGCTTAATATACTTTGGTAGAAAATCACTTTATTAACTTCAACATCATAAAAATGTAATGACTTATGGCTTTTTATAAAGCAATTAAGTTCATTAGCTGATTTAATATGCTTAATCCTACCTAATGTAAGATGTGGTGAAAATTTGCTTTGTGGGTACTCAAATCCTAGTGGTGATAATGCAATATCGACTTTTTCTTTTAGCTGATATAATGATTGTGATTCAGATATTCCTGTCCAAATGACTTTGGGATTATTTGGATTACCAAACAACCCTAAACCTGAGATGCTGATTTTAAACCCTGAAATGTTTTTTAGTGTTTTCTCTAATGCTTGAGACACACCTTTAACCTGCAAAGGAGTTGTTTCTCCTAAGAACAATAGGGTAAGATGAATGGTATGTTCGTTAACCCATTTAACAGAATCGTTATGAAGCAACTGTTTCAATTCCTCCCACTTGCTTTTAAGCGATGGCTCAACTCTCACATCGATTGCAACGAAGGTTCTTAGGTTTTCCACTAAAATATTTGATTTTTGTCTTTTGAGTTAATTACAGTTGTTGGTGTTCGTAAAGCATTATTAGTTCATTAAGAATTTTATCCTCACCCTCTTCGTCAAATTCTGATTTAAGATTTGAGCCAAATATGCGTGCAACAGCTTGCCAAAAACCAGCAGAGAATCCTCCTTTTAACTCTTTCAGAAGCTGATATGATGTTTCTCCTGTTTCCCTATCTATAAGTTTTATTAACATTTTCCCTTGCGAAATGCTAAGTCCCATTAGTTTCTTTTCAAATTCATCCCTAATCTCCTTCTCAACCTGATTTATATACTTCTCCTTTTCTTTCTTGGTATGGAGCTGAGTAAGTTGATAGTTCATGTCCATTAGCTTAATACGGGCAATTCGTGCATATGGATAAACTATTTTTAGATTTCGTATCATTCTTTGGTATTGCCGGTAATCCTTTTTCGATTTGAATTTTCGTTGTGGAAAAACAACAATCTCTGGAATAACCCAATTTGGAAGAGGTTCGCCATTTAAATTAATAATGGCTGGGATTGTGTAGCCATCAATAATTACAGTTTGTTGCCCCAAACAATCAGAAATGGGCACAAGAATAATTATTGATAATATTGCAGCAAACTTACCCATGCTCCTTAATCTTTTCCTTTAAACGAAATAAAAGTTTTTTTTGTTGTTCTTATTAGTGTTGATGCAAAAGTATTCCTAATTTTACTACAAAAAGCAAACAAATATATTCATGCAATTTAATTTTTGTACATTTTTAGGGTAAAATTTAAAACCAATAGCATCATGGAAGTAATAACAAATTCGGAACCTAATCAGTTCAAGTACGCAGGATTCTGGCTTAGATTCGCTGCTTACATTATCGATCAGTTTGTAATAGGAGTTGCAGGGTTTATTATTGCTATTCCAATTATTCTTGGCATTGTTGCATTTGGTCTTAACCTTGATGGAATAAGACACCCTTCCGATTTTGTTACCCATGATGGGTTGCTGATGGTTGGCGGCATTATTGGTTTAGTTATGCTTGCCATAATGATTAGTGTAGTGATGAAATGGCTTTACTATGCACTTATGGAGTCTTCGAAGTTTGGGGGAACTGTTGGTAAAATTGCTGTAGGTATTAAGGTTGTTGATATGGAGGGTAATAGCGTTACATTCGCTAGAGCAACGGGTCGTTATTTTTCGAGGATCATTACCAATATGACATTCCTTATTGGTTACATCATTGCGGGGTTTACTGAAAAAAAGCAAGCGCTCCACGATCTGGTTGCCAGTTGTTTAGTAGTTAAAAAGTAAAAAAATATGATTTTGCTAAACAAACCAGTTTTGGTTAGCGTTCATTAGGTTGACGTTTCTTAATTTTTTTATGGAAAGAGTGAAAAAAAAGTATAATAACGACGAGATCACAGTTTTTTGGAATTCTAGCGAGTGTATCCATGCTTCAATATGCTACACAAAACTGCTTTCAGTTTTTAATCCTCGCAATAGGCCATGGATAACTCTCGAAGGAGCTGATGCCTCAAAGGTTATTGATATAGTAAATGAGTGCCCGACAAATGCATTGATGTTTAAATGGAATGACCCTGAAAAGAATCGTGCTGAAAAATCATCAAAAGCCGTAAAGGATGAACCAGTTGAACAAATAGGCGAATTCGATTCAGAACCCGCTCGAATTCAGGTTATGAGGAATGGACCTCTACTTATTTCTGGTAAATTTAGGGTTATAGATTATGATGGTAAAGAGATGAAACCCATGCAAATGATTTCACTTTGTCGCTGTGGGCAGTCTGGTAAAATGCCTTTCTGTGATGGTAGCCATTTCAAGAGAAATTTTAACGATTCGGAGGAATAAAGATGGATCAACCAAGAAGAGTATCTGCAGAGATAACGTTAACTAAAAATGAGCCGATAAAGATATCGGGAAACTTTAGCGTTGTTGGGAAAGATGGTAATATTCTAAATACCGATTTCAATAATGAGGTATACCTTTGTGCTTGTGGTCGTTCAAAGATGAAGCCATTTTGCGATGGAAGTCATAAAAAATAGGATGAGCAGCTAAGTATAGTAAAGGTCAGGGTTATACCCTGACCTTTTTTTATTATGCTTAAAGTTTTATTATTTCCTTGCAATAGCATCTTCAATAACCAAACCAAAAATTTCTTTCATTTCCTTTCCCATAGCCTTTACTTGCTGTGGAATAATGCTAGTTTCGCTCATACCCGGAACGGTATTAATTTCGAGGAAGTAGAGTTTATCGTTGCTTAGGATATAATCTACACGAGCAATTCCACGGCAATCCAATACATCATAAATTTTTGATGATAACTCTTGCGCTCTAACCGCTATTTCTGGGCTAACTCTTGCTGGCGTTATTTCCTCGCTTTGATTTAAGTATTTGGCATTGTAATCGAAGAATTCGTTTTTAGGAACAATTTCTGTTATCGGTAGGAGTAAGGTCTTATCTTTTGTTTTAATTACACCGCTACTTAGTTCTCTTCCAGCAATAAATTCTTCGATTAAAACAGTGTTATCCTCAGTAAATGCCTTTTCAATGGCAGGGATAAGATCTTTTTCATCTTTAACTTTACTAACGCCATAGCTGCTACCGCTCTCGTTAGGCTTAACAAATACAGGTAATCCAAGTTTCTCAGCTATAGTTTTTGAGGATATATCCTCACCTTTTGTTATCTTAATTCCTTTGGCAAGGTTGACTCCAGTACTTTGTACCATTAACTTACAAACATCCTTATTGAATGTTGCTGAAGAGCTAAGAACCCCGCCTGTAGTATAAGGTACACCCATTAATTCAAAATAGGCTTGAAGTAACCCGTTCTCGCCAGGAGTTCCATGTATGGCTATTAGCGCGCAATCAAAAGTCACCTTTTTACCCTTTACTATAGCGCTGAAATCGTCCTTAGATACAGGAATATCACCAAATTCTTCGTGCTTAATTGTCCAATTCACTCCTTTAACAAGGATTCTGAAAACGTTGTATTTTTCTTTATCAAGCCAGTTGGCTATTTGCGCAGCGCTTTTTAAGGAGATTCCTTCTTCCGATGAATTACCTCCTGCAAGTATGGCTATATTCTTAAGGTTACTCATGATTGTTGTATTTTAAAGCATCTCAAAGATATTAAAATGCCCTTTAGGGTAGAATGATTCTTGAAAATATTATTGATTAGAGCCGCTACTCGTCTTCAATTTCTCTCCCAGTAACATAATTTCTCCACTTGTCTATAACCTTTTGCATATCTTGTGGTAGTTCAGAATCGAATTCCAACCATTTTCCCGTTGTTGGATGTGTAAAACCAAGCGATTTTGCATGCAGTGCATGTCGTGGACATAATGTAAAACAATTATCAACAAATTGCTTGTACTTATTGAACTGAGTTCCTTTTACAACCTCATTTCCACCGTATTTATCGTCGTTGAAAAGAGGATGCTTAATGTGTTCGAAATGGGCACGTATTTGATGGGTCCTACCTGTTTCAAGTTTACACTCTATTAGGTTAACATAGCCTAATCTCTCAATGACTTTCCAGTGTGTAATGGCATGCTTGCCTTGCTCTCCATCGGGGAAAACTTGCATCTTCTTCCTGTCACGAATGCAACGACCAATATGACCCGTTATGGTTCCTTCATCTGCCTCCATATTTCCCCAAACAAGAGCGATATAGCGTCGCGATGAAGTACGATCGAAAAATTGCTTTGCCAACCTGTTCATGGCAATTTCACTTTTTGCAATAACTAAAATCCCCGAAGTGTTTTTATCGATTCGATGGACCAAGCCAGGTCGAACCTCACCTGAACTGAATAATGGGATATCCCTTAAATGGTACATTAGCGCATTAACGAGTGTGCCCGAAAAGTTACCGTGTGCTGGGTGTACTACCATTCCGGCTTCTTTATCAATTACAATCAGGTCGTTATCCTCGTATAAAATTTTTAATGGAATATTCTCTGGTTTAATCTCCGTGTCTCTTGGAGGGTAGGCCATTACAATTGAAATGGCATCAAAAGGCTTAACCTTATATGATGATTTAACGGGTTTGCCGTTAACCAAGATGTTTTCTGCATCTGCTGCAGCCTGAATTCTATTTCGCGAAACTTGATGAATTTTACTTGTTAAGAATTTATCGATACGAAGCATCGCTTGCCCTTTATCTACCTCAAACCGAAAATGCTCATAGAGTTCCGATTGCTCTTCCGATGTATCATCTAGTTCATCGTCAAGATCAGGGCTTAATTCTTTAGAATCAATCATTTTATTATTACCAACTTTTGTGTTGAGGTAGTTCTGTTATTTAGAGTAAGTTGGAATAAATAAATTCCTGTTTGCAATGCATCAATATTAATACTGTTGCTATCGTATGGCTTACTTATCATAACTTGTCCAGTCAAATTAATTACTCTAATCCACTCAGGTTTTACCCCTTCAGGTATATTTAATCGAATAGAATTCTTTGCTGGGTTAGGATAAATGCTAAAATTGGTTTTATCAGTTGGTTTATCGATACCTGTTTGCCACGAAGTAAACTTGCCAAAAACGGGTTTAATCATCAGTGAACCAGCATAAGAAGTTTGCTGCCATTCACCGGTAAGGTTATAGAATATTTTATTGCTATGATTATTATTCATATCAAAGCCGATATTGAGCAGATCTTCAGTGTAGTTGATAGTGCCTACCCAAAAATCACCACCAATTTTTAATTTTGAGTCAATTTTATAAAGTGTATCGGTATTGTAGGCATATAATGGTTTTAAAACCAATTTTTTATATAATTGAGTTCCTGGCTTTCCATTATTATCACTCCAAATTACTAGCTCAAAGTTTGTTCTTGTAAAATCGGCTATCTGATTGAAGTAGATTAGAACACCCTTTAGTGAATCAACTTCGTATGAGTGGTATTTCACAGCCATCATTCCATTTTGACTACCTTCACCCCATAAACCATAACCGAACTCAGCAGAGCCATCGTCATAAGAATAATAGTTGTAAAAACTTTGTGTATAGCTGACAGTATCGTTCCAGCGGAGATAATCTTTTCCACTTTCAGTTGTTAATACGCTTTTTAGAAGATATTTGGCAGAGTCTTCCCAATTAGATTCTATTGAATAATCGTATAAATTCGATAGATTGAATATTTGTGAGGGATCGTAGTTCGCTGCGCCACCAGTAAACGAAGATGGCGGAATATGATTTGAAAGATCTTTAACTAGGAAATCAACGGTAACATTTTGAACATATGTGAAGAAGTTTCTAAACTGAATTTTGAATACATGTGGATTGGTAAACTCACTTTGCATTGCTTGACTATTCATATGCTTCCAAGGTATCGAGACATAATTCTTTAAAAAAGGTTGAGTTGGTTTTGTAAAGGCAACATCCTCTATAATTGTATCGTCTTTATCCCTATCAACATTTATATACACTAAATCAATATGCCAATGGTCGCAGTTACCTCTTAAACTTGGGTATTGGAGATTTGGCGGAAATGAGGCATAATTCATAATTCGAAACTGAAAAGTATCTTTCAGAAACCTAGCATCTTTAATGGGAATCATTGCACAAAAAAAGGAGCTATCGATACTGCTTGAACTTTGAATTTTGAATGTACTATCAATATAACTAAATTCAGTTACCTTATTCGTTTTAAAATTTGGCGAGGCTCCCCAAACTCTTACCCATTCATTATCATCCTTTGCAAAGAAATCAACAACTAGAGAATCTGTTGTTTCTGGCTGTTTACCCAGCCCTTTAGGCTGATACCAGAACGATAAGTATAAACTATCATCTTCGTTATAAACAAGATTTATTGGCTTTGAGGTAAGGGTATCAGCTATTTCTGGAGTTGTTGTTAAATGGCTATGTAGTTTACCATTCCTATTCATCGCATCAAAAGTGGCAACACCGATTGTTGGCTGGTTTATTGCATAAGTCTGGTTGATCAAAACAGATGATTGAAACCACTTATCAGGATCTGGGTATGAGAGCCCTTTGGAGAAATCATCATAAAAAGGCAATGATGATGAAGCTTTAGAATGTGCTTTTACTTTTGGTTTAGATAAGGCATTTTTTTTAACAGGCATCGATTGTAAATCAATAAGAACTTCCTGTCCAAAAGTAGTTGCAGAAAAAAGTAACAGCGTAAAAATTAAAAAATACCTCATTCAACTATTTCTTTTAGCAGGGTTGTATCTATCTGCATGTACAATGAATCAATCCCAAGTTCAGTTTTAATTTTAGGTATGCGGGCTTCGTTTAGAGTTAGCCAAATGTCAACCCTAGACCCAAAACTAATTGAATTCGATTCGGAATATGCAGGATATTGGCTATATACCATAGCATTCAACGAGTCTTTGTAGTCTTTTATTGTTTCATCGTACTTAACTTGTCCTAAGTTGAGCGAAGCATCTATAAGTTTACTTCTCGACTCACTTTGATTTAATCCAATAAGCAAAGGTAATCCGGTTCGCTCATTTTGCATACCACGCCCGAGTATCAGATCAACTCTTGAGCCTTTTGCAATTAATTTACCCGGCTCAATGGTTTTCCCTTTAAACTTCTGTTCTAATATGTTGTTAACTGCGATATCGGGTACAAAAACTAAGTTTCCTACAATAAGACCTTGTTTATCAAGAATGGCCTTGGCTTGACGTAAGGTTACTCCAACAATATTGGGCATCTCAACCTTCTTAGGATTCTTGGCATTAATGGTTAGAAATATCCTTCGATTTTGCTTAACCTTGGTACCTACTGGTGGGTTTTGTTCAACAATGGTGCCTGGTTTACGGGTAAGAATATAAACCGAGTCTGTAATCTCATATCTTAACTTGTACTGTTTTGCAAGTTTTTCTACTGCGTCGTGGTTTAGCCCTGTAAAAGTGGGTACAGGGTAGCTTTGCCCATGTCGTGTAAATATGAATAGAAAAATAAAGGAAATTAATACAATGCCTACAATTGCAACAAACGGAAATAAAAAGGTTTGAACGTTATAGTTCTTGTATACCTTTAAAAGGAGTTTTTTAATGCTTTCCCACATAGTATTAATGGCTTATTCTTAAAAACACAATCAGTTTTCGAATATTGTAATTAATGGCAAATTTATAATTATAAAGATAAATTACATCTTTTAAATTTAAGATTGTAATTAGTATTCCTTAACAACTCTATATAGTGAATCTCTCTCAACGGGTTTTCTGCCTGCACTTCGGATAATCTCACAGAGCATATCAACAGTCATGATTGGTTTCTGATCCTCAGCACCAGCCATTGAATAAATTTTGGTGGTATCATCGATTGTACCATCTATATCATCAACTCCAAAGGAGAGGGCCAATTTTGTATTTTGCTTGCCCAGCATAGGCCAGTATGCTTTTAAATGCTGAATATTATCAAAAAAGATTCGAGAAATTGCATAATTCCTAAGATCTTCAGATGTACCAACTTCACCTAAATAAGCTAATTTATTATTTTGTGCCCTAAATTTAAGTGGAATAAAGCAGTTGAAACCACCTGTTTTATCTTGTAAGTCTCTAATTGCTTCCATGTGCTGTGCTCTGTGTTTGTAGCTTTCGATATGTCCATACAGCATTGTTGCGTTTGATGGTACGCCCTCGAGGTGTGATGCCTCGTGTACATCAAGCCACTGCTTGCCTGTGGCTTTATCGGCACAAATCTTCTCTCGCACCTCCTGATCGAATATCTCTGCGCCTCCACCTGGAATTGAACCTAAGCCATACTCTTTAAGTATCTTCATGCCCTCGCGATAGGATAGGTTTGCTTTCTTTATTACATACTCAAGTTCAATGGCTGAGAAAGCTTTTACATGCACGTTTGGTAATTGTTTCTTTATTAATTGGATAATTCTTCCGTAATAATCAATATCCCATTTTGGGTGAACTCCACCAACAACATGAACCTCAGTTATATCTTTATCTTTATAGCTTTCAGAAAGTTTTGCAATCTCACTCAACGACATTTCCCAACTCTCAGGATCGCTAGAATGCTTATGGTATGAGCAGAATTTACAGTTATATATACAGGTATTGGTTGGTTCTACATGAAAATTTTTGTTGAAGTATGCGTTGTCTCCGTTTTTGACTTCTCTCACATGATTAGCTAGCATACCAAGGTAGCCTAAGTCGGCAGTTTCGAAAAGTACTATGGCTTCATCAACCGTTATACGGCTGCCATTTAATACTTTCTTAGAGATACTTCTGAAAGGTTCAAGTGCTTTGGAATTATCTATGTATGAGATAATTTTATCGTTGTTCAACATCCATTTAGAACTTTTGATTCTTACAAATGTAAGAAAAATAAGGTTGGTGTAAGTATATAAAAAAAGGCAGGTAATACCTGCCTTTAAATACCTTATGTTTGGAAATTATCCTTTGTGACTTGGTTCGTCAGAAACTGTAAGTCTCTTTCTTCCTTTTGCACGACGAGCGGCCAACACTCTTCTTCCATTTGGGGTTGCCATACGCTCGCGGAAACCATGTTTATTTTTCCTTTTCCTGTTTGAGGGTTGGAACGTTCTTTTCATCGCTTTATACTTTTATATTTTCTACAACTAATGATTTTCAGTACAATAAGTCTTTCTGTCGACTTTTTTTGAGACTGCAAAGATATACTTTTTTTGAAAGTACAAAAAGAATCGAATAAAAATATTTGGATGTTAAATTATTATGCTGTTTATAAATATTCATATTGCAAGTGTATCACCACATTACCTCTCCAAAAAGATTATTGATTTTTCTTGAAAATACTCTTCCTCGAAGAACGAGCTGATCGACCATTTAGTAATTCTTTTCCCAAAGGGAGCGAGTTCCTCTTTTAGATCTCCACCTTTTAGAGCAATTATTCCATTGGGTAAATGGTTGAATCCACCATGTTTAATTTTTTTTTGAACCCAACTATTAATGGTTGGTAGGGGGGCAACTGCTCGAGTTATAACAAAATCGAACTCCCCTTCAAGTTCTTCTGCTCTAGATTTTATTGCATTTACATTAGTAAGACCCGTAGATTGAGCCACACCATCGGCAACAGTTATTTTTTTGCCAATTGAATCAACCAAAGTGAAATTACATAAAGGGAAAACTATAGCCAAAGGGATACCTGGAAACCCTCCGCCAGTGCCAACATCGAGGATTTTTGTTCCTTTTGCGAAGGAAACCACTTTTGCTATTGATAGCGAATGTAAAACATGATGTAAAAGAATATTATCGATATCCTTTCGCGAAACAACATTTATTCGAGAGTTCCATTCTCTATATAGAGAATCAAGTTCCGAAAGTTGTTTACGTTGATTGCTACTTAATTCTGGGAAATATTTTGTAATTCTATCCATTGGAGATACTTATAAATCTGATCTGAAGTCTGACATCTGAATTCTGATGTCTAAAAAAAACTTACTGATGAGGACTATTCTTTAAGATATTGAAAAGGAGTTCGCGAGCTCTAAAAAGTTGTGCCTTTACCGTACCAATGGGTAAATTAAGTTCTTCAGCAATCTCTTCGTACGAAAATTCGCGGAAATACCTGAGTTCTATAAGTTTACGATATCTAGGTTTTAAAGTACCAACAACTTCTTGGATTAGTTTAATACTTTGCTCCTTAATTAGCTGCTCTTCGGGATCGAGATTACTCGACTGTAAATGTGCTGTAGGGGAAACGATAGGACCTTCAGAATCCTCTGCAGTTTGATCGATGGAAACTAGGTTTGCTTTCTTTTTGCGAATAAAATCGATACAATTGTTGGTGGCAATTTTGAAAAGCCAAGTGCTAAAGGCGTAATTAGGGGTATACTGATGAATGTTTTTAAAAGCTTTTCCAAAAGCTTCAATGGTTAAATCCTCTGCATCACTCTTGTTGTTAACCATTTTAAGCAGCATGAAGTAAATAGCATCCTTATACCTATCCAACAACTCAGCATATGATTTTTGGTCGCCAGCAATAGCTTGTTCAACCAATACCAAATCATGCTTCGCCTTTTCCGATAGATTAGGGCTTATCTCCATGTCGCCTTTCGAGGGTTAATTATATTTAACAACCATATTCTTCCATAAAAAAACAGCGAATAAAAATCGTATAATGGCGAAAGTAGCAATAATTTCTTTTCACTCAAACGATTCATTACCCCTTTTATTATGGATAGTTGAATAATCAAGCGAAATAAGATGGTTCCAGCTATTACCCATGGATAATATTGCAATACTATGAGTGCAATGGCTGCTCCGAAAAAAAGTACTCTTGATAATACTTCTCCTACAAGGATTATCTTAGTTGAAAATCTATATCTATTCGAGGTCGATATGTGTCGTCTTTTTTGATTTTCCCATTTCTTATAGGTGTTTTCTGCGAGTGTTCGTGTAAACGAGTTACTTTGCAATTCAACTTTTGTGTTTGATTTTTTAGCAACCTCGTTAATAAATAAATCGTCATCGCCAGAGTATATGTGCGAGTGAGATGCAAACCCTTTATTGTTAAAGAACGTATCTTTTTTATAAGCTAAATTCCTTCCAACGCCCATATATGGTTTGCCTGCAAGGGCAAATCCAAGGTACTGCATGGCAATGAATAAACCGTCAAAACGAATAAGTTTATTTAAGAAACCTTTTTCGCTAAAGAATCCGCCATAACCTAAAATCACCTCAGTATTGCCAGAGAAGTTTGTTGAAATTGAAGCAAGCCAATCTTTCCCCTCTGGCTTACAGTCAGCATCAGTTAGCACGAGCCACTCATTTTTTGCTCCTTTGATACCAACTGTTAACGCTAGCTTCTTACTATGTGAAAATTTTTCATCCTCTTTAATGGTTGTAACTCTGAGTTTTGGGTATTTTGCCACAAGCCTATCTAATACATACTGGCTGTTGTCCGATGAACAATCGTTTACAACGATAACCTCAAAATTTAGATAGTCTTGCTCAAGAATTTGAGGTAAGAATTTTTCAAGATTTTCTTCCTCATCACGAGCGCAAATAATTACCGATATTGGAATGCTTTCAAGTGATTTATTAGAAATTGATTTTTTATATATGGCAACCTTTAAGTAAGGTACTAAATAGTAATACAGCTGAACTAAGAGGGCAACGATTAAAACAGATGCTAATGCTAGTTCGTAAACAGTTGAATTTGAAACTATTTCTTTCACGGTAAAGAGAAATTTTAGGGTAGACAATGATATTAAACATTTTTGTGTTAAACAATATGGTAGCAAAAGCATAAATTATTTTCGATAATGATTTTAGTTATCTTTGTCATCGAAAAATTGGGTTAATGGATTTTATATTAGAGCATACCGATAAATCGAGCAAAGCACGTGCGGGAAAAATAGTTACGGATCATGGCGAAATTTCTACGCCAATATTCATGCCTGTTGGTACGGTTGGAAGTGTAAAAGGGGTTAGCCATCAGGATTTGGAGAATGAGGTTAATGCACAGATTATTCTTGGAAACACTTATCACCTATATTTACGTCCAGGATTAGAAGTTTTAGAGGCTGCAGGAGGATTACATAAATTTTCGAGTTGGGATAGGCCAATCCTTACTGATAGTGGAGGATATCAAGTTTTTTCGTTAGCCGAAAATAGAAAACTTACTCGCGAGGGAGCTTCGTTCCGTTCGCATATAGATGGTTCGAAGCATATGTTTACACCTGAATACGCTGTGGATATTCAGCGTATAATCGGTGCAGATATTATAATGGCATTTGATGAGTGCCCCCCGGGAACTGCGGAGTATGACTATGCAAAAAAATCGTTAGATCTCACTCAACACTGGCTTGAACGTTGTTTAAAACGTTTTAACGAAACTGAACCTAAGTATGGGTATAATCAAACCCTTTTTCCTATTGTTCAGGGATGTGTTTACTCTGATTTACGCCGTAAAGCTGCAGAGCATATTGCTAAGTTGCCAAGCGAGGGCAATGCTATTGGTGGTCTCTCTGTTGGAGAACCTGCCGAGGTGATGTATGAAATGGTATCGGTTGTTAACGAAATTCTTCCAAAGGACAAGCCTCGGTATTTGATGGGTGTTGGTACTCCCGAAAACATCCTCGAAAATATTGCCTTAGGAGTTGATATGTTTGACTGCGTAATGCCTACTCGAAATGGTAGGAATGGTATGCTTTTTACCAGCGAGGGAATTATTAATATTCGAAACGTTAGGTGGAAGGATGATTTTTCGCCAATTGATCCTAATGGTCTAACTTTTGTTGATAAAAGATATTCAAAAGCGTATCTTCGTCATCTTTTTATATCGGCTGAAATGCTTGGACCTCAAATTGCCAGTATTCATAATCTTGGATTTTACCTTTGGCTTGTTGCTGAGGCACGTAAGCATATTTTGCTAGACGATTTTTTGCAATGGAAGAATATAATGGTTAAAAAATTATCAAATAGACTATGATTGAGAAGTTGAAATTAAAGAAAATCGACTTTTATATAATTCGTAAGTTCATCGGAACCTACTTTTTCGCAATTATTTTAATTGTGGGGATTGCGGTTATTTTTGATCTATCTGAGAAGTTGGACGATTTCATGGAGAAAAAACCTTCTCTTTCAGCAATCGTTTTCAACTATTACCTCAATTTTATCCCATACTTTACAAACTTATTTAGTTCGCTTTTTACATTTATTGCAGTAATCTTTTTTACATCAAAAATGGCCTATAACACGGAGATAATAGCAATTCTCAGCAGTGGTGTTAGTTTTAAACGTTTGATGTATCCTTACTTTGTTTCGGCAGCTATTATTGCAGTACTATCATTCTTTTTAACAAGTTTTATAATTCCTCCTGCAAATAAAATTAGGTTAGATTTTGAGAACACATATATTCGTAGACCTTATAGGTATAGCGAACGGAACATTCATAAGCAGGTTCGCCCAGGTATATTTGTTTATATGGAAACATATAACTCATTTAATCAGTCAGCCAACAAATTCTCAATAGAGCATTTTGTAAATAGCAAATTGCAATCGAAACTTATGTCTGATTATGCTAAGTGGGATTCTACTAAAAATAAATGGACTGTTGAAAATTACTATATTAGGAACTATACCGCAGAAGGGCAGCAGATAATCTCGGGTAAGAAGTTAGATACAACGGTTTATTTGTCACCTAAAGATTTTTCTCATCGAACCGATTTGTTAATTGAGACCCTAAATCTTTTCCAACTCAATGAGTTTATTGATCAGCAGAAATTGCAAGGATCCGATAATGTCGATACCCTTTTAGTTGAAAAATATAGCCGATTAGCTTATCCTTTCTCAACATTTATTCTTACGCTGATTGGAGTATCATTGTCGTCACGAAAAGTACGTGGAGGAATAGGATTACATATTGGTACAGGACTTGGAATTGCTTTTACATATATCCTTTTCATGCGCTTTACAACTATGTTTGCAATAGGAGGACTTCTATCTCCTTTCATTGCCGTTTGGATTCCTAATGTTATTTATGCTTTTGTTGCTATAGGTTTATATCGAATGGCTCCAAAGTAAAAATTCTAAATATAGATTAAACACCTGTTTGGTTTTATAACTAATTGTAATTCATTTCCATATATTCTGAAATCGTAAATTAATGCCTTTATTTTTTCTTATCTAGCTTTGTTTTTGTAATGTTGCAGTCTAATTTACCGTTGCTATTTTTTATCGGTAAGCTATTATTAACTAACAGAGAATAATATGCCTTTAAAAAGCAAAATTGAAGAACTACAAAAACGTAAAGAAGAGGTTCTACAGGGAGGGGGAGAACAAGCCATTGCGAAGCAAGTTGCTATGGGAAAGCTTACTGCTCGCGAGCGAGTTTTAGCCCTGTTAGATGAAGATTCATTTCATGAATACGATCTTTTTGTTGAGCACGATGCGCGCGATTTCGGTATGGATGGTAAAATACTCCACGGGGACGGAGTAATTATTGGTACCGGAACAGTTTTCGGAGCTCCAGTTGCCGTTTTTGCTCAGGATTTTACTGTAGCAGGAGGTTCTTTGGGTAGCATGCATGCCCGAAAAATCACTAAAATCATGGACTATGCTCTAAGAATGAGAATTCCACTAATTGGTATCAACGATTCTGGGGGGGCTCGTATTCAAGAGGGCGTTAACTCATTGGCTGGTTACGGAGAAATTTTTTGGCGAAATACCCTTTCGAGTGGTATTATACCTCAATTATCAGTAATTCTTGGCCCTTGTGCTGGTGGAGCGGTTTATTCCCCTGCGCTAACCGATTTCGTTTTCGTTGTCGATAAAATTTCGAAGATGTTTATCACTGGACCAGAGGTTATCAAATCAGTTCTGGGTGAAGAGATTTCTCAGGATGACCTTGGTGGAGCGATGGTTCATGCTGCTATAACTGGTAATGCTCATTTTTATGCCGAAAGTGAGATCGAGTGTTTTGAGCAGATTAAAAAGCTTATAACCTTCATCCCGTGGAACAACTCTCGCAAAGCTCGTAGGTTCGAACCTAAAGAACCTAAGCCTGAGTTCAATATTAATAATATCGTACCAAACGATCCGAAACAACCATACGACGTTCGCGATGTTATTAAAGCCTTGGCTGATGATTCTGATTTTTTCGAAATTCAGGAGTTATGGGCTGCCAATATTGTTATCGGTTTTGGTCGCTTGAACGGCGAAACAGTAGGTTTTGTTGCTAACCAACCACTTGTAATGGCTGGTGTATTAGATGTTGACAGTTCTGATAAGGCTGCTCGCTTTATTCGTTACTGCGATGCATTTAATATTCCACTTTGTACTCTTGTGGACCTTCCTGGTTATCTTCCTGGTATTGATCAGGAGCATGCAGGGGTTATTCGTCATGGTGCAAAACTACTATATGCTTATAGTGAAGCTTCTGTTCCTAAAATGACCGTTATTCTTCGTAAAGCTTATGGTGGTGGTTATATTGCGATGAGTTCTCGCCACCTACGTGCAGATTTTGTATTTGCATGGCCAGGAGCCGAAATTGCTGTTATGGGACCCGAAGGTGCTGCTAATATTATTTTCCGCAAGGAAATAACTGAAGCTGCAAACCCAGAGGAAATGCGTCGTAAGAAGGTTGAAGAATATAAAGAGAAGTTTGCAAACCCATATGTTGCTGCTTCTAAAGGTTATATCGATACCGTGATTGAACCTAAGGAAACCCGTAAACTGCTTCTTCATGCATTAGAGGTTTCGAGCACTAAAATTGCAGACCGCCCAACTAAAAAACATGGAATTCCTCCATTCTAGAATTTAATGAGTGGTTAAAGTAATGTGAAAAATAATATACGAATCTTCTAAACCAAATTGCAATATGTCATTAAGTAGACTAGATAAAAAACAGTTAACCGCTTTTATTCCTGGAACAATCATTGATGTTAAAGTTAAGGTTGGACAGCCGGTTAATCAGGGCGAAATACTTGTTATTCTGGATGCAATGAAAATGCATAACAGGATCCTTGCTCCGATTAATTCAATTGTAAAAGAAGTTAACGTTAAACCTAACGATAGAGTACAAAAAGGATTTGTAATGATAGTTTTAGAATAAAACTATCGATTCTCACTAAATAAAAAAGGGACGTTAGTCCCTTTTTTATTTAAATTCTCTGGTAAAATGTGAAATAGTTAGAAAAGAATAACTCATAATTTATTTTTTCGGTAAATATGCCAAAAACCGTAGAACCGCTTCCAGACATTGACGCATAAACCGCACCCATTTTGTAGAGGTTATCTTTGATTGCAGCAATTTCATGGTGAATTTCAAAAACGACTTCTTCGAAATCATTAAAAATTAAATTCCTCCATTCATTTCGATTGTATCTGATAAGTAAATCAAGACTCTTTTCAGATGTTTTGGGATTTGATAAGGAGTATGCTTTTCCCGTATTTACATGTAACCCTGGATTAACAAGAAGAATGTATAGCCCCGATAAATCTAATTGAATTGGGAGCAACAATTCACCTCTCCCTGTGGCAAAACAAGGAGAATTATAGATGAAAAAAGGACAATCGCTACCGAGTTGCAAAGCTAATTCTAGAAGTTTATCCTTAGGTAAAGGTTTTGGTGATAATGCATTTAACGAAATCAATGTATGAGCTCCATCAGAAGATCCTCCTCCGAGTCCTGCACCGAATGGAATTTGTTTATGAAGATGTATTGTAACAGGGGGCAGTTCAGTTTGAGACCTTAGTAAATGATAAGCCTTTACACAAAGATTATTTTCATCAGGTTCATTGATGATTAACCCTGTCTGATTGAAGGTTACAGCATTATGCTGTTCAGGCATAGGTATAATTTCAAGAATATCGCATAAACTTTTTACAGGATAAAAAACGGTTTCGATATTGTGAAAACCATCTTCGCGGCGAGAAACGATATTTAACCCAATGTTAATCTTTGCATTTGGAAATACTATCATTGTTAACGTTTTATTAGATAGAACACAAATGTAATATTTGTATTAACTATTTGATTCAAAAAAATGGTTCAATATTTGAGACTCTTTAACAACTTCAATTTTAATTGGGTGAGAAATAACCTCTTTTTTATATACTTTTGTAGAATAGATATTTTAAAACAAAAATAATCATGAAAAAAGTATTCTTATTTGCAACTGTTCTATTATTTGTAAATATTACGCTAGTAAATGCTCAGCAGCAAAGTAGACGATTTAGCATATTTGCTGATCCTCAAATTTCTTGGTTAACATCTGATACCAAAAAATTTGAACCCAATGGCTCTGTAATGGGCTTTAATATTGGTTTCTCTGCTGATAAGTATTTTGGTGATCGTTATGCAATTACTACTGGTTTGTCAATCAACAACCTTGGAGGAAATATTAAATATAAGGTTGACGGAACGATTGAAACTGTTGATGAGAAGTACTCTATAGATTCTGGGATGACAGTAAAACTTAAATCCCAATACCTTACAGTTCCTCTTGGTTTAAAATTCAGAACCAATGAAATAGGATATTTTACTTTTACTGCTCAGGTTGGTCTTGCAGGTCATATTCGTTTAAAAGGTGTTGTATGGGAAGATACTCAGAATATTGATAAAGAAACTGCTACAAAGGAGTTTAGTATTGGCTTTGCCTCATATTTTATCGGAGCTGGAGCAGAGTATTCATTAGGAGGCTCCAGTAGTATTCAGGTTGGTATAATTTATGCAAATGGAATCACCCAAACCTTCAAAACGAGTTTTGGTAAGATTAGCTACGGAAGTTTATCGTTGAGAGTAGGAGTTGTTTTTTAATAAATAATTATGAAGATTGCCCTTGCGCAACTTAATTTTATTGTAAACCATTTCGATTATAATAGGGCTAAAATAGCGCATGCCATTGAGCAAGTAAAGTCGAAAGGGGTAGATCTAATCGTATTCTCGGAGCTATCAATATGTGGCTATCCTCCACATGATCTTCTCGATCGTGAGGATTTTGTTTTAAAAAGCCATAACTCCATAAACGAACTAGCCGTTATTTGTAAAGGCATAACTGCAATTGTTGGTGCTCCTAGCCTAAATACAAATCCGAAGGGTAAATTGCTTTTCAATTCGGCTTATGTATTAAGCAATGGAATAATTTCGAGTATTCACCATAAAACGTTACTTCCCACCTACGATGTTTTTGACGAGTATCGTTATTTTGAGCCAAATTCAGAATTTGATATAATAACGGTTAAAGGGATAAAGATTGCAGTAACTATTTGTGAGGATTTATGGGATGATCAGCCTGTAACGTCTAGTTTTGCTCGAGGCAGACTTTATAGTAAATCGCCAATGGATCAACTTAAAAATCTTGACCCAGAGTTGATTATAAATATTGCTGCATCACCATTCTCATACAATAACGCCGATAGGCGTAAGAGCGTGTTTGTAAACAATGTACATAGATTTGGAATTCCCGTTATTTATGTCAATCAGATTGGGGCAAATGCTGAGTTAATTTTTGATGGAGGGTCAATGGTTCTGAATCGTAAGGGAGAGATTCTTGAACAGCTGAATAGCTTTAGCGAAGAAATTAAGATTATCGATACTGATTTGCTCGAATCAAAAGCAGCAATTAAAGACGATGGAGATGCAGAGATTATTCGAATTTCAAAGATATATGATGCTTTAAAATTGGGCGTTAGCGATTACTTTAATAAAATGGGCTTTACAAAAGCTACATTAGGCCTTTCCGGAGGCATTGATTCTGCGGTTACTTTAGCCATTGCTGCTGATGCACTTGGGAGCAACAACCTTAGGGTATTGCTTATGCCTTCTAAGTATTCTTCCCAGCATTCAATCGATGATGCAGTTGCGCTTGCCGAAAAACTTAATGTTAAATATGACTTAATTAACATTCAAGATATTTTCGATTCATTTAATAGTGGCTTAGCAAATATCTTCACAGGACTTAAAGAGGATATAACAGAAGAGAATTTGCAGGCAAGAATAAGGGGGACGCTTTTAATGGCGCTATCCAATAAATTTGGACATCTTCTGCTTAATACATCTAATAAAAGTGAGGCTGCAGTTGGTTATGGTACGCTCTATGGTGATATGAATGGTGCTTTAAGTGTTTTAGGGGATGTTTATAAAACTGATGTTTACAAGTTAGCAAGTTATATTAATCGGAATGAGGAAATTATACCGATTAATACTATCATAAAACCACCGTCTGCAGAGCTCAGGCCAGATCAAAAGGATTCTGATTCGCTTCCCGAATACGATTTGCTCGATAGAATCCTTTTCAGCTACATTGAGGAGCAGAAAGATCCAGATACTATTATTGCTGAGGGGTTTGATAAGGCAATCGTATTAAAAACGGTTCGTTTGGTTAATATCAACGAATATAAGAGATTTCAAGCTCCTCCAATTCTTCGGGTTTCTTCTAAAGCGTTTGGCTTTGGTCGACGAATGCCTTTAGTTGCTCGTTGGTAGGTATAGCATGTAATCTAATCACTCTGAATTTTAGATACCGTAAATGTTTAACAACATATTTTTATTAACTTTGCTACATTAATAACAAGATTATACCATAATGGCTCATCATAATATTGATATTCAAAGTGCTTTTGAGGCTGTAAGTGCGCTTTTTTATAATCTTCAACCCCGTGAGAAGGAGAAGATTAGGGCTAATTTTACATGCTCTTACATTAAAAGAGGCGAAATAATATTCAGGGATGGTGAAGTGCCTACTGGTCTTGTTTGTTTATATAAAGGAAAGGTAAAAATTTTTAAAGAGGGGGTTGGTGGCAGAGATCAGATAGTTAGAATGGCTAGACCTGTTGGGTTTTTTGGTTACAGAGCTATGTTTGCCGATGAAAATCATATTGCTACTGCCGAGGCATTGGAGGATTCAATTATTTGTACCATTGAACGCGATTGCCTTTTAGAAATTCTAAAAACTAACGCTGAACTTACCTTTCATATTTTAAAATCACTGGCTACTGAGCTAGGGTTCTCAAATAATCGAACCATAACCTTAACCCAAAAGCATATTCGTGGACGATTAGCAGAATCACTTCTATTTCTTCGTGACACATATGGACTTGAAGATGATGGGCAAACTATTAAGGTTTACCTTTCGCGCGAAGATCTTGCTAACCTATCTAACATGACTACTTCAAATGCAATTAGAACTCTTTCTGGTTTTTGTAATGAGAATGTGATTGAACTTGATGGTCGTAGAATCAAAATACTTGATGCGTACAGGCTTGATAGGATAAGCAATCTGGGATAGTGGTCTTATTGTTCTCTTAAAATAATCCAAAAAAACATTAATGCTTACTTTCTTGAATTGGTGAGCTTTTATAAAAGATTATATCTATAAAGACTTGTAACTTGCTGATAAGTAGTACTTAGTTGTTGATATTTAGATATCTGTCAAAATATTAAGGGTTTATTTACACTTTTTTTGTAATATTGATAGCATATTATATATTTTGTAAAAATCTAACATTCAATACAATACTTTAACAATATTTGATGGTTCTTGAATCTAATCATATCAAGGGATTTAGAAAAGTTTTGTACGAATTCCTATCATCGAAGATGAGGGGAAGTTTGATTAGCGAAGATGTTAGGAAAACCACTTTAATCAATATTTTTGCTTTCTGTTCGCATTTCTATTTGCTATTCTATAGCTATAGAATGATGCTTTTGGATGAAATCCATCTCTCATACATTTATTTATTGTGCGTTTCTGCAATCGTTGCTTTGCAAATTTACCTTAGGGTAAAACGAAATGTACTATTAGTAAGCCATTTAATGGTTGCTGGGTTCATGTGCCTCGAACTTTATTTTTTATTTCGTAATGGCTCAACTTTGCTAACTGTTAAAAGCTATTATATTTTCCCTGGTATTTACTGGTATTATGTATTTCCACTTTTTAGTTTATTCCTTTTAGGGAGAAGAGCAGGTACGGTTTATAACGTTTTTTTAATTTCTGTTACAGTAGGTTTTTACCTTATCGATACACCTTTAAATAAGTTGTATGATAATGAATTTATAATCAGGCTATTATCCGTATATAGCTCGCTGTTCTTTTTTGCATACTTTTTTGAAGCTAATAGATCTGCCACATTCAAGGCATTTCAGAAGTTGCAGGATAAAAATATAGAGTATTCAAAAAAGATAATGGATAAAAACAAAGATTTAAGACGTAAGAATAAAGATCTTCAGATGCTTACCGAAGAAGTTCGTGTTCAAATGGAGTATCATAAGGATTTAAATGTGATGCTTGAAGTTAAAAACGAAAAAATTCTTTCTCAAAATAAGTTGCTCGAATCTCAGAGTATAGAATTGTCCAAACAGCGTGATCAGTTGCTTATTCATAAGCAAAACATTACAGATAGTATACTCTACGCAAGTCATATTCAGAAAGCTTTACTTCCTTCAGAGGATATTTTAAGGGTAGTTTTTTCTGATTATTTTATTTTTTATGAACCACGTGATATTATTGGAGGAGATTTCTACTACGTTAAAAAGATCGATAACACCCTTGTTTTAGCTGTTGCCGATTGCACTGGACATGGTGTTCCAGGTGCGCTTTTGAGTATGTTGGGCATTTCATACCTCAATGAGATTATTCATACCAAAGAACTCTCTGAAACGAATACCATTCTTAACGAGATGCGAGATAAAATAAAACTTGCATTGCATCAGTCGAATCAAATTAGAGAAGCCAAAGATGGTATGGATATGGCGCTTATAGCTATTGACTTAGAGCGAATGGTCTTAAAATATTCTGGAGCCAATAATCCAATTTATATCATCAGAAATTCTGAACTAATAGAATTAAAAGCTGATAGAATGCCTATTGGCATTCATCTTCGAGAAAAGCCTTACTTTTCTAACCTTGAATTTCAGCTCCAGAAAGATGATTGTATTTATTTATTTACTGATGGATATTCCGATCAAATAAGTAAAGAAACAATGAGGAAGTTCTCCGTAAGAAGTTTCCAAAAACTTCTTACATCAATCTCGAACTTGAGCATGAATAAGCAAAGAGATGAACTTGATCGTGCCATTGAGGACTGGCGTAAAAATGCAGATCAAACGGATGATATCCTTATTGTAGGCGTGAGAGTGTAAAGTTGGGATTTTAAGTATAATTCATTTTACAGCCAAGTGATTAAATAATCATCAAAATCTGCCCCTTTACTAATCTCTTGCTTGAATTCAACCTTAACGCAATGAGCTCCTGATTTGCGTACAAGTCCATCCAAAAGGCCGATTTGAAGTACGCTATTAAAGTTTTGGGTCTTTCTCATCACAATTGATTTTTCTGAATGATCTAATATTTCCCATCCTCTTTTTTTGGGATCATGAACGCCAAGCTGTGCTGTTATTATTAATGCTTTCATAACATCTAAAGGAGAACACTTACCAACAATCATTTTATTTGCTAGCATTGTTTCATAGGTCGATTCACCAATATTTCTTCCAATTCTAATCAGATTGAACTTACCCAACTTAAGTTCAATCCAATTGCACATTTTAAGATAAACATCAATCGGAATTTTATTAGTAGGTTTAGTGATATCGTGGCCATTTGCTATGTCAAAAAGTTCTTTATACTCTACCTGTTTATCTTTATAGTTCTTAAGAACATCTTCAATTACCCCTGCGTAAATGGTAACATTTTCGGTTGACTTGTCCATACTTAATAGTGTTATAAATTATCACTTATCGTTCAACATGCTTTTAATAGAAGAGTTTGAACAATGCGGAATGATATGCAAATTACTATTTGGGATACCAATAAAAGTTTAAAAGGAAAAATGATTTTTGAACTATAGATATTTTCTTTAACTTATATATCACAGCATTAATAAGGAGTGTAGAAGTTAATGAGCCAAATGCGAAAAATTATAAGTGTAATTGGTAAAAATGACTAATGAGAGGTTTTTACTTTGTTTTTTTAACTCTTTGTGATTTTATTTATTGAACTTAAAAGAAAAAAAATATTAAATACATGCTTGAAAAATTCTTTAGAGGTTGAAAAATGATTTTTAAAAGCATTCAAGTATTGAAATTTTGCATCCTTTTTTGAAGAAATTCCAGCATGTGAATCATATAAATTCAGAGATGTAGGTATTAATTTACTCTTGAAAGTAAACCCTTTTTACCCTTTGCGATATTGATGTTAGAACTTCGTAAGGGATGGTTTCTAAAACATTTGCTAAATCGAATATGGTAGGCTTTGCCCCAAAGATAATTACCTCATCACCTTCTTTCACACCAACCCCAGATGCATCGAGTAAGCAGGTATCCATACTTATATTCCCAATTGTAGGAACAAGTTTACCATTTAGCAGAAAATGACCGGCTCCGTTGCTCAACTTTCTACTTAACCCATCAGCATAGCCAATTGGAATGGTAACAATGGTTGATGGTTTTGTAATTTTCCCTTTACGATTATACCCAACCGTTTCGCCTGTCAGTAGTTCTTTAACCTGAATTACATGGGTTCTTAGTGTACTTACATTTCGTAGTTTCGATTGTTTAACAGAACTAACACCGTATAGCCCAATTCCTAAGCGAACCATTTCAAATTGAGCATTGGGGAAACGTTCTATTCCCGCTGAGTTTAGTATATGTCGAATAGGAGAGTAACCAATGGAGTTGGAGATTTGGTTATAAATAGCGTTGAAATTTTCGATCTGTTTTTGAGTAAAATCATCATCCCTATTATCCTCACTTGAGGCCAAATGCGAAAAGATGCTTTGAACCTTAATGTTTGAATAGTTCTTTAGTTTTGAGATAAGTGTATCAATATCCTCAATATTAAATCCAAGACGATGCATGCCTGAATCTATTTTAAGGTGAATAGGATATGAATCAACACCAGAGCGTTCAAGAATATTTATAAACTCATCGAACCCTGAAAGGTTAAATATCTCAGGTTCAAGATTGTACTCAATCATCAGCTCGTAAGTACCAAATGATGGGTTTAAAACGACGATTGGGAGTGTAATTCCGGCTTCACGTAAAGCAACACCTTCATCAGCAAAAGCAACCCCTAAATAATCTATTCGGTGAAATTGTAGGAGGTTAGCAATTTCAAATGAACCACTTCCATATGAGAACGCTTTTACCATTGCCATCACTTTAACATTAGGCTTAAGTAAGCTACGGAAATAGTTTAGGTTATGCTCAAGCGCATTGAGGTTTATCTCCATAACCGTTCGGTGTGCCTTGCGTTCAAGCAATGCAGAGATTCGCTCAAAGTGAAAGGTTCTGCTTCCTTTTAGTAGTATTGCTGCATTAACTATTTGTCGACGTGAGAAACCATCGAGAAAATCATTTGTATTTGAATAAAACTCCTTATCAACATCAAAAACAGAGGCAAATTCACTGATATCTTTTCCAATTCCAATCAGTTTATCAACTTTCTTTTCAATAATCAATTTTGCTACCTCTGAGTAAAGCGTTTTTGGGGATTGACCGCTTTGTAGTATATCTGATAGAATTAAAACCCTTTGCGTGTGCTGCTTTTGTTGAAGTAGAAAATCGAGAGCAATACTTAACGAGCCAATATCTGAATTATAACTATCGTTGATAATTGTGCAACTATTTATTCCCTCTTTAAGCTCCATGCGCATGGCTACAGGAACTAACCGTTCCATTCTACTTGAAATATTACCTGACTCAACACCAATTAAATGCATTAAACTAAAGCAATGCATGGCATTTTCAAATGATGCGCTATCGGAAAAAGGAATGGTAAATGAGTAATTTTTATCTTCAATCGACACCCTTATTGAGGTTGAGCCATTATCCATTTCAACCTCTTTTATCCGGATATCAGCATCCTCTGCATTACCCCATGTAAAGGTTTTTTCGATATGGTTTTCGGTAACGACTGAATCAATAATTTGATGATCCTTACAGTAAATTAATCTATTGGTATTTGTAAATAATTTTAGTTTCTCGCTTACTTTATGCTTTAGATCCGAAAAATTTTCTTGATGAGCATCGCCTATGTTAGTGAATATTCCATATTCCGGAGCAATTATAGGTTCAAGTTTGTCCATTTCATTCGGAAGCGATATTCCTGCTTCAAAAATTCCATATTGAAAAGTTGAATCCATTTGTAAGACAGAAAGAGGAACACCAACTTGAGAGTTAAAACTTTTTGGGCTTCGAACAATACGAAAATCAGATGCCAGAAGTTGGCTTAACCATTCTTTAACTATAGTTTTTCCGTTACTTCCTGTAATACCAATAACAGGGTAAGTAAATTTGCTTCGGTGGTATGATGCTAACTTTTGAAGAGATTGAAGGGTGTTTTCAGTCAAGAGAAATGAAGCATCATCAAACTGATTTAGAGATTTATCAAACTTTGAAATAATAAAAACCCTAACACCTTGATAGTTATAAAGATCCTTGATATACTTATGTCCATCGTGATTTTGCCCTACAAGGGCAATGAAAAGCACATTTTCACCACCAACAATGGATCTGCTATCAATTGAAATCGATTTAANNAATTAGTTTGGCGTTGAGAATATTTGCTAGCTCGCTTGTGGTGAAAGAGATCATTGTTTAAGATTTATCAGCACTATTTCAAGTTCTTTGTCGCTTTATTGTAGCAGGTTCGGCATAATGGTTCGTAGATATCCATCTCACCAAGTAAAACCAGTTTTTCTGACTCTGATTTTCTATGTGTATATTGAGCTAAATCTCCACATTTAACGCAAATGGCATGGACTTTTGTAACATACTCGGCATTTGCCATTAGGTGAGGCATTGGACCAAATGGAACGCCACGATAATCCATATCCAGTCCAGCAATGATAACCCTTACACCTTGATCGGCCAATTTTTTACAAACTTCGGGTAGTCCCATGTCGAAGAATTGTGCCTCATCAATGCCAATAACATCAACATCCGATGATAGCAAAAAAATGTTCCCTGATGATGATACCGGTGTTGAATGGATTGAGTTTGAATCATGCGAAACTACTTCTTCCTCGGAATAGCGAGTATCTATTTGAGGTTTAAATATTTCCACCTTTTGTTTCGCGAATTTAGCTCGTTTTAATCTGCGGATAAGTTCTTCGGTTTTACCCGAAAACATTGAACCACAAACTACTTCAATCCAACCCTTAGGTTTATTTCCTTTGATTATATTTTCTTGGAATGTCATTTGCTAAAAAGAGAATTATTTACGTTAGTTTTACAAAAGTAAGCAAAAACTTATCTTTGAAATCAGAATTTATCAACATGCAAATAACAGAAAAACTAAAACTAGCAGCTGAGCGACTAAAAGAGGCGCAGGAGTTGCTTTACAATGCCATTGAAGATGGCAATATTTCTAGTATTGATAAAGATTTGGCTCTCGAAAAGATTCGTAAAGCCTACGATCTTATTATTTTCGAAAGTCCCATTCTTAAAGATGAGGTGATTTCAAAAGTTACAAAACAGCCTGCAAAAGAAAAAGAAGAGGAGACTGTTAAAGCGGAACCAGTAGTTAAAGCTGAGGAGGAAGTGAACCTTTCTCCGATTGTTCAGCCTGAAGTAAGTAAAAAATTACCCGAGGAAAAACCAAAACCTGCTGAAAGAGTATCTATTTTCGATCCTTCAATAAAAGGTCTCTCTAAGGTTGGTGAGGACAAAATTGTGGAGAATGTTGAGAAGGTGTTTGAAGATATAAAAGAGATTAAGCCCGAAGAATTCTCTATTTTAAAGACAGAGCAGGCAGAAAGCCTTGTTGAAAAATTTCAGGGTAAGCGAAAAACGATGACCGAAGCTCTTTCGAAGCAAATCAAGGAGAAACCGGTTGCATCGCAGCTTCAGGAGAAACCGATATTGGATTTAACAAAGGAAATTGGGGTTCATGATAAATTTTTGTTTATCAAAGAACTTTTTAATGGCGATAGCCATAAATACGAGGAAACCATTAACAAAGTCAACCAATTTACAGATATAGCCGAAGCCTTAATTTATATTCAAGAAAACTTTAGTTGGAACGAGAATAATAAGGCAGCCAATAAGTTCATTGAGTTAATACGTAGGAAACTACTAAATGATTAATTGAGAGAAAAATGGGTAAACTATATATTGTTCCAACTCCAATTGGTAACCTTGAAGATATCACGCTAAGGGCTATTCGTGTTTTAAAGGAGGTATCATTAATTCTTGCGGAAGATACTCGAACTAGCAGCTATCTGCTTAAACATTTGCAAATTACAACACAATTGCAATCGCATCATATGCACAACGAGCATCGTACTGTTGAGTATGTAGCCCAAAGGATTGAGGCAGGAGAGTCGGTTGCATTAATTTCAGATGCTGGAACACCAGGTATCTCTGATCCTGGCTTTTTATTGGTCCGTACATGCGTTGAAAAAGGTATTAATGTTGAGTGTCTTCCTGGAGCAACAGCCTTTGTTCCTGCGCTTGTGTCAAGCGGTTTGCCCTGCGATAGGTTTGTTTTTGAAGGATTTCTTCCTCAAAAAAAAGGGCGTAATAAGCGCATTGAGGCATTAAAGGAGGAAGGAAGGACCATTGTTTTTTATGAGTCTCCATTCCGATTAGTAAAACTATTAACCCAACTATCCGAGATATTTGGCGTTGACCGTAAAGCGAGCGTTTCTAGAGAGTTAACAAAACTTCATGAAGAAATAGCCAGAGGAACTCTAAAGGAGCTGGCGGATTACTTTGAGAAGAAAGGTGTTAAGGGAGAAATTGTGGTTATTGTGGAGGGAAAAGGGAAGCCCGATAAAGATACAAATGATTACGAAGATCGAGAAAACTAAATCCCGATAAGAATCAAATTTTATATTCCTAAGCCTTACAGATTTGCTGGTAAAGGAATTTTATAGATTGGTGAACCAATAAACTTTTCAATCATCTCAAACGATCTTTTTTGCTTTTTGTTTATAAAAGTAAGAGCAACCCCATCGGATTGTGCCCTAGCTGTTCGACCTATGCGATGCACATAATCTTCAGGATCATGAGGCACATCGTAGTTTACAACAAGATCAATATCTTCAATGTCAATACCTCTCGAAACGATATCGGTAGCAACAAGAATCTGGAATTTACGATTTCTAAAATCCCTCATCACCTCTTCACGTTTTTGCTGGTCTAGATCAGAATGAATTCCACGGGCACTAACTTTATCTCTAATCAGTTTTTTTTCAATATCTTTTACCTCTGATTTAGTTGATGCAAAAACTATAGCGCTTTGGATATTGCTTTTTCCTTCAACCAGCGAGGTTAGTAGTGCAAGTTTTTTCTGGTCATCAACTAAATAAGCTGCTTGAAGGATATTTTCTGCGGGTTTTGATACTGAAAGAGAGATTTCTACAGGATTATTAAGAATTTGTTTTGCCAACTCCCTAATATTTTTTGGCATTGTGGCCGAGAACATCAAGGTTTGCCTTTTCTTTGGTAGTTTCTTAACGATTAGCATAATATCTTCGTTAAATCCCATATCGAGCATTCGATCCGCTTCATCAAGAATGAGGTGCTCAACCCTATCGAGCGAAACGTAACCCATTTGAAGGTGCTGTAATAGCCTTCCTGGGGTGGCAATCAGAAAATCGACACCACTCTCAATAGCAGCCCTTTGCCTGTCCCAATTATCTCTGTCGTTTCCACCGTAAACTGGAATAGAGCTAGCTGGCGAGAAGTAAGCAAACCCTTCAACTTGCTGGTCGATTTGGATTGCTAACTCGCGAGTTGGTACTATTATCAGTGTATTGATATAGTTTAACTTGACTGGTAAAGAGGCTAGTTTATTAAGTATGGGAAGTACAAATGCAGCAGTTTTACCCGTTCCTGTTTGAGCGCAGGCAATAATATCTTTGCCTTGCATAATATTTGGAATAGCTAGCTCCTGTACAGGGGTTGGTTGCTCAAACCCCATTGTCTTAATACCATCTATGATATCAGGATGGAAGTGAAAATCGTCGAAAGTCAAAATAGTTTCTTCTATAAAATAATTGTCAAAGTTAAGTATTTATCAAGAATTTAGTATAGCGTTTGTGAAAAGGTAGTCAAAAAATATATAAATCATATTTTAAAAACTTATACAAATATTTCTTAACTTGTTTTCATTGTTTTGAGGCATTGGTAATTTATAATATCACATATAAGAAAGGTCTGTAAATTCAAATTGCTAAACCTCAAAATCAATGATAAATTTTAAATCTAATTACTTCGGGTTATTTATTAATGTCAGTCTAGATTTATATTATTTATTAAAATGATAATTAAATGTAAAAGAATAGCCTTTACGCTTGCCTTCAAGGCGATAATTATGATTCTCGTTTTAGTAGTTTTTCCGTCAACAAAGTTAAATGCACAGCTTTCAGATTCCAAAATAAAGACAGTATACACCTACCAGTTTGCACAGAACATTGAATGGCCTGATGAGCAGGCAATAGATAGTTTTAGAATTGCTGTTTATGCTACGAGCACTTCATTGATGTTAGATTTTAATGAAATCGCCAAGACTAAGACTCTCAAAAATAAACCAATATCAATAAAGTTCATAAATGGCATTTCGCAGATTACCAGACCCTTCCCGAATATAATATACGTAGAAGAGAGTTTTAATGAGGATCTCCTAAAATTATTTAAAAAAATTGAGTTTGCTCCTGTACTTGTAATAACCGAAGAGTATGATGCTAAAGAGTTGGTAATGATTAATTTATTTTATTTGGATAAGCAGAATGTAAAATTAGAGTTTGAGTTGAATAAGAATTCAATTGAGGAGCTACATAACCTAAAGATTTTACCCAAACTACTTCTTCTTGGAGGCTCAAAGATTGATGTTGCTATGTTGTATCAAAAGCAAGAAGAATTATTAGCTAATGCCTACGAAAAGGTTAAAAAATTTAAACTTGAGATTGATAGTCAACAGAAGCAAATTAACGATCAGCACAACGAGATTGATAAACAGAAAAATGTGATTGGAATTNNAAGAGCATGAAATATTAAAACAACAATTTAAAATTTCTTCACAAAAAAGTAACCTCGATTCTTTAGCAGAAGAGTTTGATAAACAAAAAAAAATGATATCGGATAACCTCACTATTTTAAGGGAGCATAAAGATGAGATTGAACAGTTACGCAAGCAGAAAATCATAGAGAACGAGGAGATGCTAAAAAGGAATGAGGTTCTTGAAAAGCAAAAAGCAGAAATTCTTAATCAGCAGAGGGAAATAGCTAGTCAAGGCGATATTTTGGATCTACAACAAAAAAAAATTCAGATCCAAAAGTGGTTTTTATTTCTTTCATTGACAGTTGTATTCTTGACCCTCTTTTTGATTTATATAATCTATCGAGGGTATAAGAGTAAACAAAATGCAAATAAACTTCTTGAGGAGAAGAATATAGCCATTGAGCAAAAAAATAGAGAGATTGAAGCTTTTAATGAAGAGTTAATGGTTACTAATGGCGAGCTAAATTTTCAGAAGGAGGAGATACTCGCTCAAAAAGAAGAAATCTTTACCCAAAAAGAAAAACTTCAAATAGCAAATGCAACAAAGGATAAGTTTTTTGGAATTATTGCCCATGATCTAAGAAACCCTTTCAATCTTCTCCTAGGCTTATCTGAGATACTGGTTGATCAGATTAAGAGTGCAAACAGTGATAGATGTATTGAAATTTCCGAAAAAATTAATCAAACATCTTCAGTTGCTTTCGATTTACTTGAAAATCTCTTAACGTGGAGCAGATCCCAAACCGGACAAATCTCTTTCCATCCAGGCAATCTAAACATAAAGGATGTAATAGATACTAATATTTTGCTATTAAAAAATTCAGCTGAAAATAAAGGAATACTTCTTAGTTCATCTCTAACTGTGAATCTATTAGTATATGCCGATAAGAATATGTTGCTTACAGTACTGAGAAACCTTCTTACAAATGCTATTAAGTTTTCACGAAAGGGCGATGAAATTTCGGTTGATGTTGAGGAAGATAGTAATTGCGTTGCTATTCACATTTCGGATACTGGCATTGGTATCGATGAGCAAGTAATAGAGAAACTATTTAAAGTCAATGAGCACTTTAAAACCGATGGAACTGCCAACGAGCGAGGAACAGGTTTGGGTTTAATCCTTTGCAAAGAATTTANNTGTAAATGAAAAGTTAAAACCTGTGCTTATGAAAAAAACACTATTTGTCATTTTGGTTTTTGTAGCCAATATAGTGGATGCACAGCGAACAGTATCAGGTCTTATTACTGACAAAAACAATAATCCGCTGGAAGGTGTAACTGTTAGTGTGAAAAACACTAATATAAAAACACAAAGCAATTCTATTGGTAAATACTCAATTGTGGTTCCATTTGAGAATAAAACCCTTGAATTTACTTTTGACAAATTTAAAGTCAGTGAAGTAGAAATTATAGGGGAGGAAATGAATGTTACCATGGAAACTCTTGATAAAGAAATTAATTTGTTTGAACTTAATTTGGAAGAGTTAATGAATCTTGAGGTAGTTACAGCTACGAAGAAAAGTGAAAAAATCTCTGATGCACCTGCTTCAGTAAAAGTTATTACAGACGAACAAATAAAACTTTTTGGCTGGCGAGATTTAAAAGATATTTTTAGAGCCATTCCTGGGATTGATGTTTCTTATGACGTGCAAGGCGAGATTCGTACATTGGTCACTATGCGAGGAGTATTAGGGAATCAGAAATTGCTCATATTGCAGGATGGGCAAATGCAAAACCCAATTACGGGAGAACGATTTATTTTTGGCAACAACATTCCATTGAATTTATACAAACAAATTGAGATTGTTTATGGTCCTACTTCTGCCCTTTACGGAGCAGATGCTTATGCTGGGGTAATCAATCTAATTACAAAAGATGGTAGTGATTTTAACGGTATCGAAACTAACGTTGGCTACGTATCTACAAATGCTTATGTTGCTGATGTCGCTTTTGGTAACAAGGTTTCCGACAATACTGATCTGGTTATAGGAGGGCGCATATACCGGGGTGAAGATTTTAAATTATACGAATACTACAAGGATATGATTGATTATGGTTCGGTAGGAGATTATTCGGGTAATTTAGGATTGAGAGACAAGTCATTTCCAATTAAAAATTGGAATTTATTCACAAAACTGAAATACAAAAAACTTACAATTGGAGGCGATTGGCAGCACGAATATGAATCGCAGGCTATGTCAACGATACCAAGTAATTATGCGTATACATCTGAAGATGTTTGGAGTCAAGAAATACGACATCTATATGCTAAGTATGATTTATTCTCCAATAAAAAAATAAACTTAAATGCAACGGTTACAATAGGAGATTATACGGTTAACCCAACTAGCAATTTTACAATTGTTAATGGGGATTTGACAGATGCTGATAGGCAATTTAAATACGCTTATTCATCATATGTTCAAGGATTAATTCAGAATACCTGGAATATTCTTGATAATTTATCAGTAATTATGGGAGTCTCGTTTGCTGATGTAAAATCGTTTCCTAAAACTCAAAACCTTGAAAACCCGTTTACACCTGGAGGTAAATTAGAAGATGATTTATCTTATTTTGTAGATAATCAGGGTTATGTGTTTGGAAAAGTTGGACTAACAGATTCAATCTTTGGCGAAAGAAACTATAGCAATTTTGGATCTTTTTTTCAATCACAATATAAATTAACAAAATATCTATCGTTAACCTTTGGTGCTCGCTACGATTATAATACAATTTATGGAGCAACTTTTAACCCAAGAGTAGGGCTTGTTTTTACTCCTAATAAAAGAATTTCAATTAAAGGATTGTTTGGAACTGCTTATATTCAACCTTCAAACTATTATAGATGGGAAAACTGGGCTAACCCATTTGCAATGCATATTCCAAATGAAAACATAAAACCCGAGAAGATTAGAACCATGGAGATAAGTTGTAATTATTTCATTAACGATTTTGCATCGATTTCCATGAGTGTATTCAGGAATGATATGACAGATGTAATTCGGCCTATTCCTGCTGAGGAGCAAATAGGTAATTATCCATATTACAACCCCTATCGCACACTAATTGGTGAAAATGTTAATACAGGATTTGTCGAAATTAACTCTAATTCGGGTTCAATTTATAGTCAGGGAGCAGAGCTAGAATTAAATGTCCGATTGGGATCTTTGGGTGCAAATATAGCGTACTCATATGTTGCCGGAAAGGATAGCGATGACGATTCAAACATACCTAAGGTATCGCAAAATAAGTTGAATACAAACTTATTTTATAAAGGTAAAAAGTTTTATGCATCAGTTTCTGTTCGATATTTTAGCGATATTCAGGCTGCAACAACCAACTCTTTGTATGGAAATGGTGGAGCTCAGGAGGGTAATAAAATACCTGGAGCTACTATTATTTATGTTAATACAGGATATGATTTTTCAAAATCATTATCGATATCAGTAAGTGCAGAGAATTTGTTCAATACAAAGCATTATGGTGCTGCACCTTATGCTGAAAGCATATGGATACAACCGAGGGCACCACAACCACTTATGATATTGTTTGCAGGTGTTCATTATAGGTTCTAAAGAACTTTGCCTTTATTGAGATTGTGCTATATCCACATATTTAAATGGATAAAAGTTCCTCTTAATTTGATAAAAATATTAGTCAGTCTTTGATTAAGACTATGGCAACCTAATTGTAAGAAAGATATCAAACGTTGGGTTCAATTCTTAGTCAAGCGAAAAATAAATTCTAACTAGCATAATTCAGAATTGATAAAAAAAGTTGGAAACAATTACTCTATTTTATTCGTTTGAGAAATTGATTTGGTTATTTTAGGCGTTTCAAATTTACCTCTTTTGTTATGTTTAATGGTCTTTTTAGTAAGAAAACAAAGGTATACAAGCACATTTTTTTTGATCTAGATAGAACCCTTTGGGATTTTGATCAAAACATTGTTGATGCTCTTCGTGATGTTTTTTTTGATTTCAGTCTCGATAGCGTTTTCCCTGATGTTAATACTTTCATAAACACATTTACCAGACATAACGATTATTTGTGGGAAAAGTATCGCCTAGGCGAACTTAAAAAGGATGTTCTTCGCTATAAAAGGTTTGAGTTAACATTAAAAGATTATGGCGTTAATGAACCATTAGTTGTAAAGAAAATTAGCGACGAGTATATTCGAATTACTCCGTTAAAAACTGCTTTGGTTCCTCACACAAGAGAGGTTTTAGAGTACTTAAGATCTAAGTACAAATTGCATATTATTACGAATGGTTTTGACGAGGTACAATTTCCTAAACTTGTTAAATGTCATATAGCTGATTATTTCGACAAAGTCGTAACATCAGAAACTTCAGGCTACCATAAACCATGTCCCGAAGCATTTGGTTACTCGTTATCATCTGTAAATGCAAAAAAGGAGGAGAGTATTATGATTGGCGATGACCTTGAAATTGATATTGTTGGGGCAAAAAAATTTGGAATTGATCAAATCTATTTCAACAGGTATAGCACACCTCATAAGGCAAAGCCAACCCACGAGATTAAAGATTTGATTGAAATTAAGAGAATTTTGTAATGATTTCCTAGAAAGGAATATCACTTTCAGGCTTTCTACTTGTTTCGAACCCAAAACCTTCATTACCACTAATTCCGTCCTCGTTCATCCGCGATTTGAAGGTTACTGCTGGACTTACCTCGCTTACATTTGATTTAGCAAGGTAACCTGAGTAATCAACATCATCAAGATCCGAGAATCGTGCCATTTCTTTTTGGAAGCGAAGTTTGATATCACCAACAGCACCGTTACGATGCTTCGCAAGGATTATTTCAGCCAGCCCCATTAAAGAGTTACCCTCTTCATCCTCGGTAAATCCGTAGTATTCAGGACGGTGGATGAAGATTACAACGTCGGCATCCTGCTCAANNGAACGGTTAAGCTGTGAAAGGGCAATAATTGGAACATTTAGTTCCTTGGCAATAGCTTTTAACGAACGTGAAATGGTACTAACCTCTTGCTCACGATTTCCCTTTGTTTCAGTAGGACCAGTCATTAGTTGGAGGTAGTCAATAACAATTATACCAACATCGTATTGCGCTTTAAGTCTACGGCATTTCGCTCTGAACTCGAATATGGAAAGGGCTGGTGTATCGTCAATAAAAATCTTGGCATCAGTAAGATCCTTAATTTTTACAACCAGTTGAGTCCATTCATGTGGATCAAGTTTACCGTTCCTAATTTTCTCTGACGATATTCCCGATTCGGCAACAATTAACCGGTTAACTAGCTGTATGCTGGACATCTCAAGCGAAAAAAAGGCAACTGGGGCTTTATGATCAACGGCCATTTGTCTGGCCATCGATAGAACAAATGCGGTTTTACCCATGGATGGACGGGCTGCGACGATAACGAGGTCCGAGCGTTGCCAACCTGAGGTCATTCTATCTAAATCGGTAAATCCTGATGGAACACCACTTAAGCCATCTTCGCGTTTACCTGCTTCCTCTATGTTTTTAAGGGCTTGTTTCACTAAAACGTTAATCTGAGCGGTTTCTCTTTTAATATTGCCTTCGGCAACCTTAAAAAGTTCCATTTCAGAATAATCAAGCAAATCATCAACGTCAATGGTGTCATCGAATGCACGATTCTGGATATCGGATGAAACCCTTATAAGCTCACGTTGAATATACTTTTGAGCAATAATTTTAGCATGAAATTCCAAGTGAGCAGCAGAGCCAACCTTTGATGTAAGTTGAGCAAGGTAAACTGGCCCACCAACCTCATCAATTAGATTCTTACGACGTAACTCCTCGGAAACAGTTAGAAGATCGATAGGCTCTAAGCGTGTCGATAAATCGATAATGGTTTTAAAGATTGTTTGATGGCTCTCCTTATAGAAACTTTCGGGTTTAAGAACATCTAAAATTGAAATTACTGCGTCCTTTTCAACCATAATCGCCCCAAGCACTGCCTCTTCGAGGTCAAGAGCCTGTGGTGGGATTTTACCCATTTCAAAATTAGCTAAGTTTTGTTTAGGAAATTTAGCATTTGTGCGTCTTTCAGCCATATCGAATTCTTTACCACAAAAGTAGAATTGAACTTTGGATTTAACCCTTTTTTTTCACAAAGATTATTAACAAATGGAAAAAAAATCACAGAGCAATGAGTTTATCTCGTTTATATTAATTGATACATGACTCTTAAATTATATTAACCTTAAATCTCACCATTAACCTAAACGATTTATATTCTTTATATTTGTTCAACAATAATAAAAACAAGTATTTATGAATAAACTCCTTTATTTATTACTCATAGCCATTGCATTTTCGTCATGTAATAGTAGTAATAAAGATAATATTGATTTAAGCAAGATAAATGTGAAAATTGAGATAAAGCGTTTTGATAAAGCTTTGTTTTCAGTAAAACCTGATAGTTTAAGAGAGGCTATTCCTTATTTATCAGCGGAGTATAGTGATTTTTTTAACCTTTTTGGGGAGAGAATTATTGGAATAGGGAAAGTTGAAGATCAAGAGTATGTAAACTATTTAGAAAGTTTTGTCACCGATAAAATGGTATCTGAAACATACAGGAAAGTTCAGCAGGTTTTCCCCAATCTCGATGCTCTAAATGCAGATTTTACCAATGCGTTTAAACGATTTCATTTTTATTTTCCAAATCGATGTATTCCCAAAGTTTATTCTTTTGTATCAGGCTTTAACCAGTCGACAGTGCTCGCTGATGGTTTGCTTGGAATTGGGCTAGATCGGTATTTAGGGAGTGATTATGAAAATTATCCGCGTTTGGGCATCCCTAAATACTCAATAAAGAATATGAACCCGAGCAAAATTTCATCCGATTGTATGCGTGCGTGGGCAATAGGTGAATTTCCATTCAATGATTCAATCGATAACCTTGCTAGTAATATGATTTATGAGGGTAAGTTGATGTATTTTACCAATAAGATGCTTCCCGATCAACCTGATAGTCTTATATTTGGATATACTCCACTTCAGATGAAATGGTGCGAAAAGAATGAAAAACAGATTTGGACTTATCTGATTGAGAACAAGATGCTTTTTATAACAGACTCATTTGTGATAAATAAATGTATTAACGATGCACCATTCACTTCGGGATTTCCTCAAGAGTCACCAGGGAGAGCAATAGTTTGGTTGGGATATAAAATTGTTGGAGCTTACCTTAAAAATAACAAAGATATCTCGTTTCAGGAAATGATGTTGGAACGGGATTACCATAAAATATTGAATAACTCAAGATATCGACCTTAATTTCTTTAAATGGTTTGAGCTATTCTTATGCTTGCTTGTTTAATGTATTAGTTAAATGTTTCAACGATTTTGTCGTTACTAAACCTTAAATCTACTTTTATGAAGTCTGACATTGAAATTGCTCAAAGTGTAAAAATGAAACCAATTGTTGAGGTGGCTGAAAAACTTGGCCTGCCTCATGATGAACTAGAACTTTATGGAAAGTACAAAGCTAAAATACCACTTCGATTCATTGACGAGGAGAAGGTTAAACGGGCAAAGCTGATACTTGTAACGGCAATTACACCAACCCCAGCAGGCGAAGGGAAAACAACAACATCAATAGGATTGACACAAGCGCTAAACAAGATAGGTAAAAAAGCAACAGTTGTTTTGCGCGAACCCTCACTGGGCCCGGTATTTGGTATAAAAGGCGGTGCAGCTGGTGGTGGTTATTCACAAGTTATCCCAATGGAGGATATTAACCTTCATTTCACTGGCGATTTATCAGCAGTTGAAAAAGCGCATAACCTTTTAGCTGCTTTAATCGATAATAATATTCAGCTTAAAGAAGGAAATTTAGGAATTGATCCTAGAACCGTAGAGTGGAAAAGGGTTATTGATATGAACGAAAGGGCTTTAAGGGATATCATCATTGGCCTTGGTGGCCCTAAAGAGGGTGTTCCTCGTGAATCGGGGTTTAATATCACAGCTGCGTCAGAGGTGATGGCTACACTTTGTGTTTCGAAAGATTTAATGGATTTAAAGGAGAGACTTGGTAACATTTTTATTGGTTATACATATGATGATAAACCAATATTTGCTCGCAATTTAAATGCTCAAGGAGCAATGGCTGTTCTTCTTAAAGATGCTATTATGCCAAATTTAGTTCAAACTTTAGAGGGTAATCCAGCAATAATTCACGGTGGCCCATTCGCCAATATTGCTCAAGGAACAAACACTATAATTGCAACTAAAATGGGTCTTTCGTTTAGCGACTATGTTGTTACCGAAGCAGGTTTTGCGAGCGAATTAGGTGCTGAAAAGTTTTTTGATATTAAATCGCAGTTTGGAGGTTTAAAAACCAATGCTGTGGTGATTGTTGCCACAATTCGTGCTTTAAAATATCATGGTGGTGCAAAACTGTCTTCCTTACAAAATGAGGACTTGGTAGCACTTGAAAAAGGCTTTGAAAATCTCGATAAGCATATCGAGAACATGAAATACTTTGGGTTTAGACCTGTTATTGCTATAAATAGATTTGAAACTGATACTCCAGCTGAGATTGATATTCTTACAAAGCATTGTGAAGAACAAAATGTTGTTGTAGCGCTTAACGATTCGTGGGCAAAGGGTGGTGAAGGGGCTATCGACCTAGCAAATAAAATTGTTGAGGCTGTTAATAATTGCACCGATTGTTTTAAACCCTTGTATGATTTATCGTGGTCGTTTGAGAAGAAAATCGAAACTATTTGCACAAAGATGTATGGTGCAGACCGAGTTGAATATACTGTTCAAGCAAAACATCAACTTGAAAAAATTGAAAAACTTGGACTTGGAAACCTTGCGGTTTGTATTGCCAAAACCCAAAAATCTCTCTCTGACGATCAGTATAAAAAGGGCAGACCAAGAGGCTTTACTGTAAAAATTAGGGAGATAGAATTATCGTCGGGTGCTGGGTTTATTGTTCCAATAGCAGGAACAATAATGCGTATGCCTGGTTTACCAACCAAACCTGCAGCTGAAAAAATTGATATTGATGAAAACGGTGTAATAACAGGGTTGTTTTAACAATACAGCCATCATAAAAAAGCATGCAGAAATGCAGGCTTTTTTATGATGGGATTTATACTATTTCTTTACATTCTTTAACAGCGACTCTCGAATTAACTTTCGCAATTCCAACTGTTTATTTTGCAATACCATTCTTGATGAAGGGCGGTTTAGATCTCTGTATTTACACTTTATAGGTCTAATTTTAAGATTATCCATCGTTCCTTTAGCTTCAACACAAATTCTAAAAGGAATAGGGCTTTCAAGTAATGAGATATTATAATCAAAACTCATATCCATGTTATGTCGGCCAGCAATTACAACTTTGTATTTATCAAGGACAACCATAAAAGGATAGATATCAATCTCATTTTTAAAAACTGTAAATTCTGCTGATATACTATCCACCTTGTTTTCAGCCTTTTTAGTGAATTTCATAGTTTTAGCTATTTCGCTAAAGGTTTGGCCATCCATTACTACGAGATTGTGTCCCTTGATTGATGATGCACCTCTAATGGTAGATTTTTTAGGGTTATACATCGAATCGAGATAAGTCTCCGCAGCTATATGGAATTCTGCTGTTCCCTTAAACGATTTTAGCATAGGCATAATGGAGTCAATTATTGGCATCATCTTAATTAACTTATCAATTTCGATATCGAACATATGATAATCAAACCCTGCATAGATATGGTTCTTACGTGGAGTCTTGTACATTAATGTTAGCTGCATTTTTGATGCAGGTGTTGTAAAAAGTAAATCATCGAGCACCAGAATGCCATCTTTAACACGAACATCTCCAGTTATATCTTTGGCAATTTCGTTTCCAAATAAAACCTTTTTCACACTTGTGTGAAGTATAAAGTCAATTCCTTTAGGAACCATATACGCAGAGGATAGAGTAGTATCGCTTGCAGTTTGAGAGATTGAATCAGAAGGCTCGCCTCCTAAACCACTTGTTAAATTCATTAGCTTAAGAACATCGGTTTGATTTGATATAAAGCTGAAATTTCCTCTTAGCAATGAATCTTTCTTTATAAACGATTGGATATTGCTTAGCGTACCTGCAAGGCTAAAATCTGATTTATCAATTTTTAGTTTGCTCTCTTTTATGTTAAACACCTGTGGGTCAAAGTCCATTTTAACAGATGGAATTTCAATAGATTCATTCAGCATCGATGAAGAAATCACACCATTTTCCATGTCTAAGAATCCTTTTACCATCCACTGCAAAAAGATATCTTTTTGTGTAGGATCATTGGCAATATCAGAATTCATCTTTATTTTGCTAACCTTAACCGAATTACTTTGTCCAATTTGCATATCTAAGTTGCTACCTGCATAAGCAAATTTGATTTTTGGTTTTGTATCATAATCAACAACATCAGCACTTACTCGTCCTTCATCCATTTTTATGATATTGGTATCCATTTGCATTGCTAAATTGCTACCAGCGTAATCAATCTTGATATTAGGGCTTGCCATAAAGTTTGTTACATCCGCATTAAGCTTAGCTTTGTTCATCTTAACCAGCATGTTTGAGCCCATACTCGCTTCCATCTTATCATTGCTGTAATTGAGTAATATTCTATCCTGTTTATTAGATCCTTTTAGGGAATACATTGTAAGATTTCCGGAGGGCTTAAATAGATCAACTTTCATAGTATCCATGCTAGCTGCAAGTGAATCGAGAGAGAAAGAGCAGGTCACATCGGGTAGTTTGGTTGTATCCATTACATTTGATGTTTCAAGATTTACAAGAGCATTCTTCAAGAATGCTCTATACCCATTTATAGTTCCTGCTTCAAGCGTTTTTGAATTAATCTTTGAACTTAAGAATCTCGATATTTTGTTTGATGTATTTGCATTTGGCATCGAAAAATCAACCGTTGAGTAATCGGTTTTCATGTAGATGCTATCATATATAACATCGAAATTCGAGAGGGTAACCGATCCGGAAAATCTCATCTTATCTAAAAGCATTTTTTCCATTTGCGACATAAAGAAAGCCGTTCTTACTTGACCTTTTACATTCCCGTTCACTTTCATCTTTAAATCAGATGGAATCATGGGTGCAAACTCAGATAGTTTAAGATTTGCATTTGAAGTTAAATCGCAGTAAATATCAGAGAATAGATGATTGACAATACCACTTGTTCCAAATGATGATTGGGGAGTATTTGCGCTAAACTGGTTAATGCGGAAATAGGTTATATCATCATGAGTTAAGTCGGAGTAAAACACAAAATCACCTTTCATATTACTTAATGGCAAAGGAAAACCAGCGTACTTGAGTTCACCTTCGTTCATTATAATGTGTAAATCCATGAGTGGCATTACCGAGTCGGAATAGAAACCACTAACCCGACCATCCGATGATGCTATACCTTTTAAATCAACACCTTCAATATATGATTGGAATGATGGTGGAATCAGAGCCAATGCGCTAGGAATTGGAAATGTGTTGCTCTTATAGGTGATATTTGTATTGATTCTATTATTAACAGCATCATTTTCAACTGTTCCCCTGAAAGCAAGGCTAATGTCGTTGATTGATGCCTCAGATTCTCCAAACTCAACAAACATTTTGGAAATAATAACCTTTGCTTGAGAATTTAACTTTATTGAAGTGTTTTTAAGATAAGCTTCGCCATTGTAGCTAAATGACATAACGCAGTCATTCACATTCAAGTGCATATTTAATGTGTCAGACACTAGTTTTCCATTGAATTTTACGGCTAAGTCTTTAATGTCAGCTAACATTTTCTGTGTATTATCGATATATGAAAGTGAAATGTTGTTTAGTTCCACATTTTTAATATCAATAAAACGAAAAGGCATTTCAGATTGTGTTGTATCGGGTTGAACAGGTATAGTATCAGGAGGTGTAATATTGAAATTAGTATTTCCAAGGCTATCAACAAAAGCATTAATTACACCATTGCTTAGTTGCAAATTGGTTATAACCAGCTCATCGCGTTTCCACCAAGCGCCAACGTCAACGATACCAATAAGATTTTGGGTATTCACCAGCGTGTCTGATTGTGCACCAGCAATTGGGTTTATCAATGTAAAATCAGTTACTTTCAACCCAAAACGAGGGAAAGTACTAAAAAAGGTAAGTTCTACTTCGCCAATTTCAGATTTACAAGTGATGTATTTAGCGGCTTGTTTCCTAACAAAAGGTGTTAACCTTTCGGGTGTAAACACAAACCAAATAGCAATGCTAATTGCTGTTATTAAAAGAAAAAGTAGAATTGCTAGCGCAATGCCAACCCTTTTGAATACTTTTTTCTTCGACATCTTGATTGTTTTAATGTATTGATATCTATTCCAGAAATGTTGACATTCCCAATTCCAAAAAATAAAACAAATACCAATGAATTTTAGGTAATAAGGATATTATCAAAATTTACTTGCCAATCTTTGTAAAAGTATGGCTTACCCCAAAATCATCTTTGTATTTAAGGGTTGTTGAGGTTAATGCGGTTACTGTGTAGTATTTTGGAACATTACCACCAATTTCAATTATATGAATTTGAGTTAAATCGGATTTGTCTAATGTCCAAGTGAATTCTTGAGCTTCAGCTTCTGTCACATCATCACTTGTGTCCCAAGTAGCACCAGTGTGATTTTCAAAATATTTCTCATAGAGAGTTCCCGATTGCCATCTACCAACAAGTAAGGATTCATCAAACGATTCTTCATCTTTGCTACACGAGTTGAAAATTAGAGCAATTGACAAGCAAGCAAACAAGCAAATGATTATTCTTTTCATGGTGTTATTGTTTTAATTTATAATGTATTTCAAATTTATCGGTTCATCTTTCCATGCAATTTCCTTACCTTTCCTGATAAAAGTGTATCGGTTTCATTGTAATTAGTAAAGTAGTTATTGATCATGTGATTCAGAAAGAATGAAGGTTTACCATAGTCAACTTTTAATAGTTCGTTGTAAATAAAGTCTCTTATCTCAATATTACGTCCTTTAGTCTCTTCAAGAATCCATATTGTTCGAGATACTTTGTCATTTGTATTTAGCCTTTTAAAGGCTTTGGCTATTGCCCCGCTATCGGTTTTCAGAAGTTCTTCGGCAGTAGCTTCTCTAAAATACTTTTTAATTTTTTCCTCTTTTCCCGATATTATTAGCTTATAGACATTTATTTCAACAGGTTGAGTATCGATTGTGCTGTCCTTTAATTCTCTATAATTACAATGACATGGTATTGCTTTTCTACTATGAATGCTAGCAACATTAGCTGATACCGAAAGGGATAAAGTCAATATAATACTAGTTGATATTAAAGGGATTATTCTCATAGGTCAAATATTATTTTATGCGACTTTAGCCAAAAGTCAAATTTATTAAAATTGGATTATCCAATACAATTTACGAGCCAGAAAATATCCCTTTTACTTAAAGAAGTTTGCGGTACTATATTCCAAATTCTGATTAGTTGAATCGGAATAGATAAAATATGCTTCAATCTCGGAATGATGCTTTAGGAACTCTTTGGCTTTATTTATTCCCATTATCATAAATGCAGTTGCGTATGCATCGGCAGTTGTGCAGTCATTGGCTATAATACTAACGCTAAGCAACGAGTGGTGTACCGGGTAGCCTGTTTTAGGATCTATTTCGTGTGAATATTTGATGCCATCTTTTATGAAATATTTCCTGTAGTTTCCCGAGGTTGATATCGATTTATTTAATAGTTGAATTTTATGCTGTATTGATTGTGCTGATGAATCGTTGGGTGCTGGTTTCTCAATTCCTACAATCCAGGGATTATTTCCTTCTTTTGCTCCGTTCGCTCTAACTTCACCCCCAACCTCTACAATAAAATTGTTGCAACCATTTCGTAGAAAATATTCTGCTATCAAATCAACAGTATAGCCTTGTGCAATTGCATTAAAATCGATTTTTGTTTCGGGATACTTTTTTAAAACCTTACCATCAACAATTGATATATTCTTATAGCCAATAAATCTCATCAGGCTATCGACCTGAAAATCGGATGGTAATTTTTGAGTTTTAAAACCAAATCCCCAACGATGTACCAGATCACCAACAGTGATATCAAAACAGCCATCAGTGCTATCGGATATAGTGGTAGATAAATTAAAAATCTTTATGAAATCTTCATTCAACTCAACCTCTTGATTTGAGTTGACCATTGTTATGATTGAGTTTTTATCGTAAGTAGAAGCGGTATAGTTGATATGTCGATAGATAGAGTCAATTCCTTTCATAAATTTAGCTCCATCGTCATTGGTGTAAAATTTGATTGAAAACGTAGTACCCTGTGTAAACCCAGTGTATTCTATCATCTTATTGTTCGAGGTATTGCACGAGAATAGAAGTGTTAATGATAACAGCGATACAATCAATTTTCCTTTCATGACAAAGCTCTTTTAAAATTTCAGGAAGATTAAAAAGATTAACCCGATGATTATTCTATAATATCCAAAATGTTTAAAGCCATAGTTTTCAACTATCTTAAGAAAAATCTTAACTGCAACCCAAGCTGTTACGAAAGCTATTATGAGGCCAATTCCTAGTAGAATAATTTCTTGCTTTGAAAAGGCAATGTTTGTTTTTAGCAAATCGTAGCCAGTAGCAGCAAACATGGTTGGAACAGCAAGTAAGAACGAGAACTCGGTAGCTTGTTTTTTATCTAAGCCATTAAAAACACCTCCAATAATGGTCGCGGCTGCTCTCGATACTCCAGGAATCATTGAAAAACACTGAATAAGACCAATGAAAAATGCGTTTTTGTAAGTAATATTCTCAAGAATATCAGTATTACTTTTTTTGTTTATAACCATTTTATCAATTGCTATTAGCACTATACCCCCAACAATTAGCGAAATGGCAACAATGATAGAGTTAAAAAGATAGGCCTTAATAAATGGATAGGCAAGAAATCCTATTATTGCTGTTGGCACAAAAGCAACAAATAGTTTGTAATATATCGTTAATCCTTGAAGAAACCTCTTTGCGTAAAGCAATACAATAGCTAGAATTGCACCAAGTTGGATAGCGATCTCAAATGTTTTGACAAAGGAGTCATCCTGAATTTTCATAACACTCGAAGCCAGTATCATATGGCCTGTTGATGAAATCGGAAGGAATTCTGTTAATCCTTCAATTATCGAAAGAATTATAGCTTGAATTAAGGTCATAATGGTTGTTTTGAAATATTTTAAGATTCAGAATCACTCAATTTCCCAACTTTAAAAGTTACCTTTTTCCCAATCTGATTTCGTAATAAGTACAAAGACACATAATAGATAGTTAGAAGAAGAATAACTGATAATCCCATAATGGGCTCACTGAGTTTATTGTAATACCCAATAAAAAGTACTAGTACCATAAGTAAAAAAGGAAACCCATAAGCAAAAAATACGGCATAAGCACCCATTCGTTCTTCGATGTATACATTAACGTGTTCCCCAATTTTGAACGAATTATCGGTGTTTTCTATATAGATAATTTTTTCTTTGATTTCAGAAATTGAGCAAATCTTTTTTGACTTACATGAGGAACATGCCGATTCACTTATTATTGAAATCTCCAAT
>DQHR01000176.1 GCA_003531155.1 Bacteroidales bacterium | reverse complement strand
TACTAAATCGATCGGCGATAATACTCACAGGACCCTCATCTATGAACAAGCCAGTAAGCTCATTCGCTTCGTTCATATCACCACCTCCATTAAATCTAATATCAATAATTAATCCTTCAATTTTCTCTTTTAACAGTTTGATAATCTCCTTTGCAACATCGTTTGAACAACCAAGCAATCTTTGATCTTCGCCAACATAAAAATCAGGGAGGGCTATATACCCTATTTTTTTACTACCCTTTAGAATAAAACTATGAATTTGATTCTGTTCTACGGCTAGCTTTTCTTTTGTTAGCTGAATGCTTTCAATTTTACCATTAGAATGTTTGACTTTAAGCACAATAGTTTTTACATCTGAGGACTGCATAAAACTAGACGCCTCATAAAAATCAGTGTTTGTAAAATCGAGGGCTGCTCGACCTTGAGCAGATGCTTCTATTAAGTAGTCGCCAATTTGTAGCTTGTTCGATTTCCATGCAGGGCTACCCGGCTTTATTTTATCAACCAGAAAATCTCCGTTTTGGTTAATCTTTATTTCAAAACCAAAGGAACTAGATTCTTTCGAAAGAGAATTATCAAAATTCTCTTTGTCTGTTTTTGAGAAAAATGAGGTGTGAGGATCGAAATTTTGGGCTACGGCATTTAGAATTACACTGCATACATAGTTATCGTACCCTTCAGGCTTGTTGAGTATCTTTTTTATACTATTTTTTTCCCGAGCTTTAACCTTAACAGTAATCTCAGGCACTCTGGATAATTTTTCCTCATCTTTTTCATTAAAAATAAGGCTGTCGCTTGCGACTTGGTTAAAGAGGAGATTGAGGATTTCGAACTTAAGCCGTTTCTCCCACTTGGCTTTTAGACTAATTGAATTGCTTGAGAACTTTAAATTACTATAATCATCAAAGGAAATGGAGTCATTTTCCATCAATTTAAGTGGAGTTGATAGAATTTGACTGATAATTGTATCTGCTTCTAACAGCCTAGTTTTAAAAAGATCTGAAACTAAATTTAAATACGAGCATGATGTGTTTTGGAGGTATTCTTTTAGTTTATCCTGCTCAATCAATAATTTCGTTGTATCATCTTTTAGGAAATATACAGCATGCGGATCGAGAGTCTGCATTATATCTCTTATTACAGATCTAGTAAATTGCTCGTTGATATCTTTAGGTTGATAATGATACTTTGTAACAACTTTTAATAACGAGTTACCCTGATTACACCGGTCTTGATTTGTTTGTGCAATAGTGCTTATTGTGGTACAAATACAAGCAATTATTAAAAGTGTTTTCTTAATCATTTTGAAGGAAAATTTGTGAATGAAAGTATAAAATTTGTTTGAGAAATTATCCCTTGATTTATTTTTTAAATTTAAAAAGTTTGAAGAATAAGTCACTGGCTAAACAATCTGACTAATTAAGAGCCTTCTCTAAACGTTCTATCCGTTTACTTAACAATTACCGGAGCAAAACGATATATCTTAAACATTTGGAATGCTCACAAATTAATTATAATTTCAAGTTCAAATGTTGAATATATATGAACCATAAAGTTTTACTCCCTATTCTTTTTGTTTTTAATGTATTAGCCAGCTACTCACAGTCTAATTGCGAAGTTGTAAAATACTCTACTCAATGCGAACTAAAAAGTGGAAAACTAGTCCAGATTGATACTATTATACTTCAAATAAATAACCGGAGTGGCGAGAAGTATTCTGAGATTGAAATACCTTTTTCAAAAATGCTTAAACTATCCGACCTTAATGCATGGATAGAAGATACAAACGGAACCGTTGTTAGAAAGCTAAAAAATAGTGATATTACCGATAAAAGTGAGGTCTCCAACTATTCTCTTTACGAGGATGATTTTGTAAGAACTTTTAGCCTTAAACATAATAGCTATCCATACAAGATTTGTTATACATACAAGCAAACTAAAACACAATTCGTATCAATAGTTAATTGGACTCCAGTAATCTTTTCAAAAGTTTCTACTCGCAGCGCATTTCTTACGATCATATTACCCAAAGACTGTGTAGTTAAAAAATATGTAAACAGCTCAGAAATTATTAGCGCAGATACAACTGGCGTCAACAATAAGTATGTGTTTTATTCCAGCTATGAAAAGGTAGATAATAATCAAATTTTCGCTGAACCATTCGGGAACAATATCCCTAAAGTTGTTGTGCTACCGAAAGAATTCCTATTTGGGGTGAAAGGAGGAACAGATAGTTGGGCCGAATTTGGCGATTGGTTTTTGAATTTAAACAAAGGTAGCTTAGATCTCCCCGATTCTGAAAAAACTACTATTGATAGGTTGATAATGAATATTACTGACCCGAAAGAAAAAGCAAAAGTTTTATACTACTATTTGCAAGATCATACCCGCTATATAAATGTATCAATTGGAATTGGAGGATTTAAGGCTTACCCGGCCACATATGTTTCAACAAACAAGTATGGCGATTGTAAAGCTCTAACCAACTATATGATGGCTCTTTTGGAATATGCTGGAATTAAAAGTTACTATACGCTAATCAATAGTTCTCGCGAGCCTGAAAAATTAATTGAATCAATGCCCTGTCCTCAGTTTAACCATATAATTCTTACAATTCCATTTGGGAAAGATACCGTTTGGCTGGAAAATACTTCTATGGCTGAGCCTTTTGGATATATTCGCTCAAGCATTCAGAATCGAAAGGCTTTACTTATTGAACAGAATAATAGCAGATTGATAAATATTCCTACTACGAGTAGAAAACAAATTTCATTATCTCGAAAAACTTTCATTTCGTTCAATGAACAAGGAAACGCTGATTACAAAACGGAATTAATTTTTGGAGGCAATAACTATGAGCAGTATAATTCCCTAAATAATTATTATAATAAAAAAGAGCAAGATGAAATTGTTAAGGAGTTAGTACCCTTCCAAAATTGTGAGTTAATTAATTGGGAAATTATTAATAGTAACAGAGATTCAGCTACAATTAGATTGAATTCAAAGTTAAATATTTACAAATTATTAAAACCTTTAGGAGAGGATTTCTATTTAACTTTAAACCCTGTTCTTCAGTATACCTTTGAGCGTCCATCGAATAGAAAATTCCCTCTTCAAATTCCATATCCCATTAATAATGTCGATACTGCAATTTATCAATTCCCTGATAAATTAGTTTTAAAAACGATCCCAGAAAACGTTAACGTTAAAACTAACTTCGGATATTATGAATTAACAACCAAGCAAGTTGGGGAAACATTTTACGTAATAAAGAAACTATCAATATTCCCAGTTTACTGCGATTTGACAGACTATAGCGCTTTCTACAACTTTATTAATTCATTAAGAGATTTTGAAAAGAAAGTAATAGTTTTAAAAAGCAAAATCTAAAACGAACCTAGAAACCTCAAATATGAAAAAATTATTTTTTGCATTTATTGCCTCACTAGCATGCGGACTTGTTACAGCTCAGAATTTTACTCACGAATTTGGTAAGTATAGCAACGAGGAATTTCAAATGAAGACATATAGCCGGGATCCAAAGGCTGAAGCTGTTGTTATTTACGATATTGGAAAGTCGTATTTTGTAGTAAATGTTCAAGAACGTTTGGAACTGATATTTGAAAGAAGAATAAAAATAAAGATTCTTAATAAAGCAGGTATCAAGTATGCTGAATTCGCCATCCCTTTTTACGAAGAAGGCGATAGATTTGAGACAGTAACTAAAATAGAAGGCAATACATATAACTACGAAGATGGAAGGGTTCGTTGTACTCCGTTAGATTTGAAAAACGTATTTGTTGAAAAAAATAATAAAAAATGGAAAACAAAGAAATTAGCAATGCCAGATGTAAAAGAAGGATCTGTAATAGAATTAAAATATACAATTGAAAGTCCTTTCTTTTTCAATTTTAGAAGCTGGGAGTTTCAATCGAGGATTCCTACAATCTTTAGTGAATATACAACAAAGATGATCCCTTTCTACACCTATCAATATATTTTACAAGGGATTAATAAACTGAATGATATTAAAAGTTATGTGGATAACGGTCTGGAAACTCATTTTGCTGGAGTGAGTTGGAAGGATGTGGTCTACGTTTTTACTTTAAAAGATATTCCTGCATTTAATGATGAAGCCTTTATTTCTTCTCCTGATGATTACATCATAAAACTTGACTTCCAAATGTCTGAATATTCTGACATATATGGAAGTAAAACGGCGGTAATGACAACATGGAACAAACTGGTTAAGGATGTTTTAGATGAAGATACTTTTGGTGGCTATATGAAAAGTTCTCAGAGTCAAGCAAAAAACATTCTAGATACAATGAATATGGCAATGTTAACACCCTACCAAAAAACTGAGAAAGTCTTCAATCTTATTAAATTGAATTTCAACTGGAATGGCATAAATAGCAAGTTCTCTAATCAAAAGCCCAAAGAATTCCTAAAGAGTAAGATTGGTAATAGCGCAGATATTAATCTTTTTCTCATAGCCATGCTAAGAGCTGCTGGTCTTGAGGCTAATCCATTAATAATTAGCACAAGAGGGAATGGTAAAATAAAATCAAATTATCCTTTTCAACACTTTTTTAATTATGTAATTGCAATTGTTCCTATCGATAGTAGTTTTATTGCTCTAGATGCAACAGATCCATTATGCAGTGTCGGAATGGTGCCCCCTCGTTGTATAAATGATAAAGGGCTTTACATAAAAAAAGGGAAAGATATAGAATGGTTAACAATCTCAAGCAGGACAGCTTCGAGCAAGATTTATAATATAGGAATTATTCCAAAATTAGATGCTGACTCATTATTAGGTAATGTAAAGTTAATTTCAACTGGATACGATGCGCTAAACTTAAGAAGACAATACTTTAGGAGTCCTTCTAGTTTGAAGTCTAGCATTATCTCCAGTAACCATACACTCATTGACTCAATAAAGGTTTTTAATTTATCAAACATTAAAGAACCATTTACTGTAAGCCTAAAAGCCCAAACAAGTATTGAAAACNNATAAGTTAATTATAGAACCTTTTTTTGGCATTCCAATATCTGAGAATCCTTTAAAACAAGTGACAAGGGTTTATACTATTGACATGACATATCATTTCAAAAATGTATTTGAGTCGACAATACAAATACCAGAAGGTTATAAACTTATTTCTAAACCTCAGAATTTAAGTATCGATAACTCTGATGTGACAATAAACTATCAAATAATAGATAGCGATGATAAGATAATTAGAGTATCGGGGGTTTATGAATTCAAGAAAGATAGTTATCCTCCAACAAACTATTCGGAATTAAAAAATTATTTCAAAACTATAATCGAGAAATTTAATGAGAAGATAATTCTTGTTAAGATATAGTTAATTTAAATCAAAGGGTTAAACCGAGATTCAATTATTTAGCCCAAGCATAGTTTTTCACTATGCTTGGGCTAAGAATCTAAATGTTTTTACGATTAAAATTATTTAATAGTTAAGGAATATTTATATCAACTATTCTCTTACTTAACTGAGCTCTACCCTATTGATGATGTAATTAGGGTTACAAGAAAGATGATACTTAAGAATAAATTCTCCCTGCTCGCGCGGACATCTTGTCCGTGTACCAGTAGAGTGCTAGCACGGACTGTAAAGTTTTCGCCAACAAAAGCCTGCAAAAATAATAAACACTTAGTTCGCCTGCCTATACGTGTACTTTTTACGATATTCCTGAGGAGTTAAGCCTGTATGTTTCTTGAAAGTTTTTCGGAACGATGAGAAATCATCGTAGCCAGTTTGCATAGCAATTTCGATTAGCTGGTTGTGCGAATCCTCCATCAAGGTTTTTGCGGCCTCAACCTTGGTGCGCTGCATATAAACAAACGGCGTATCGCCGGTTGCATGTTTAAAGCGCCTTAAGAAGTTACGCTTGCTCATATTCGATTTTTGGGCGAGTTCGTCAATTGAAATAAACTCATCGACCCGTTCCTCAATAATTTGCTGTGCTAGCAAAACTGGCTCATCACCATGTGTTTTTTGCCCGTTAAAAACGGTATAGGGGCTTTGCAAAAATCTATCATTATCAATAAGCAGCACTTTCGACATAAAAATTGCCAACTCCTTGCTCATATACTTTTCAACTAGGTAAATCATCAAATTCTGAAACGATGATGCGCCACCGCTCATACAAATACGGTCGTGATCGATTAGCATTCTGTCAATCATCAATTCGGTTTTTGGAAACCTATTTACGAACTCGCGGGCGTAAACCCAGTGGGTGGTGGCCGTTTTGTTATCGAGCAGCCCAGTGGCTGCAAGAATAAACGAGCCGGTACATACGGTAGCAATATCAGTTCCCTGATTGTAAAACTCAAGAATTTTTTCAACCATTTTGGTATCCGATAGAATGCCTGCAATATCCCTATCGAATCCCGGAATAACCAGAATATCTGGCCTTTTTATATCGTAAATGGTTGAATCGGCCTCGAAAAAGTTACCGTAACTACCTACAATCTTTCGCTCATGTGTAGATGATACAGTTATCAAACTACAAGTCTGCTTAACTCTAAATTTTTGAGAGTAAACCTCTGCCATTCTACAGGTTTTCTGAAACATCTCAAACGAGCCTATTAAACTCCACAACGAGCACTTGGGGTAGGCTAAAAATGCTATGGTCATAATCTTGAAAATTATTATCTCAAAAGTAATAGATTAAAATGGCAGTATCAACATATCAAATTGGCAATAATGCCATCTGTGGAATAGTTTTTATCAACATAATTTTGAGTCGTTAAATTAATCCGTTGTGCTATGATTGATAAAAGTAAACAGCTAACCGCATCGTTAAATCTTGTAAACGACCGTTTGCTATTCGAAGGGCAAGTTGAAGGAAATAGTCCAATTGCCATTGATTACATTCCACCGTTTGGCGATAATCTTGGGTACACTTCGCTTGAATTAATGCTTTTGAGCTTATCGTCGTGCGTGGGATCTGCCTTTTTAGTTTTTCTAAGAAAACAGGGCAAAATCATCGAGCGTTTTTCCATTAAATCCGATGGTACTCGACGCCAAACTCACCCAACAGCGCTGGAGGAGATTCATCTGTATATCGAAATTAAATCCCCAAACTTAACCTCCGCAGAGTTCGAAAAAACGTTAGCACAGGTTGAGAGCGCTTGCCCAGTTTGGTATATGATTAAAGATAAAACGAAGGTTATTTTTCATCATCAAATTGCAAGCTAATAATGGACAACATTACGCCCAATAAGCAAACCGCAGCAGTTTGTGGTTTGTTTTGCAAATCGTGCGGAATATACATTGCAACACAAGCGAATAACACAGACCAACTGAACCGTATAGCCGATCGTTTAGGTTTTCCTCGTGATCAGGTTCGCTGCGATGGCTGCCGAACCGATGTTAATTCGGCTTATTGTAAAACATGCAACCTTAAAACATGCGCCAGCAAAAAAGGGGTTGAATTCTGCTCACAATGCAATGAATACCCATGCTCGCAGTTAAAGGATTTTCAAAGCCAATTGCCACACCGGGCAGAACTGTTTCAATCGCTAGACCGAATAAAAGAGGTGGGCTGGGAAAAGTGGTACGTTGAAATGGCAGAAAGGCTCTCCTGTACAAAGTGCAATCAACTTAGTGGTTGGTATGATTTTGCTTGCAGCAATTGCGGGAATAAGCCATCGAGTCACTTTGTTGCAGACAACTTTGAGAAATTGAGCACTTTTAAAAGATAAAGGATATTTTATTATTACTGCTTTGAAATCAACCTCGTATGCCATTAAAAACCATACGAGGTTTTTTAACTTTCTATGTTGAGATGAGGCTGTATTCGCTTGCACGAACTTTAAGTTTGACAAAAAGCAACAATTACGACCGCTCAGCGTAAACTGTATTTGCATCTAAACAAAAAGATGCCCTCACAACTATCAACATGAGTGCAAGATGAGCAAATTTTTATCTCTCAAAACAATTTTGCTCCTGCAATGGTTAGTATTAATCTTAAAACAATATTGAACATGAAAAGTAGATTATTAATCTTTATCCTGATTATAGCCACAGTATTTTTTATTGTTGTAGGACATCTATTATATCTCTCAAATTTTAAGGGGAATGAAAAATTTCCAAAAGATTCATATCTCGAAACCGAACCTAATAAAACTGCACTTATTATTGTTGCTCACGATGACGATGCCATTAGCAGCTCGGGAACCACAACTGAACTTATTAAAAAAGGTTGGAAGGTGCACTTCCTATCATTTTATGGGAAATGGAGAAAGCAAGATAATCCATTAAGAAAAAAGGAGGTTGAACATGTGGCTAAAATTCAGAACCTAACAAGTATAGATCTTATTGATTTTTCGATTCAAAAAACGGACACTGTTAAAGAGCCATGGATGCCAGTTCCTTACTCCGAATTCCCAAATTATTTCAAGATAGATTCATTGAAAATTCTAATTCAAAATGCTATCAACAAATATCAACCTTCGGTTATTTTTTCTCTTGACAATATTACCGGGGCCTATGGGCATCCAGAGCATGCTTGTGTGAGTCAATGCATAATTGATGTTTGTAATGAGCAGAAACTCAGCGATTCTTTTTCTGTAAATAAAATATATCAAGCCGTTTACACGAAAACGATGAATGAGAATATTATCGGCGATGTTCCAGTTTATATTACAGCTAAAAAGGTTTATAATGCGGATGGAATGCCAAATCCTGATGTTGAAATAAACATATACGGAAGTGCTAAAGAGAAAAAAGCCATTATGAATGCATATAAATCACAAAAAAGAAATCTCAAAAAATTCTGGCCATACTATAACTGGTACCCTTATAGCATATACTTTAAAATTTTCGATAAAGAATACTTTAGAATAATCAATATTAACAAGCAAAACTAACCTAACGGCTTTGTTGCATATTTTCTGAAGCGTGTGGGTAGCAAAATAAAAATCCACTCGCTTTTACAATAAATATTTGCAATTTTGTAAAGCAACTCCATTAAATATGACAACTGAAAAGCAAAAATTAGACAATCCTGTTTGGTACTCTTTAACTGAAGTTCATTCAAGTTTTGCAATCGAATACAACCAAATGAAGTTCTATCATCCGGACTATTGCCCATTTGGTGGCTTTATTGATATTGATGAAACTTTAGCTGGAAACGATCATTACTCTGCGCAAACAAACAATTTTTATGTTGTAGGAGATAAACCTAATTTTAGCGAATCGTTGAAAATAAACAAAGAATTGGTTTGTAACCAAATGGTTCTTGCTAACCCAATAAATATTGAAATTAGCGAGACAATAATTGAACTACAAGCAAATCAAAAAGACGATTTATTTGATTTGGTTAATTTAGTGCAGCCAGGTTATTTTAGAAAAGAGACATCGAAATTGGGTTGCTATTATGGAATTTACAAGAACAACCAGCTAATCGCTGTTACAGGCGAGAGAATGAAAATGTCTTCATTTACCGAAATAAGTTCCGTTGTAGCTCACCCAGATCATACCGGGAAAGGTTATGCTAAACAATTAGTTGCTCATACGGCAGACAAGATATTCAGCGAAAATAAAGTTCCGTATTTACATGTGGCTGAAAATAACATTGGGGCAATAAAACTTTATGAGAAACTTGGTTTTGTAACTAGACGAAAGATTAGTTTTTGGAACCTTTTAGCAAATGAATTTAAAGGATAAAAAAATGCCTCCGACAAGGTCATAGCCAAAAGCAAACATTGCTAAATAATTTTAACCTGATCGTTTTGCTTGGTAGAATTTAACCCAACCCTCCGCTTTTGATTAAACTCATAAATTCAGTGCGATAGGTTTGACCAATTGGAATACTCTTACCATTTATTTTAACCATATTCCCTTCAATAGTATCAATCCTTTTAATGGCAATTGCATGAGATTTATGAATCCGAACAAAAAGGTTATTGGGTAGCTGATTCAATAGATTTTGAAAAGTATCGTGAACCATTATTGATTTTTCATTAAAAAAAACTTTTACATAATCCCCAACAGCCTCGAGGTAATATATTTCATTGATATCTACCCTATGAATTTTTTTATCTGATTTAAACAGGATATACTCATCAGCATGTTCGTTGTTGCTCTTACTTTTTAAGATATCAATAGCCTTATTTACTGCTTTTAGGAAACGCTCGAACGGAAATGGTTTCAAAAGATAATCTATTGCATTTACCTCAAAACCCTCGACAGCAAACTCAGGGTAAGCGGTTGTAAAAATTACAAATGGAGGGTTTGTTAATGATTTATAGAACTTAATGCCCGATAGTTTCGGCATGTTTATATCTAAAAAAATAAGCTGGACATTGTTATTGCTAATTACCTCAGATGCCTCAAAGGCATTTTTACAAATTCCAACTAAATTCAAAGAAGGGCAATCTGCAACATATTTTTCCAATATCTCGCGCGATGCAGGTTCGTCATCTACAATAATACAGTTAACTTTCATAGTTGAGTGCCATTTTTACTTTAAATAGCGTTTCGCTCTCTTCAATCTTGAATTCATGCTTATCGGGGTATAACAAAAGTAATCGTTGATGAATATTTGCTAAACCTATTCCGCTTTTATTTTCTTTTTCATCAATGCCTTTATTGTTCTCTATCTCGAATTGTACACTGGAATTTGTTGCTTTCAACAGAATGTTTACAAATGTGTGCTCGAAATCTCCCTTTATGCCATGCTTAAAACTATTTTCAACCAAAGGCAAAAGCAGCATAGGTGCGATAGTGCAATTTTCATTTTGAACATGGTGCTCAAATTTAATTTTTGATGTTTCATCAACCCTAAACTTTTGCAACTCAATATAATCCTCTATTAATTTTATCTCGGTTTTGAGCGAAACCTTATCGTTTGCTGAATTGTAAATCACATACCTTAAAATGTCTGATAATTGAATTATTGCCTCAGGGGTTTTATTAGAGCTTTTAATTGCCTGAGCATAAATTACATTTAAACTATTAAATAAAAAATGAGGATTGATTTGTGCCTTTAAGGTATTTAGTTCACTTTTGATGTTTTCCTTTTCTATTCTTATAAATTTATTATTCATTTCTTGCAATTCAAACCATGATGCGGAAAGCTTTAGCAAACTTGTAATTAGCATATAAACTGCAATAAAAAATCCGACATTCCAAAACTCAAAATGAGAAACAAAATAGTAGCTAGGGAAAAAAACATCAGCTAATCGGTTAAATATTAATTGATTTAGCAAGGTTGATAAAAGAATTATTACAACTAATGCAATTAAGTATATGAGATAGCTTTTTTTATTGAATAGTTTTGGCATAAGTAATGCCAAGTTGAAATATACTCCAACGAATATGCTTAAATGGAATAGTCCTGAAAAAATAAAATCAATGCGCGAAACCTCGTCGGATATTTTAAATGTATAGGAAAAGATAAAAAAAGAGAATAGCCAAAACAGGATATGCAAAGCTATCCTGTTTATAGTTTTGTTCTTTTTATATGTGAACCTCATATCATTTTTTATTTAACGTATATTTCATCGATTCGTCGAAGGCTTTCCCCTCATTAGCATATTTAATTACAAATTTTTGCAATTCTTCGGGTTTTGCAGTTAATAAATTGTAAACCCCGTTGTTCTCATGTTTAATCCGAATTTTATTTTCGTCAAGTAATTTTTGTAACAAATCTGAATCAAACCAGTTTATTTCGAGCGTTTTTCCAATCTCTAATTTCGCAAAAGTATGTACACCTATAAGATGAACTGCTAAAATAGTGTTGTTCTTTTGCCATTCCTCAGGGAATAAATCAATAAATAGTTTATCATCGAGTTTTACAATATGTAAATGAAATTCAGCATCGTTTGCAGGTGCCGCCTTGTCGTAAATACGTAATGTATACGTAAACCTGTTTGGAATCTGCTCGCTTCCTCTATCAAAAGGGTTGTTAATTTTTTTCTTCCAAATTTCTTTTTGAAAGGAAATTTCCCAGATCATGGTATCAACTTGCGTCTTGCTCATTGCTGTTGGAAAAACATCCTTGTTATTATAGCTTTCCCAAGTACCAACAATCCTATCATCCCTAATAAGTTCTTTTTCTGTATACAAAGGATAAAATGATAGAACAGTACAACTCGATATAAAAATAGTTGCAAGTAGAACGGCTACGATTATTCGTGTTTTCATAATTATAATTTTAGTGAATAATAATTTGATAGCAAAGGAAAACCATAATAATTACGCGTTCAACTTTTTTCGTTGAACGCTATCGGTTTGTCGTTGAAACGATATAAATCCAGTTCACAAGTCCTATAGTATTTTAAACTATTCTATTTTATATAAAACGGTGGAGCATTTCTAGGGTGATGAAATATCGTTGATTTGTTGGTAAAAAACTTTACTTCTTTGTGACCTTTCTGTTATAATTTGTGTTTAACTTTCAAAATACAAATTTTCAATTATGGATAAAGTTCTAATCGTCGAAGATGACAGAGATATTGCCGATCTTATTGCAATTCATCTTACTGATTTGGGTTTTGAAATAGACAAAGCATTTGACGGAAAAGAGGGCCTACTTAAAGCCCTCAATAATTCCTATAAAATAGTCTTATTGGATATACGATTACCGGGGCTCGATGGAATAGAAGTTTGTAAAAAAATTCGTCAGGAAAAGATAAATATTCCCATTCTGATGGTTACCTCAAAATCGGAGGAGATTGATAAAATTATTGGGCTCGAAATTGGAGCTGACGACTATATCACTAAGCCTTTTAGCATTCGTGAACTAATTGCTCGAGTAAAGGCAATTTTACGCAGAACAGAACTTACACAGCAAATAAAACCCGGCGATGTTAACGAGGAGATAAGATGTGATGGACTTTACATCAATGTTACCCTCCGAAATGTAGAGGTGCATGGCAAGCGTATTGAGCTTTCGCCCAAAGAATTTGATTTATTGGTTCTGTTTTCATCAAACCCTGGCAGAACTTACACCCGAACACAACTGCTCGATCTTGTTTGGGGGTATCAGTTCGAAGGCTACGAACATACCGTAAACTCTCACATTAACCGACTTCGTTCAAAAATAGAACGAAATCTCAACGAACCAGAATTCATACTAACCACTTGGGGTGTAGGATATAAGTTTAAGCAATCTTAAAGTTTAAATGAGTTATACCATGAACCTAAAAAAGACCGGAAAATTTAGCAGCCTTTATTGGCAAATATCTGCAATATTCCTGCTGATTTTAGTAGCATTTACAGCTATTACATTGTATATCGCTGTTAATTCGGCTCGTAATTACTCGGTTGAAGTAAACCAGAAATTAAACTGGGATCTGGCAAAAACAACAATAGATGTAATTAAGCCCAATTTTAAAAATGGAAAAGTAAATCAGGAGGCAGTGGCTGATATTATGCACTCTATGATGGTTATTAATCCGAGCGTTGAGGTTTACCTTCTTGATACTAATGGCACAATTTTAAGCTATGTGGCTCCCGAAAAGGTTGTAAAACTTAAAACTGTGTCGCTTTCACCTATTAGGCAGTTCCTTAACGATAATCGTCACAAAATAATTTATGGTGACGATCCTCGAAATTTAAAAGAAAAGAAAACATTTTCAGCTTCGGAGGTACGGGAAGAGGGAAAGCTAACAGGTTACATTTATATTGTTTTGGCAAGTCAGGAATATATTTCGGCGGCGCAAATGGTTATTGGTAGCTATATCCTTGGTTTGTCAATTCGCTCTGTGATTACTATTTTATTGGTTTCAGCAATTGTAGGGCTACTGGCTATATGGTTAATTACTAAAAAGTTGAATGCTATTGTAAAAGGAATTCAACAATTTCAAACTGGTAATCTTGAGGCACGAATAGCAATAAAAAGTAATAGCGAGTTAGATACTATTGGGTTAGCTTTTAATAAAATGGCGGATACTTTAGCTCAGAACATACAAGAATTAAAAGAAACAGATGAGTTTCGTAAAGAACTTATCAGCAATGTATCGCACGACCTTAGGACTCCCATAGCGTCTATTCAGGGATATGCCGAAACGCTTATACTGAAAAAGGATACAATTGAACCTTCCGAGCAATTTAAGTATTTGCAAATCATCTACACTAGCTGCGATAAGCTAAAGAGACTAGTTAGTGAACTGTTTGAACTATCAAAACTTCAAACCAATCAGGTAAAGCTTAACACCGAACCTTTCTCAATAACTGAACTAGTTTCTGATATTGCAAATAAGTATAGGATTATCTCTCAAAAGAAAGGTGTTAGCATTAATACATTTCTACCAACAGATTTACCCATGATTGAGGCAGACATACTGCTTATTGACCGGGTTTTACAAAACCTAATCGACAATGCCATTAAGTTTTGTAAAGAGGGTGATTATATCAATATTGATATTCGTTCAATTATACCTGGAAAGATAAAAATAAGCATTGCCGACACCGGTGAAGGAATTGGACATGACGAATTACCTTACATCTTCGATCGGTATTATAAAGGAAAAAAATATAGCGAAAGTACAGGTTTGGGTTTGGCAATTGTTAAAAAGATAATAGATCTGCATCAAACCGAAATAGAAGTCTCAAGTCAGTTGGGTAAGGGAACAATTTTTTCCTTTACACTCCCTATGGTTAGCGTCGCATAGAAACGTTATGGTTTCTTGAATCTCTTGTGACCTCCTCGTGATACTTATCGGCGAATTTTGGTGATGTAAACTAAAAAAGACATTACCATGAAAACAAAATTAATTTTATCAGCAATAATACTTATTGCTTTAGCTGGAGCTTGCAAGAAAGATGATAACATGGAGATGACTCCTCTTAACCCAGACACTGCAGGGGATGTTTCCATTGATAGATTTAGCAGCTCATTTGCTCATTTATTTGTTAGAACTACTCAAAATGGATTCCCAGCAGCCAACCAGCCTGTTGATTTCGATGCAATACCAGCATTTAATACACACGGGTTAGGACCAAACGGAGAAAAAACTATTTACTACAATTTCGATGTTTTAAGTACAACTCCAGCTCCTATATATGTTCTTTTTCGGAGCGGAGAATCGACACCCGTTTCGGGTCAATTAAACATTGTCAATGCTATTCCTGGAGTTTCAGGTTATAATGATTTCTGGCTTGTTATGAAGGTAACCGTATCTGCAGATTATGTGGCAAACACTTTAACAAGTTACGATGATATTATGATGAGCGGATACACAATAACACCAACAACCATTATTGTTAACTGTCCTATTGTACCAAAAGGTTCAATGGCACGTAAGCGTTTCTTAGAATCCGAAAGTACAGAACTTTCACGTGGATGGTATAACCATAAAGTTGTTTACTACTTTAACTTTTCTGAAAAAGAGTTGGGGGCTGAAGATGGAAAGGTGCCAACCTCAGATATTTATGTTTGCTTCAATACAAACCCCGACCAAATGGATGGAGGTCCAGCATCAGGGTTTAAAACAGAAGATGGAATGTCAACCGGACAAACCCATAATGTTCCTGAAACCTTACCTACGGATGCTTTATATTCTCCCTTGTGGGACGTTCAGATTTATAACAATACCAGCTTTGGAATGGTTAACAATTTAACCACAGCCACCTCTGCTCCATTAATGGCAATGGATGCAGCAATAGTGAATTGCCCTATTGTATGGGTTGAACAGTAAAGCATACAATTCTTTTGAAACACCATTTAAAATTTCAGCTATGAAAAATCTAGTTTTGATAGTTATGGTCGGTTCGTTCTTTTCATCTGGATGCGCTCAAGAAACAACAAATAAAACAGCATCCATGAACCTCCATAAATTAACATCAGAGGAACAAAGAGTTATACTTCATAAAGGAACGGAACGTCCGTTTAGCGGAAAGTATAACGATTTTTTCGAAAAGGGAACATATGTATGTAAGCAATGCGGTGCCCCATTATATCAATCTTCCGACAAATTTAAATCGGAATGCGGATGGCCAAGCTTCGACGATGAAATTAAAGGTGCTGTAGAACGCACACCCGATGCCGATGGAATGCGCACCGAAATTAGCTGTGCCGCTTGTGGAGCACATTTGGGGCATGTTTTTATTGGCGAGCAATTAACCCAAAAAAATACTAGGCATTGCGTTAATTCTGTATCGCTTGATTTTTTACCTGCTGGTTCAGTAAAGCCTAAGTTAGATACTGCTATCGTGGCTGGTGGTTGCTTTTGGGGTGTAGAATATTATATGCACAAAATCCCTGGTGTTATTTCAACCGAAACTGGGTATATCGGAGGTCATATTAAAAACCCTACCTATAAGGATGTAGGCAGCCATACAACTGGCTATGCCGAAGCAGTAAGGGTAATATTCAATCCTTCTAAAACAAGTTATGATGCAGTTGTGAGGATGTTTTTTGAAATACACGATCCAACGCAAATTAACCGACAAGGACCTGATATTGGTGACCAATATCGTTCCGAGATTTTCTATCTGAATTCCGATCAAAAGAAAACAGCTGAAAAACTTATCGGATTGCTAAAACAAAAAGGATATATGGTGGCTACGAAAGTTACATTGGCCAGCACCTTTTGGAAAGCTGAAGATTACCATCAACAATACTACGAAAAAGAAGGCAAAGAGCCCTACTGCCATGGATATGTTAAACGATTTTAGGCGAAAAAACAAGTAATATTTTTTAAACAATAAATACAACAAAAATCATTATGAAAAGCAAATTATTAATAGCAGCAATCATTGCAACAGGTTTAACTCTAGCGCACTCAGGAGCAAATCATCTGTATGGTCAAACCTCAAAAAGCAACATGGATATGAAAGACACATCCATGAAATATTCATGCCCACATCATCCCGATGTTATAAGCAATAAACCAAGGAAATGTGCCTGTGGTATGGAGCTGGTTGAAATGAAAGGCAAAGGTAAAATGTCGGGAAACTCGAAAATGAAAGAAGAGACTATGAAATACACATGTCCACACCACCCTGATGTTATAAGTGATAAGCCCGGAAAGTGCGCCTGTGGTATGGAACTAGTTGCTAAAGAAAGCAAAGATATGATGATGAAAGATTCAAAAATGAAAAAAAAAGATGGTATGATGCATAAGGAAAAAGATATGATGCATGATTCCACTTCGATGAAAAAGAAGATGTAGTAAACATTCCCTAATTTTTATCAAACAAAGATTAAAAAACTCCATAATTGGAGTTTTTTAATCTTTTCTATTTATAACTAGGCCACCTTATTTCTTGAAAGGAAGTTTATAATCAATAGCATTTGAGTTTCTTAATCATACTTTCATAACCCATTTTTTAAGTCATTTAAAATTTAACTTCTCTTTTTCAAAAAAATTTCTCAAAATATTTTGCTGTGAAAAAAAACAGATCTATTTTTGTACCGAAAAACAATTTTAGTCGAAATGTCCAACACAACTATCTCAAAAGAAGAGCAATTGAAAGAAGAAGCTATCTCTGCTGCTCAAAAATTGTTCCAGCAATATGGCTTTCGTAAAACAACCATGGAGGATATTGCTAAAGCAATGGGAAGAGGCAAAAGCACTCTTTACTACTACTATAAAAGCAAAGATGAAATTTTTGATGAGGTTATCACTAAGGAAATCAATGAGGTGACCAAGAAAACCAAAAATGCCATTGAAAAAGAGAGTACCGCTGTTGATAAGCTAAAAGTTTACCTGAAGGTTTCCCTGAAAACAGTAAAAACTAAGGTTAACCTTTACAAAATCGTTAAAGGTGAACTTTTGGATGATTTTGCTCCAATAAATAAGCTGGTTAAAAGATACAATACCAACGAGTACCTTGTTATCAAGGAGATACTGTTGTTGGGGATTGAAAACAATGAGTTTTCGAGTTCGTTTAAAGAAGAAATCGATCTTTTGGCCTATTCAGTACTAAGCTCACTAAGGAGCCTAGCTATTGATATGTCTATTGAAGAGAAATTCCCTAACTGGGAGGAAAGGCTAAATATCCTTGGCGATATCATGATTAAAGGATTAATGAAATAAAGAAAAACCAATGTTTAAGGTATTTGTATACCTTTTTTATTGCAATTTTTTCGACCATAATACGAAAATCGTTTTATAAATTATAACAAATAATATGAATACAAAAGCAATTTTATCAGGAGTAGCAGCCATTCTAACAGTATGGCTAGTGAGTTGTAAAACAAACAATGAGCAAACAAATGCTCAACAAACAGTTAAAGTTAAAACGCAAATTGTAGAGCTATCGGGTAGTTCAGAAAGCAATAACTATGTTGGAACAGTTGAAGAATCGGTATCGGTACCATCAAGCTTTTTGACCACAGGTCAAGTTGAGAAAGTTTATGTTGCTGAAGGAGATAGAGTGCGAAAGGGTCAACTACTTGCAGAGCTAAACAGCAGTAATTATCAGAATATGTATCAAATCTCACTTGCAAAGGAGAAACAGGCTGAGGATGCTTACAACCGTCTTTCGGATTTGTACAAGAAAGGTAGCCTCCCCGAAATAAAATATATCGAAATACAAACTAGCCTTGATCAGGCAAAATCATCAACTCAGATTGCTTTGAAAAATCTGAACGACTGCAAGCTATACGCTCCAATGAACGGAGTTGTAGGTCGTAGAAATATTGAGCCAGGGATGAATGCAATTCCCACATCAACCGTATTTGAGATTGTAAAGATTGATAAGGTCTTTGTAAAGGTATCGATTCCCGAAAATGAGATATCAAAAATCAAAAAAGGTGATAAGGCAAAAATTATCGTTGCTGCACTCAATAACGAGTTGTTTGAAGGCGCAATTGAGGAGAAAGGGGTAATGGCTAACCCACTATCGCACACCTACGATATTAAGATTGCTATTGTCAATACGAGCGAAAAGCTTTTTCCCGGAATGGTTTGCAATGTTTCAATCGATCTGGAAAACGCCATAGGACAAATTATAATCCCTCAACAATCAATTCAAATTGATGGTAATGGTAAAAAGTATGTCTTCGTTACCGATGCTCAAAAAGAGCATGCAATTACACGCGAAGTTGAAACAGGAATTTTAAAAAACAATGGCGTAATTGANNAAACTGGTGAAATGATTGTAGTTGAAGGATATCAAAGGTTAACCGAAAATTCACTCATCGAAATAGTAAAGTAGTATGAAACACAGGATTAGTTTTGTTGAATCTGCCATGAAATATAGACAAATTGTATTTCTGGTAGTTGGAGCGTTGATTGTTCTTGGGTTCTTTGCGCTTAGGAATATGCCCCGTCAGGAGTTTCCTACCTTTACTATTAGGCAAGGGTTGGTAATTGGCGTTTACCCTGGAGCCACATCTGCCCAAGTTGAGCAACAACTTACAACGGAGGTTGAAAAATATCTTTTCAGCTATAAAGAGGTTAAAAGAAATAAAACCTATTCCTATTCAAGAGATGGGCTAATGATAACTTTCGTTGAGCTAAACGATAACGTTACCAACTCGGAGGAATTTTGGTCGAAACTAAAGCATGGCCTAAATAATCTCAAATCACAACTACCGACAGGTGTTGTTGCCCTTATGGCAAACAACGATTTTGGCGATACCTCTGCCCTACTTGTTGCCCTTGAAGGCGATAACACAAGCTATAGAGAACTCGAGGAGCATTTAAATAACCTAGAGGATAGGCTAAGAAGAATTGAATCGGTATCGAAACTTCGCCACTTTGGGCTTCAAAAAGAGGAGATTAATATTTATTTAGAGAAGAATAAACTTGAAAAATATGGGATTAACTCATCAACCCTTCTTGTAACTCTATTTACACAAGGATATACCGCTGTAGGTGGTTCAATTGAGAATGCTGAGCTAGACATTCCAATTCACATATCATCATTATATAAAAACGAAGATGATATTGCACAGCAAATAATATATACCGACCCAGCAGGTCACATTATCAGGCTTAAAGATGTTGCACGAGTTGTAAGGGAATACCCTGAGCCCGATAGCTATATCCAAAACAATGGCAAAAAGTGTGTTCTCATCTCTATGGAGATGCTCCAANNAAGGAAAGAATATTGTGCAGTTTGGCGAAGAGGTTGGTGAGGTTTTAAAGCAATTCCAAAGCGAACTCCCAAAAGATGTAACCATCTTTAGAATTGCGGATCAACCTAAAGTGGTTAACTATTCAATCAACAATTTTATGGTTGAACTACTATATGCAATCTTAGCGGTTATTCTTGTAACCATAGTACTTCTTCCATTAAGAGTAGCGTCTGTTGCTGCATCATCGATTCCAATAACAATCTTTATTTCGCTTGGGATAATGTATATTTTTGGTATTGAACTAAACACTGTAACCTTAGCTGCGCTAATTGTAGTGCTTGGAATGATTGTCGACAACTCAATTGTAATTGTCGATAACTACATGGAGCAACTTGATCATGGTGTTTCGCGCTGGCATGCATCCATTATCAGCGCAAAAGCTTACGTAAAGGCAATTGTATCAGCTACTCTAGCAATAAGTATTACCTTTTTTCCTTTCCTTTTCACTTTAAAAGGAACGTTTAAAGATTTTGTTTTGATGTTCCCTTGGACAGTAACAATAACCCTCGGAATATCGCTCCTTGTTGCCATAATGGTAATTCCGTACTTACAGTATTTCTTCATTACAAAGGGATTTACTCAACTTGATAGTAAGAAAAAGAAGAAATTCAACTTCTTGGATGCAATGCAAAATTTTTACGAGAAAGTGCTAGGAAAAGCTTTTGCTTACCCAAAAACAACACTTTCCATTGGTATTCTATCTGTAATTATAGGTGGTTTACTTTTTACACAGGTTCCACAACGTTTAATGCCAGCAGCAGAACGCGACCAATTTGCCATTGAAATTTACCTAACACAAGGAAGTTCACTAAAGCAAACAACAGAGGTGTGTGATAGTCTTGAGCGAATTCTTAAGTGCGATAGCAGAGTGGTTTCAACAACCTCATTTATTGGAACCAGTTCACCTCGTTTCCATACGCTTTACGCTCCAGGAATTCCTGCAAAAAACTATGCTCAGTTTATCGTAAATACAACATCTAACGAGGCAACTATTGAGCTGCTAAATGAGTATTCACCAAAACTTTCTAATTATTTCCCAAATGCTTACGCAAGGTTTAAGCAACTCGACTATCAGCCAATTACTGCTCCTGTCGAGGTTAGAATTTCAGGAAATAATCTTGAAGATATTAGAAAAGTAAGCAAAAAAATTGAGCAGAAAATGAGAGAAAACGAGCATCTAAACTGGGTGCATAGCGATTTTTGGGAAATGCTTCCAACCGCAAATGTAGATATCAACTCAATTGAAGCCAATCGTTTAGGGATAAATAAATCAATTATTGCAACAAATCTTGCTATCCGTTTTGAGGGAATGCCTATGACTACTATTTGGGAAAACGACTACCCTGTTTCAGTAAAACTAAAAACGGAGAGCAGCAGTAAAACAAATTTTGATGATATCAAGAATGAGTACATCCACTCTTTTATTCCAGGCGTTTCAGTTCCACTTCGCCAGATTGCTACAGTTACTCCCGGATGGGAAAACGGTCAAATGGTTCGCCGAAATGGAATGCCTACTCTCACCATTTTAGCAGATGTTAAAAGAGGCGAAAATGTGAATCATGTGTTCCCAATCGTTAAAGCAGAGGTTGAAAAGATGGATCTTCCTAATGGGGTAACCATTAGCTATGGAGGTGCTTACGAATCGGATTCAGAAACCCTTCCAACCGTTTTAGGTGGTTTATTGATAAGCATTGGCATTATCTTCATAATACTTCTTTTCCACTTCAAAAAGATAAATCTGGCTTTACTTGTACTTGGGTCATCAAGTTTAAGTCTTTTAGGTGCAATGATTGGTGTACTCCTATTGAATGTTGAGTTTGGAATAACCTCAATACTTGGAATTGTAAGTTTAATTGGGATTTTAGTAAGAAATGGAATTATAATGCTCGATTATGCCGAGGAGCTAAGGGTTAAGCATCGTATGAGCGTTTTAGATGCTTCTATCGAAGCAGGAAAGCGTCGTATGCGTCCAATATTTTTAACCTCAATGGCTGCCTCAATGGGAGTTATCCCAATGATTATTAGCCATAGCCCACTTTGGAGTCCTATGGGTGCTGTTATATGCTTTGGAACCCTAACCTCAATGGTACTCTTAGTGTTTGTTCTTCCTGTTGTTTACTGGATGATATTTAAAAATGCATACGTAAAACCAACAGTTTTGGGCAATCCAAAGAAAATAATTAAACCAGTAGCTATAACGGTATTGCTCTTTTTAGCTGGAATATCGAGTTCAAACGCTCAAAATATTTACACACTTGAGCAGAGCAAGCAGCTTGCTATTGAGAATAATATTGAGGTTAAAAATGCTCAACTTGAAATTGAGGCATCAAAGCAAGTTAAAAAGGAAGCGCTTACTAACTACTTCCCAAAGATTAACGCAACGGCAACCTCATTCAAGTTCCAAGAATCACTACTACAACTAAATGTTCCAAAGGGTAACCTTCCCGTTTACAACGGTAATCCGGCAACAATACCAACTGCAACGCAGTTTGCGTACTTTCCCGGTTTTAACTTTTCGTTAATTGAGAAAGGGACTCTTGGTGCAGTAACTGCAATTCAACCTGTATTTGCTGGTGGTAGAATTATTGCGGGTAATAAACTTGCAAAAGTTGCCGTTGATGTAAATAGTTGCCAATACATCCTTGCTCGCAATGAAGTTTTGCTTAAGACTGAAGAGCAGTATTGGACGATCATCTCACTAACCGAGAAGATGAAGACCGTAAAGACTGCCGAGGATTTCCTCGACTCGCTTTACAAACAAGCTAATGATGCATGGAAAGCAGGTTTGATAAACAGAAACGAAATTCTCAAAGTAAGCATCAAGAAAAGTGAGGTAAAGGTTAATAAACTTAAACTTGAAAATGGAATTAAACTTGCAAATATGGCATTTTGCCAATACTTAGGCATTCCTTACGATTCAACAATGGTATTAGGCGATAATCTTACAATTAATCAAAATCCACTTAGCGTTTATGTTAACTCAACCGAAGCCGTTATAAACCGCGAGGAGTATAAACTCCTCCAACAAAGCGTTAAAGCTGAGGAGTTAAAATCAAAAATGAACTTGGGAAAATATCTTCCTGAAGTAGGAGTTGGTGCCGGAGCCCTTTACTATGATATCATGGATAAAGGCACAACAAACACAATGATTTTTGCTACAATAAAGATTCCAATCTCAGATTGGTGGGGCGCATCTCACTCAATAAAAGAGAGAAAGTACAAAGAGCAGATAGCAAAAAATAATAGTAAGAATAACGAAGAGTTGCTCAACCTTCAAATTCAAAAGGTTTGGAACGAACTTAACGAAGCAGAAAAGCAAATTATTGTTGCTAATGAAACAATTGCACAAGCCGAAGAGAACCTAAAAATTAATACTGATAACTTTCAGGCTGGTGTGGGAAATATTTCAGACATGCTCGAGGCACAAACATTGCATCAACAATCAAAAGATCATCTTGTTGATGCCTTGAAAGAATATAAAATTAAGTTAGTAACATATCTTCAAGTGACTGGTAGATATCAATAAATAGTTTTTAAAAGAAATAAAGCTCGCAAATTGATTAATCAAAATGCGAGCTTTTTTGTTGGTAGAAAAATAGAATGTCATACCGTGGCTCGAGTTCCTATTTTTTCCTCATTTTATAAATAATATCGCGATGTTTCTAAAAACAACTATAATTGCAACAAAAATAAGTAATATGAAAAAAATAATATTCCCAGTTTTAGCATTACTACTCATCTCGTACAGCTGTCAGAACGTAGAGCATAAAAATAGCAAAAAAGCAAAGTATGTTTTTCTATTTATTGGCGATGGTATGGGCATACAGGTTATAAATACTACACAAGTTTATATTGATTCTGTTCTAAAGAGCGATAAAAGTTTATCCTTCATAAACTTTCCTGTTCAAACTTTTGCAACAACCTATGCTGCAAACCAATATATTACCTGTTCTGCCGCTGCTGGCACAGCATTATCAACTGGCAGTAAAACATCCATTGGAACACTTGGCCTAAACTTTAACCATACTGATACGCTTTTCAGCATAGCAAAAAAATTCAAGGATACTGGTTACAAGGTAGGTCTGCTTACAAGTGTAAGTATCGATCATGCTACGCCTGCTGCCTTTTTTGCTCACCAAGGCTCAAGAGGTAGTAGCTATGAAATTGCCGTAGATATGCTCAAGAGCGGTTACGATTTCTATGCTAGCGGAGGCTTTGTTGATCCTTACGGCAAAAAACTCAAAGAGCCAGTAGAATCAATTTATTCACTTGGGAAAAAATACTCCTTTGCTTTTACAAGCAACCTCGATTCAGTTGATATTCTTAAATCAAACTTTAAATCTATTGTTTACTCAACCCCTGATCCTGCATCAGAAAGCACTCTTAAAAACTATATTGATGCAGATAGCGCTGATGTAACGCTTGCTGAACTTACAAAAAAAGCGATACAAACACTAGATAACCCAAAAGGATTCTTCATGATGGTAGAGGGAGGTAAAATAGATTGGGCCTGTCATTCAAATGATGGTGCAACTGCAATAAAAGAAGTTATTGCTTTTTCAGACGCAATTATTCCAGCCCTTGAATTTTACAAAGCTCATCCCGACGAAACACTTATTATTGTTACCGCCGACCACGAAACGGGTGGTTTTAGCCTTGGGAATAAGGAGAATAAGTATGGCAATAAACTATCAATTCTTAGCAATCAAAAGGTATCCAAAGAGAATCTCAAAGATTTAGTTATAAATGAATTGAGAAGAAAACCTAGGCCAACGTTTGCTCAAATGCTCGAATTTGCTAAAGCAAAGACAGGACTCGGAGACGAGAAACTTAACCTTGCACTAAAAGACGAAGAGCAAAAGAAATTATTGGAAGCCTACAATAAGACTATCCGGGAACTAGAGAAATCCTCTTCAAAAACAGACTATTTATCTGAATCAAAAGAGCAATTTTCTTCGCTTTGCATCGATTTCATCAACAAAAAAGCAGCAATTGGCTGGACAAGTACTGCGCATACTGGCTCGCCTGTTCCAGTTTATGTAATAGGTAATGGATCTGAACTATTCTTTGGTAGGATTGATAATACTGACATTCCAAAAATCATTGTAAAATCAGCATTATAGTCTAAAAGCAATTTTTTAAAAGTTTGATTCAAAACTCAATTTGACCAATAAATCTAATATATTGGTAAAAGACTTTAACAAACCCCATACTTTAGTGTAAGGGGTTTGTTTTTTTTTGTATTTTTACTACTTGATAAAAAAATTCACCAATTTTTTATCAGTTTGGTACAATATATGGAGTCCAGAAACCATTTTAAAAAACGGGGCGTCTTCGAAAAGCCATACGAGTAGAAAACCCTAACAAACCTAAGCTATGATTAAAAAATCTTTACTCTTTTGTATTGTTGCAATTATTTGTGCAGGAAGTGTTCTTGCTCAAAAGGTGGCTGTTCAAGATGTTAAATATCGCAGAAGTTCCTTGCATGTAATTCTAATGGAATCAGATCGATTTCCATACAAGGATACTGTAATTAGAGCTTACTACAAAGCCCCATTCCCCGAAAAGTATAATAACCATACTGTAGACGAAAAATCTTTCGATCCTAAACTTTATGGGGTAAATGGAGATACAACATCTAAAAACGTTCCTCAAGTAATCGAAAACTACTTGACTCAGAAAAAAATTGCTAGTCAAATGATTGCGAAGTGGTTTAATAGAGCAGAGGATGGTTCTTTTGATATGTCTCTAATTGGCGAAAGAGGTTCATATAACGCTTCCGAGATGGAAGCTCGAATAGCAGAAAATTCAGCAAGGGGACTCGCTTCTCTTTCTGATGCAGGGGAAGAATTAATAGGTAATACTTTTGTGGTTGTATCAAAACTTTTCTTTTTAAGTAATGAAGGTCCTGCTTATGTAACTTACCTCGCATCGAAAGCTTTGGCTGAAAAAATAGGTAACCCAATTGCACAAAAAATTGCCCTTGTTGCAGCAGAACAAGTATACAAAAAAGCTAGAGAAGGTTATTCTGTTTGGACAACATCTTATCTTTATAAACTTCAGTGGAATGACTCCATCTCATCAATATTCTATAGCGACTATTGGATGGATAAAAATAGCATCGATCCCGCAAGAAAAGAGAAATTTGATAATACAGACTTATTTAAATTTGATTTTATTGGTTCAGAAAAATCAAGGAGCTTAGTAACAGGTTCATTTAAAGAGCAAAGAAGCGCTGAAAGATTGGTTGAGATTGCAACAATCAGAACATTTGATAACGTTTATGCTAAACTTCAAAAGAAATACGATGTATTCAAAACTAAAACACCCCTATACACTGGTGAACCAATTACCGCTAAAATTGGTTTAAAGGAAGGTCTAGAAAATGGTGATAGATTCGAAGTACTTGAACAAACAATCGACAAAGAAGGTCGAACAAAATATGTAAGAAAAGGTACCATAAAAGTTGATGGCAAAAAAATCTGGGATAACAGATACCTTGCTGGACAAGAAGAAGGCCCAATTGATAGTACAGCAATTAAAAATGGCAAACCAGTACTTGACCNNTTGACCGTACCTTCTTTAAAGGCAGTGGCGATTACTATCCTGGTATGCTAATAAGACAAATTAAATAACACACTTAAATTTTTTTTTATGAAAAGATTAATAAAATTAAGTAGCCTTTTACTCGTAATGGTTCTAGGTTTAACTATCAACTCAACAGCTCAAAGCAGAGCACAAAAAAAGGCAGACAAAGACACAGATGACTTTGTTTATGAAATTGAAGGAATGAGCGTTGGAACTCAAGGTACATACCTTATTAAGGTATGGTCATACTCGAAAAAACCAACGATTGCAATTAACCAAGCAAAAAAGAATGCTGTGCATGGGGTTATCTTTAAAGGTTTTTCGGGTAAGCCAGGCGTTCCTGGACAAAAAGCTTTAGCTACTCCTGAAATTGAAAAAGAAAAAGAAGCTTGGTTTGATGAATTCTTTTCTGATAAAGGAAACTACAACAGATACGTAACTGAATCAGGTGATGGAACAGTTGCTGCTGAGGATAGAATGAAAGTTGGAAAAAAATACAAAATCGGGGTTATTGTTTCGGTTAACGTTGCCGACCTTAGAAAAGCCCTTGAAGATGCCGGCGTAATAAAAGGCTTAAGTTCAGGCTTCTAGCATATTGTAATTTGAATGCCGTGCTCATTCAACAGAAATATGGCACGGTATTTGAAATTAATTGCACATTATATTTAACTTGTAGGATTAAACCCTAAAAAAATTCTTACAGATATGAAAAACAAAATACTATATCTTTTTATTACCGTTCTAATGGTTTTTGGAGCATCTGAACTTTTTGCTCAAGCAAAGAAACCCACAATCATGGTTGTTCCTAGCGATGTATGGTGTAATACCAACGGATACATGCTAGAGTTTGATAATCAAGGCACAAAAGTTAAAGTTCCAGATTATAAAACAGCTCTTCAATCAAATGCAGAACTACTTCTTGCAATAAGTAAAATAAACGAACTCATGGCTGCCAGAGGATTTCCTCTAAAAAACCTTGAGTCTGCTCTAAAAACATTACAAGATCAAGCTGCTGAAGACGCCATGTTAACAAGCAAGGGTGGTGCTGAAATCAACGAAAGCCCTATCGATAAACTTAAAAAAGTAGCGAAGGCTGATATTTGGATGCAACTTACTTGGACTGTTAATACTGCAGGACCTAAGAAATCAGTTACATTCAATCTACAAGGATTAGATGCCTATACTGATAAACAAATTGCTGGTGCTTCTGGAACAGGTAAACCCTCTTTCTCCGCTGAATTGCCAGTCTTATTAGAAGAAGCTGTTTTAGCGCATATCGATAATTTTAACGTTCAACTTCAAGCTCATTTTGATGATATGTTCAAGAATGGTCGTGAGGTTATCATAAGGATTAAGACTTGGAGCTCTTTTGATGGCGATTTGACAACCGAATATGATGGTAAGGAACTAAATGAGGTTATCGAAGATTGGATGAGAGAAAATACTGTTCAAGGCAGATATAGCACTAGCGATAATACTGAAAACATGATGCTTTTTGAACAAGTTCGAATACCTCTAACCGATGCAAACAATAGAGCTATTGACACTCGTGGTTGGGCTCGTGGATTGCAAAAGATGTTAAAGGAAAAATATCAACTTGAGTCAAAACTCATGATGAAAGGGTTAGGACAAGCCCAAATAGTAATTGGTGAAAAATAACCAAGACAATTAATAACTTAAAATAAGAGTTATGAAGAGAATTTCTGTACTTTTTTTAGCAATTCTTGCTTTACCATTCATTGGCTTATCTCAGAATAGCCAAGGTAAATCAGATGATATGGGAAGAGTTGCTTTAGCCGCAATCGTTCCCCAGCAAGCGGAGGGAATTCCTGATGGAGCACGTCAAATGCTTCAAAACAAGATGCAGCAAATTGCAACGCTAAATGGAATAGGAGCAGCAAGCTCAAATCCACGTTTCTGCATAGTTCCGATGGTAACTGTTCTATCAAAAGAGGTTACTCCTACGGCTCCACCCATGCAGGCTCTAAACCTAGAGTTCACTTTCTACATCGTTGATGCCGTTAGTAAAAGTATCTTTAGCCAAACAACTTATAGCGCAAAGGCCGTTGGACAAACTGAAGATAAAGCATACATTGCTGCAATTAAGAACTTAAATCCTAGAGTAGGTCAATTCAAGGGTTTTGTTGAAACCGGAAAGACTAAGATTATGGAGTATTACAACTCGCAATGCGATGTTGTATTAAAAGGTGCTCAGGCTCTTGCAGGACAAAAGAAGTATGAAGAAGCTTTATTTGTTCTTCTAAGTGTACCTGATGTTTGCCGCGAATGCTTCGATAAGTGTATGGATTTATCGATTGATGTTTACAAACAATATGCAAACTACAAATGTACAGAGTATATGTCGGGAGCAAAAGCTTCTTGGGCTGCAATGAACACTGATAAAGCAGCTGAGTTTCTTGGTAAAATTACCCCCGATATGGAATGCTACCCAGAGGCAGTTCAACTTGTTGAAGAGATTAAACAAAAGCAACTTGCAGATGGTGCCAATGTCTGGACCTTCAAGATGAAGCAGTTTGATGCCAACGTTGACAAGGAAAAAATGATGATCCAAGCAGGTAAGGATGTTGCTGTTGCTTGGGGTAACTGGGGTGCATCAGAAAACTTTGATTGGGGCTGGCTTTACAGCAATAAATAATTAACAACAAGACAGAATATTATTAACTCACAATTTTTAATTTAAAATCTAAGATTATGAAACTAGCTAAAACTTTTCTATTTGTTGGTGCAATTGCTTTTACAGTTGCCCTTGTAAGTTGTGGTGGATCAAAACCAGCTGCAGTTAAAGATAGCGGATTAGGGAAAGAAGTTACAGTTCCATGTAGCGACAATGAATTCCACTCTGATCAAAAATTCTTCCGTGGTACCGGTTCTGGAACTAGTCAAGATCAAAGCACCGCAAAAAATAAAGCAGGCGTTGATGCAAACAGTAATCTTGCTGCATCTATTAACCGTACTATTAAAACCGTTACCGATCGTTATACTAACGAGCGTCAAATTGGTGAAAACTCAGAATTTGAGCAAAAATTTGAGCAACTAACTCGCGACGTTGTTAGTCAAGAACTTAATAATGTGTCTACAGTTTGCAGCAGATCTTTCATAAAAGATGGTAAATGGTCATTCTATGTTGCTGTTGAAGTTGCTAAAGATGATCTTTTAAACAAGATTAAAGATAAAATTAGCAAGGACCAAAAACTTCAACTTGACTATGACAAGATGAAGTTTGAAAACATCTTCAACGAGGAGATGAACAAACTTGCTGGAGAGCAAAAATAATCTTTGACACTTAACCTTAGAGTCAGCAACCCTTCGGGGTTGCTGATTGCTATATAGAGGTTAATATTTAACGTTTGAGGTTAAATCTTTAAAATACTTATAAACCCAAACAATAAAATCATGAATAAATTCTTACTATTGGCTGTTGCCCTTATATCGGTAGCAGGTATGAGCCTCGCTCAGGATAAGATTATCCAGAAAAGCGGTAAGCAACCAAAATGGGTCAATAATCTAGAGAAAGATTATATTATTACTGTTGGCCGTGGTGCGACAAGCCAAGAGGCTCAGCAAAATGCTCTTACAATGGTAAAAGAGCGGATAGTATCATCGGTTGCTGAAAATGTAAAGGCTAAATCCGAACTGAAAAAAGAAGAAGCCAACTATAACAATAATATATCCGTTTTTCTTGAAAAATTTGCTTCTTCAACTACAACAGAATCAGGGAAAGTGCCATTTTTACAAGGAATTTCTCTCTCAAAAGTTCAGGAGTTTTATTGGGAAAAACTCCAAGGAAAAGACAAAAAGGAGTATTTTTACTATCATCTAAAGTATCCATTCCCCGAGTTTGAACTTCAGAAACTTGTTAGCGATTATAAAATGCGTGACAACGAGTTAACTCGTCAACTTGAAGATTTAGTCTCTCAAGCTGAAAATGTTGAATCGGTTGAACAAGCTGAAAAGAATATTGGTGAGCTTAGAGTGCTAACTGACTACTTTATGGATGGACGTAAGAACCAAGCAGAACTTGGCATTACTCGCTATAATTCAATACTTTCATCAATTGAATTGGTTGAAGTTGAAAGTAATCTTGGAGAACTTAAATATTCATTAAGACTTGGAACACGCACAATTACAACAGTTAAGAAACCTGTTACGAAATCAGAGTGTGCTCGAATTACTTCTACCATTAACAATCAAGATAGCTGGCTAGTAAAATACGACTATTCAAATTGTTACGAAGATCCAGAGAACAATATTTTAGTAAAGTATCGTTTTGGTAATGCTGACGTACAAAAGAAGTTTTACTTCGATATATCAGCGAATAAAGCAAGCATATTCGTTAATGTACCTTTCCACTTCACTACAGTAACTAAAGGTGATGGAACAATCGATGCTTCGATGGTTGATATGACTATAGTTTCGAAGTATGATGCAGCATTTACAATTGATAAGGTTGTTATTGAATTTAAAGGGTTAACTCCAATTGTAATAGATGGCATTAACCAGAGTTACAGTGGAAAAGGGAATCATAGCCTAAAACTGAACATAACTCAACCGATAAAGATTACCGAAACATCTTCAATTGGCAAAACATTATCGTTATTATCGGGTTATATACACTTTAAATCTAATTCAACGGGAGAGGTTAAAACCTATAGGATATACAACCATAGTTACACTACTGACTGGTAATTGGTAAAGGTATACAAAATGAGAAAGGCTCGAAATTCGAGCCTTTTTTTATTCCTTATAGATTTGAAATTCGAATGGAACTTTTACATGTTCCGAAAGGTCGAATCCCGCTTCCTTGATATCAATATCCTCATCATTATATTTCCAAATCACCTTTACCTTATTCCCCATACTTGCTAACTTCTCAATCTTTTTAAATACCTGAAATATCAACTTTGAACTTGGTGTGTTGTAATAGATCATTTTGAATTTTATTACAGTTTCAGGATTAGGATCAAGAATGTAGGCATCCCACCACTGTAAAATTGGTTCATAAAAAGCTTTTGCATCTTCAGGAAGAGAATTACCTGAAAATTCAAAGATTCCGTTGCTTTTATCAAGGATTATCTCAGGGTATTGACTTGTCGCTTTATACCTTAGTACGTCCATACTATTTGATTTAAAATTCGGGCACTATAAAATTACACTTTTTAAAAGTAAATAGCTGCTTTTTCTTATTTTTTTTTATTAACGAATTCTTAATATCAACTGCCCATAGATACCACCAATGCATTTTACTTATTATCAGAGAATTAAAGTATATCTATGGTCTTCTAAAACGTGCAAAAACGCCTAATGGCAAGCGCCTTCCCTCACGTTCGGATACAAAAAGTTCCCCATAATTAGGCTGTTCTATACCAAAAATTGTTTTAGCAAAATTTTCTGCGATTAAGGCTGAAAAACCTAAAGAGTAAATATTAAGGATTAAAAAACTTTTACTAGGTGCAAGTATCTGATTGCAATTTTTAAGTAAATCATTAATACAATCTTCAAGTTTCCACATCTCGCCTTCGGGTCCACGCCCAAAGGCAGGAGGATCGAGTATTATTCCATTATACTGATTACCTCGTCGCACTTCACGGCTAACAAACTTTACTGCATCATCAATAATCCATCTAATATCCTTTAATCCTGATGCCTCCATATTTTCTCGAGCCCAAGTTACCACCTGCTTAACAGAATCGAGATGAGTAACATCAGCCCCCGCTGCTTTCGCTGCAAGCGATGCCCCGCCAGTGTAAGAAAATAGGTTTAAAACTTTAGTGTTGGATTGATTTATAGATTTTATTGAGTCGTAAATGTAGTTCCAGTTCGATGCTTGCTCAGGGAATATTCCAATGTGCTTAAAAGAGGTTAGCCCCAAACGGAAACGGATATTCATTTCCTTATAATTATAATCGATATACCATTGCTCCTTCAACCCTGGCTTTAATTTCCATTCTCCTCTCTCACCATCATTCTTAAGGTTTGAGCCTTTATCGGATTTGGCATTAATAAAATAGGCATCGGCCATCTTCTTCCACTCCTCATTCGAAAGAGTTTTATCCCACATAGCTTGAGGCTCTGGACGTGCAACAATTCTATCTCCAAATCGTTCCAATTTCTCGAAATCTCCGCTATCGATTAGCTCATAGTTAGGCCAATTGGTAGGTGTTAGTAGTTCCATTTATCTGCTTTTTGGCGATTTAACTTTCATCAAACAATTTTTACAATCAAACTCTAAGGGGTAAATATTTTTATTATCCCTCAAATATAACTCTCCTGTCGGTTTTCCTCCCTGTTTTGAGGGACAAATTCCTAATTCAAACTTAATGCAATAACGGGTAACCATCAGCTCAGCATCGGTTGCTTTATCTATTTCATATGCCTCATCGATTGAATTAACGCCGTGCTTTTTATAAAAAGATTTTGATAGCTGATTGGATGCATTACCTTTATAGGTAAGCTTTGAGGTGATGTAATCGCTTTGCTTATCAACCTCTATCCTTTTCAGTTTTTTATACTCACTCAACCTTTTATTTAGCAACTTCTCAAGTAAATTTCTTCGGATTTGGTTTAAAGTTGATGTTGGAATGAATACAGGGTTATCCATTATTACATCTACTTGCTGAACCTTAAAAATGGTATCGCCAGATTTAGAAAGCTGGCTTTTAATGTTGCCAATTGCCTTCTCGGCATTCATCGCATAGTCGAACTGCTCTACAATATTAATGTTTACAATGTGGTTATCTTCATCAATTGCAGAAAGATTGATAGAACTATCGGTCTGCTCTACTTTTAAAGAGCATCCAAGCCATCGATTTTTGTTGCTTGCCTTAAGCGCCAAGTTGAATTCATGATCGAGATTTCGAAAAATCTCAACTCCTACTTTTACCTCACTAGTCTCGCCGAAAGGGAAAATTTTACCTCGCTCTACCCTATTTACCCTGAGCCCAGTAAGTACTCCCTTTGGGTTGATAAAGCAAATTCCATCGCCATTTGCAAGAGTTTCTTTGGTCTTAAGTGTAAACCAACCGTTTCCAATTTCGGAAACGATACCTAGCTTCTTACCTACAGATTTTTGAGTATCCATCGAAGATTGCTGCTTTACACGACCATCAACAAAATGGGTTGTAAAACCCCGGTTAAAACTCCGTTCAGGATCAGGTTTAAAGGTGATATCGCAAGTTCCCGCTGAAGATCTTTTAAATCCTTTCTTCTGTGAAATAATATTGTTTAGAAGTAAATTGTAATGGCTAGCGATGTTCTTCACATAGCTCATATCCTTTAATCTACCCTCAATTTTAAATGAAGTAATGCCTGCATCAATCAGTTCAGAAATATGGTTGGTTAAATTGAGATCCTTTAAGGAAAGAAGGTGCTTATTCTTGATAAGAATTTTACCATTACCATCAACCAAATCGTAAGATGAGCGACAAGGTTGTGCACAGGCCCCACGGTTTGCACTCCGATGGGTAATGGCCTGGCTAAAGTAACATTGTCCACTATAACTTACACATAACGCTCCATGTATGAACGATTCTAGCTCAATGTTAGTTTGGTTGCTTATCTCTTTTATTTCAGTCAATGAAAGTTCGCGCGCAAGAATAACCCGACTAAAACCAACACTTTCGAGAAATTTTACCTTTTCGAGTGTATCGTTATGGGTTTGGGTGCTTGCGTAAAATGCAATTGGTGGCAAGTCCATCTCAAGGATTCCCATATCCTGAATGATAATTGCATCAACATTTAACCGATACAACTCCTCGATTAGGCTTTTTACCTGCTCAATCTCATTTTCATAAATGATTGTATTTACAGTTACGTAAACCCTCACATTGAAAGGATGAGCATATTTTACAAGTTTTTCAATATCCGAAAGCGAATTACCTGCATCCTCGCGAGCGCCAAAGTGCGAAGCACCAATGTAAACGGCATCGGCACCATGGTTGATGGCAGCAACACCTGTTTCATAATCTTTTGCAGGGCAAAGTAGTTCTAGGTACTTCATTGAAAATTAAAGAGGTAATTCGGTTACAAAAGTAACTCTAAGAAAGAGATATAAAAATATTAGCGTTTTTTTAGAAAGAATTTTGTTACTAGCGACGAGCAATCATCACGAAGAATATCAAAAGAAATGGTTGTTTTAGGATGTAAAATCTTTCTTTCGAATAAACTAAATCCTCGCTTTGGATCGGTTGAACCATAAACCAATCGCCCAAGTTGTGCCCAGTAAAGCGCTCCAGCGCACATGGGGCATGGCTCAATTGTAACATAAAGGGTACACTGATCGAGGTATTTTCCGCCAAGATAGTTAGCAGCAGCAGTAATAGCCTGCATCTCGGCATGTGCTGTAGGATCGTTAAGCGTTTCGGTTAGATTGTGCGCCCGAGCAATTATCTGATTTTGGCAAACAACAACAGCACCAATGGGAACCTCATCCTTCTCACCCGCCTTTTGAGCCTCCTTAAGGGCTTCGCGCATGTAACGCTCATCTATTTGATTTTGATCCATAATTTTTATTGAGTTACAAAGGTATAAAGTTGTAAAAAAAGGGCAAGCTTATATGGTCATCAATTTTTTCTTTCTACTTTCGCATGATTAAAATTTTTAGTGATGTATAGAACTCATAATTGTGGTGAACTCCGACTTACCAATGTTGGACAAACTGTTACGCTTAGCGGATGGATTCAGAAGATCCGTAACCTTGGTGCAATGACCTTTATTGATTTGCGCGACCGATATGGCATTACTCAACTTGTTATTGACGATAAAAGCAGCTCCGAACTTCAATCAGTTGCTTCGAGTTTGGGTAGAGAGTTTGTTGTTATGGTTGATGGTAAAGTTATTGAGCGTAGTAGCAAGAATAGCAAAATTCCAACTGGTGAGATTGAGGTTAAGGTTGAAAAACTTACCGTTTTAAATCAATCGGAAATTCCACCATTTACCATTGAGGATGATACCGATGGTGGCGACGAGCTAAGAATGAAATATCGTTACCTCGATTTAAGGAGAAATCCTGTTAAAGAGGCTCTTTTGCTTCGCCATAGAATGGCTCAAGAGGTTAGAAAATATCTTGATAGCAAAGATTTTATTGAGGTTGAAACCCCTGTTCTTATTAAATCAACCCCTGAAGGAGCCCGCGATTTCGTTGTTCCATCGAGGATGAACCCAGGTGAATTCTACGCATTACCACAATCACCCCAAACATTTAAGCAATTGCTTATGGTTGCTGGGTTCGATAAATATTTCCAGATTGTAAAATGTTTCCGNNCGTCAGCCTGAGTTTACTCAGATTGACTGCGAAATGTCGTTTGTTGAGCGTAAAGATGTACTTGCAACTTTCGAAGGGCTAACAAAGCACCTTTTCAAGTTTGTAAAGAATATTGAGATAACTGAATCATTCCAGCAATTGTCTTATCAAGATGCCATGAAATACTATGGTTCTGATAAACCCGATTTACGCTTTGGGATGAAGTTCGTTGATTTAACTGATTCTATTAAAGGTAAAGGTTTTGTAGTATTTGATGGCGCTGAATATATCGGTGGTATTTGCGCTACAGGATGCGCTGCCTATTCACGCAAACAAATTGATGAGCTAACTGAGTTTATTAAACGTCCTCAGATTGGTGGAAAAGGTTTAGTTTATATCAAGATGGAAGAGGATGGCTCCATAAAATCATCAATCGATAAATTCTACACCCCAGAAGATCTTGCTGCTATAGCAGCAAAAATGGACGCTAAAAAGGGCGACCTAATCCTTATCATGTCAGGCGATAAAAAGAAGACTTTAACTGGTCTTTGCGAACTTCGCCTTGAAATGGGTAACAGACTAAATCTTCGCGATAAAAATAAATTTGCTCCACTATGGGTTGTTGATTTTCCATTGCTTGAGTGGGATGAGGATGTAAAGCGATTCTTTGCTATGCATCACCCATTCACTTCGCCAAACCCTGAGGATATCCCACTATTCGATACAAATCCCAAAGAAGTAAGAGCGAATGCTTACGATTTGGTAATTAATGGTGTTGAGATTGGAGGTGGTTCAATTAGAATTCATGACAAACAGCTTCAACAAAGAATGTTTGAGGTTTTAGGATTCACACCTGAAGAGGCCGAAGCTCAGTTTGGATTCTTGATGAACGCTTTCAAATTTGGTGCTCCTCCTCATGGTGGTATTGCCTTCGGATTTGATAGGCTTTGTTCACTATTTGGTGGTGCTGATTCAATTAGGGATTACATCGCTTTCCCAAAGAATAACTCAGGTAGAGATGTTATGATCAGCTCTCCTTCACCAATTTCGAATGAGCAGCTAAAAGAGCTAAGTATCGATGTAAAGAAATCTTAATATATTGAACAAAAAGAAAGCCCCAGTTATATTCACTGGGGCTTTTCTTATTTTAATAAATAGTTATTTCTTTTGAGCATCTAACTGCTTTAGCAAATCTTCAACAGCTGCTTTTAACTGTGTATCAATACCATTAGCAGCCTCTTCAGGAGATATTGGAACTTTAATATCAGGCTCTATCTGTTGATTCTCGAGATACTTACCGTTCATATCCTTAACGCCAATTTGAGGAATACCAAATACTAGTGTAGGATCTTGTTGAGTTTCCCACCAAACTGCGGTCATTGTGCCTGGAACAGGCATTCCCACTAGTTTTCCAATGTTTAGTGTTTTATAGGTATAAGGGAAAGCATGAGCATCGGAATAGTTTCCTTCACCAACAAGAACAATTGAAGGTTTGCTCCATTTTGCAATTGGCTCTGATCCCATATACTGTCCATGAGGATAGTAATCGGCATAACGCTTACCGCTTAAAAGAGTAGCAAGATCGTCGTGTAGCCATCCACCACCATTGAAACGAGTATCGATAATGATTGCCTCCTTTCCTACATATCTTCCAAGTAATTCTGAGTATACCTCTCTAAAACTTTCTGAGTTCATGCCTCTTACATGAATGTAACCTAAACGACCATTCGATAAACGTTCAGTTTCCTTTTTGCAGTTGTCAACCCAACGTTGGTAAAGTAGCTCGTTTTCTTCTCCGGTAGAAATTGGCTTTACAGTTTCAACCCATTTCTCACCAGTTGCGGGATTTAGAAGATCAAGTAGGACTTGCTTTCCTGCTTTTCGGTTAAGAAGTGAAAAATAGTCTTTCCCAGCAATTATCTCAGATCCATCAATCTTTTCGATTATTGTACCCGTCTTAATCTTGCTTTTAGCGTCAATTACAGGTGATTTATCCATAATCTCTGCAATCTTTAATCCATTACCGGGATACGAGTTATCGTAGAATAATCCTAAACTTGCTGTTCTATCTGCGTTCTCGAAACTTGGAGAATACCTACAACCTGTATGTGAGCCATTCAATTCGCCAAGCATTTCGCTAACCATTTCAGCAAAATCGAAGTTGTTATTGATGTTAGGTAAAAATCTTGAGTACTCGCTCTTATAAAACTTCCAATCTACATTATGAAGTTTCACATCATAAAATTTCTTGCCAATTTGACGCCAAATGTGTTCAAAAAGATAATCTCTTTCCACAGGGTAGTTAATGTCAAATTCGGCTTTAAAATTGATGTTAGTTTGCTTGTTTGATGAAATCTCTACCTTCATTAATGAACCACCGGATAGCATATAGATATTTTTCCCATCCTTATCCATCTGCATATCGCCAGCAAAACCATCAATCTTAAGTAAGAGTTTAGTTTCGTTATCTTTAATGTTGCGTACCCAAAGGTCAAACCCTTTTTCAAATCTGCTTAGATAGTAAAGTTTATCTCCTTCTGGTGAAAGAATTGCGTCGGAGATATTAGATGAGTTGATTGTTAGACGCACCTTTCTATCGTCGATATTATCCAACTCGAATTTAAGTGGCTCAATTTCACTTTTTTTCTTCTCCTCTTTTCCTTTTGCATCTTTGTCCTTAGCCTCTTTATCTTTTTCCTTATCTGCCTTTTCTTTATCCTCTTTTTCCTTTTTCTTCTTATCCTTTAGCAGTTCGGCCTCTTGTTTGGTAAGCTTAAACTCATCAAAAGCTTCTTGGGTCAAAAACATTCCATAAACATCGTATTGAGATCCCCACGAACCATGGCTTCGCATACCCATGCGGTCGTTAAACCAAATAATTGCTTTGCCACCCATCATCCATTTAGGGTTATTATCGGCATAGCCACTTTTGGTTAAATTTTCGAACTTACCTGAACCATCTGCATTTACAAGGCCAACTTCACTATCAATCCACAATGAGTGCTCATTAAAGTTAACAGCAAACCACTTACTATCAGGCGACCACTGATAGTATTGGTCACCATCACTATACGAGTAGTTGTATTTTCCATCAAGAACTGTTCGAACCTGTTTTGTATTAAGATTAATTACGCAAAGAGTTGTTCGATCCTTTAAAAATGCGACCTCTTTTCCATCAGGTGAGTATAAGGGTTGAAAAGCTTCATAATTTTCAGCAACAATTGGTTCTTCTTTCAATAAAGTAGATAAAGAAAAGTTAGGTTCATCCTTTGAGATAATGCTTGACTGATAAATTTTCCAGCTGCCGTCTCTTTCTGATGCATAAAGCAGTTTTTTCCCGTCAGGGCTAAAACTAACCGTACGTTCTTGCTCTGGGGTCTTAGTTATACGTTTAGTTGTAACAAAGTCAGATGAAGTAACAAAAACATCTCCCCTAATTATGAAAGCAATTTCTTTACCATCAGGTGAAATGCTCATTTCAGTTGCTCCTTTCGTTAAACTTTCATATTTAACTGCAGTTTCCGTTTGATCGGCAAGGATACTAACATTCACCTTCTGGGGATTACTTCCAATAGGCTGAGTGTAAATTTCTCCATTATACTGAAAACAAAGAATATCATTTGTGGATTTTGAAAGAAAACGAACTGGATGCTTATCGAAAAACGAAACTTGCTTAGGTTCTCCACCATCAATATTTACTAAAGCAACATTGAAACTACCCCACTGCTCGGTTAAATAGTAAATTGATTTTGAATCATTTGAAAAAATGGGATTCCTGTCTTCACCACTAAATATTGATATTTTTTTATGCTTTCCCGATTGAGTATCGTAAATCCAAATGTCACGGGTAACTGCCGATGTATGATGCTTACGCCATGGATCTTCATACCCTTTTTTATCCTGATAAGCTAACAAATTACCATTAGTACTAACATTAACATTCTCTGCAGGAGTTGTTAATATTTGAGTGGGTCTTCCCCCGTCAACAGGAATAGAGTATAACTCTGTTAATAGGCCGCTTGGAAAGAGGATATTTTTAAAATTATCCTGCTGCTGAGAAGAGTAAATAATGTTCTTCCCATCGTTAGTGAAAGCCCAAGGGTACTCCCCGCTCGAATAGAATGTCAAGCGAGTAGGTGTTCCTCCTTCTGCGGCAACAATAAATATATCAAAGTTACCATAACGATTTGAAGCAAATGCCAATTGTTTTCCATCGGGTGACCAAACAGGCATATAATCGTATGCACTGTTAGTTGTTACAATTGAAGCTACACCTCCCTTAGACGATACTTTATATATATCACCTTTATAGCTAAAAGCTATTGTGCTGCCATCGGGTGAAATTGCAGGGTACCTTAACCAAAGGGGAGAGTTACCCTGAGCAAATCCAACTAAATTAGAAAAAATGAATAAAGCAGCTAATAATGTTTTATTTCTCATAAAAGTTTTTTTAATGAGATTGTTTGAGGTTGAAATGGTTTAAACCTTAATCTCTATTATACAAAAGTGTAAATTACAAAACATTTATTATACACAATTGTTAATAATATAATATTTTATTTTTTGATTATTATAATGCTAAATATTCAATAAAATCGGCATGTCTATAAGTGATAATAATTTGAAATAAATATTCTTACAATTTATTACTATTCAATTTTTATAGCTAAAATATTGACATTGTTCCTCGTTTTTTTATATTTGACAAATAATTAATAACCAGATAGTCTAAGTCATATAATATAAACTCATATTAACCTAAACTCTTACCTAACTAATGAAGAAAATTTCTCTTTCCGAGGTTGAAGTAAATGACCTCATTGACCTATATCAGTCAGAGATTGATAGGGCTCAGCGAAGAATTAGCAGTTTAAAAAGTATAATGAAAAAGATTTCCGATGGGAAAGATGTTGATACTCCTGAGGAAAAAACTGAGAAAGTAAAAGGGAAAAGGGGTAGAAAACCAAAAGCAAAAACCCCAACTGCGAAGGTTGAGAAAGAGATAATATCAGAACCTAAAAAGAGAGGGCGAAAGCCAAAGGTAAAAGAGGTTGTTATAAAAGCAGAACCCAAAAAAAGAGGTAGAAAACCTAAAGTGGCTGAAATTCCTGCTAAAACTGAGGTCGCCAAAAAAGTAACAGCAAAAGAATCAAAAAAGAAAATTGTCGAAGCAAAAACTGCAAAACCAGAACCCAAAAAAAGAGGTAGAAAACCAAAATCCTTAGAAAACAAAGCAACTGATAGTAAAGCAGTAGTTAAAGTAGTAGAAAAAAAAGCAAAACCGAAGGTTTCAAAAAAAAAAATAGTAAAACCTAAGGCTGAGCCAAAAAAAAGAGGTAGAAAACCAAAATCCTTACGTAAGCCTATCAAAACTGGCAAAGGAAAAGATAAGGTTAAGTGGAATGATTTCATATTTGAATCTCTTACATTGAAAGACACCTTATTGCCAGCCAGCGCTATTACTCAAACTGCGCTTGATAAGTTTGAAATTCATGAAAGCGATCGGGATAGAGTAAGGATGGCTATTTCTACAACTCTTACAAAAATGGTAAACAAGGATAAGGTACTTAAAACCTTTATCAGGCAAGGCGCTCGGGGCTCTTTATTCGGACTTAGTAATTGGTTTAACGGGAATGAACTAAAGGACGATTACAAAAAGAAAGTATAATAGCTGATTAAAATAAAAATCCGGGTTAAATAACCCGGATTTTTATTTCAGATTACACGATTAAGCCATTTTAACTAAAATAGTTTTTATTGAATCTGAAACGTCCTCAGCTTTATCTACGGCCTTTTCCAGAGTTTCGAGAATTTCTTTTTTCTTAATTAACTCAAAAGGATCTTTTTCCTTTTCAAATAGAGACGAAATTCCCAAATGGTAAAGTTCATCTGCTTTATTTTCTAAAGTATTAATTGCAATACAAGATTGCTTAATTTTCTCTTTGTTATTGCTTGGATCGGTTAACAAGCTCACTGAATATTCAATCTCCTTGGCGGCCTGACATAAAATATCCGCAAATTCTAAATAAACGGGGATGTAAGTCTTGGGTTTGTACAGTAATATTCGTTGCCCTACACCGTTCATAGTATCAACTACATCATCAATGTTTGAGGCAAACTGCTGAATGTCTTCCCTGTCGAATGGGGTGATGAATGATTTATTCAACTGATCAAATATTGTGTGAGTTACATCGTCACCAAACTTCTCATACTCTTTTATTTGCTTGATAAAAATTTCCTGCTGAGCAATATCCTCCGTACTAAGTAGAAGTTTGAGTACTTCAGCCGTTTTGATTAAATTTTGCGCATCCCTTTCAAATAATGGGAAAAAAGCATGGTCTTTGGGCACAAAGAACTTTAAAATTGTATCTATATTCATATTAATGGGTTTTAATATTATTAACGAGTTTGATTATTGTAACCATACAAATAGATAATAAACCAAAGCACTGACAATAGCAGAAATGGGAATTGTCAGGATCCAAGCCCAAAATATTTTTGTAGTTACCCCCCACTTAACTGCTGAAACACCCTTACGAGCTCCCGCACCGATTATTGATCCTGTAATGGTATGAGTTGTGCTAACAGGAATTCCAAAATGGGTTGCACCAAACAGTGTTAAAGCACCTGCGCTTTCGGCACAAAATCCTTCAAATGGTTTAAGCTTAGTAATTCTTTGTCCCATAGTTTTTACTATTCTCCATCCACCGAATAGTGTTCCAAAAGCGATTGCTGCTTGACATGATAGTACGATCCACAATGCAATTGGAGTATCAATTGTGACCTGTCCTGCTACAAGCATGGCTACCCAAATAATGCCCATTGACTTTTGGGCATCATTCCCACCATGACCTAAACTAAAGGCTGCTGCAGAAAGTAATTGCAATCGTCGAAAATGTTTATCAACTGTATGCGGAGAAAAATTTCGGCTTATGTAAAGAACGAGAGCCGAAATTAAGAATGAAATTATCATTCCGAGTAAAGGAGCGATTACAATAAATGCAACAATTTTTAGTACTCCTCCAACAACAACAGATCCAAATCCTGCTTTTGCAACCGCGGCACCAACAAGGCCTCCTACAAGCGTATGAGATGAACTTGAAGGAAATCCCCACCACCATGTCAACAGGTTCCACATAATTGCAGCAACCAATGCAGCAGCAATTACAGTTAAACTAATAACATCAGGATTTACAATCCCTTTACCCATTGTTGTGGCAACTTTTAAAGGGAATACAAGAAAAGCTACAAAATTAAAAGTAGCCGCAAGCAAAACTGCTGAAAATGGCGATAAAACCTTTGTTGATACTACTGTTGCAATTGAATTAGCTGAATCGTGAAATCCGTTGATAAAATCAAAGATTAACACTAAAGCGATAACGATAACTAAAAATGTCATATACAGTTAGGTTGGTAATCAGTTTTTTACCACAAAATCAAATGCTTTCAAACCATTTCATGTAAACTGTTAAACATCAGCAAAATAAAAGCATTTGCATTGATAGTTTTTTGGGATTTGAAAAGTACCAATATTGAAACTATTAATCAAGTAAAGAATTAAAATTGTTAATAAGTAATGTTGCTAAACATCGTTTAAACAATCGCAGANNTTTTAAATAACTTTATTAATTAATTGTTAGGCGATAAACAAAACTATTCTAATGAAATAAAAATAAACCTCAATGCACCCTTTTACTATCTTTGTCCTTTAACTCTTTTTGATGATTACTAAAGATTTTAACCATATAATTGAGGCAATCTCCATAGGATTTAAAGAAGTTATGGAGGATGAAAGAGCCCTAAATCAGGTTAGCACCTTTTGGATTAAGCAGAATCCAAACTGGGATGAACAGAGTCGTGGCTTTTTTGCTGAAACTCTAATGGAGGTTGTACGCTGGTGGAGACTTTTGAATACTCTTGTAAACAATAGTTTTTCCTCCGTGAATAAAGATGCATATCGAGATATGGTACTAACATATCTTTTGATCAAAAAAAATGATACCAGCGTTTCAGAACTTATACCAAAATCTACACAATCCGTAATATTTGAAAAATACACAGCCTTAATTGCAGATAGAGCGATAGCACAGTCGATTCCAGATTGGCTCGATTTACGTGGAAATGAGGAATTAGGTGAGCATTGGAATAATGAAATAAAAGCGCTCAATAGCCTTCCTCCTATTGTAATTAGGGTAAACTCATTAAAGACAAGCACCACGTTATTGCTAAAAAGGTTGACTGATGAAGGATTTCAAGTTAAAGCACTAAATCAACCAAACGCTATTATTCTAACTAAACGTGCTGATATATTTAAATCTTCCCCCTTTTTGGAGGGGCAATTCGAAATACAGGATGCATCGTCGCAGCTGGTTGCACCTTTCCTAGATGTAGAACCCGGAATGCGCGTTGTTGATGCTTGTGCTGGGCATGGTGGAAAAACGTTGCATCTTGGTTGTTTGATGAAAAATAAAGGCAAAATAATTGCTCTCGATAATGCCGATTGGAAACTCGATGAGCTGATGAAACGCTCTGCCAGAGCTGGTCTTTCGATTATAGAAACACGAACAATTACAACTACCAAAATTGTAAAACGATTAAAAGATAAGGCTGACAGAGTTTTGCTTGATGTTCCCTGCTCAGGACTTGGCGTATTGCGACGTAACCCAGACTCGAAATGGCGGTTAACACCTGAAAAGATCGAAGAAATTAAAACGTTACAAGCCTACATCCTCGATAAATACACTCAAATGGTAAAACCCGGTGGCAAGTTCGTTTACTCAACTTGCAGCATCTTACCTTCGGAGAATGGCAATCAAATTCAAGCATTCATCGAAAGATCGAATGGTGCTTTTACCCTCGAAGAGGAACAAACAATATTGCCCTCAATCAGCGGATTTGACGGATTTTATATGGCCAGATTAATAAGAGCCAAGTGACAAGCGGCAAGTGGAAGTCTCTACAGCACTACTCTTCAACAATCTTACCTAACAATGTGGCAGGCGTGCAATCGGTGATTTCAACTAGCACATAATCGCCAATCTTGTGATTTTTCCTCGGAAATACAACCACCTTGTTTTGCGAAGTTCTGCCAAAAAATTCTTCCTTCGATTTTTTTGACTCTCCCTCAATCAGAACTTCAAAGCTCTTACCAATATCTCGCTTCTTGCTCTCTTCTGATAGTTTACCTTGCAATTCGATTATCTCGGTTAATCTACGACTTTTAACCTCCTCGGCAACATCATCAGTATAGCTACGAGCAGCTTTTGTATTGGGTCTTTCGGAGTATTTAAACATGTAAGCAAAATCAAACTTTGCCCACTCCATAAGGGTTAGCGTTTGGGTGTGATCTTCTTCAGTTTCGGTACAAAATCCGGTTATGAAGTCAGATGAAATGGCGCAATCAGGAATAATATTTCGAATCGCATTAATTCGCTTCATATAATAATCCCTATCGTACCCACGGTTCATCAGCTCAAGGATTCGAGTTGAGCCCGATTGAACTGGTAAATGTATATGATTACAAATATTCTCGTACATGGCCATGGTGTAAAGCACCTCATCGTTCAAATCCTTAGGGTGTGATGTTGAGAAACGCACCCTTAAATTTGGACTGAGCGTTGCAACCATCTCGAGTAAATCGGAGAAATTGGTATAATGAACATGATGCAGAAGCCCTTCATGCTTCCAATGGTATGAATCAACGTTTTGCCCTAAAAGAGTTACCTCGCGATAACCAGCATCAATAAGCTCTTGAACTTCACGAAGGATCGTCTTAGGATCGCGACTACGTTCGCCACCGCGAACGTAAGGAACAACACAGTATGCACACATGTTATTACATCCACGCATTATAGATACAAAAGCCGAAACACCATTCTTATCGAGCCTAACAGGGCTAATATCACCATAGGTTTCTTCACGCGATAAAAGAACATTTATGCCCTTTTGTCCATCCTCGGCAGCACGAATTAGAACTGGAAGCTCACGATAAGCATCAGGTCCAACAACAAGGTCTACAATCTTTTGCTCTTCAATTAGGTTTTCCTTGAGTCTTTCGGCCATGCAACCAACAACGCCAACCAAAACCGAAGGTTTACGCTTTTTTATCTGCTTAAACACATCTAAACGACCCCAAACCCTTGTTTCGGCATTCTCGCGAATTGAGCAAGTGTTGATGAGAATTACATCTGCATCGTCAAGTTTATTAATAATAGCATAACCGTTGGCATGCAGAATAGATGCTATTACCTCGCTATCGTTAACATTCATCTGACAACCATAGGTTTCGATAAAAACCTTTGGTCTTTCATCGTTTGGCTGATTATCAACATTTTCGAAAAGCGCTCCCAGATCCTCGTTCAATTCCATTTGGTAATATTTTTTGCAAATTTAGTTAACTCAACCAAATAATATTTAAGTGGATGGTTTTTTCCCTTTAAATTTAATGAATTAAATTTGTGTTCTAATTTTTACACATTTTCCTTAAAAAAGTTTTGTAACCTAATATTAATCAACACATGTCAGGGCATAATAAGTGGTCTACGATTAAAAGAAAAAAAGGGGCGCTTGATTCAAAACGCTCAAAAATATTTTCGAGAATTGCTAAAGAGATTACCGTCGCGGTAAAAGAGGGAGGGGCAGATCCAGAAGGCAACGCTAGACTCCGCTTGGCAATAAACAACGCCAAGGGTGAGAATATGCCCAAGGACAATATCATGAGGGCTATTAATAAAGCAGAAAAAGATCCAAACAATTTTCATGAGGTAAACTTTGAAGCTTACGCTCCCGGTGGAATTGCCATTTTTGTCGAATGCCTAACAGACAATAACAATAGAACTCTCAGCGCTATTCGTTCTCAACTTTCAAAAAGAGGGGGAACACTTGGTACCAATGGTTCCTTGGATTTTTTGTTTGAACGTAAAGGCATTTTCACCATCCAAAAAGAAAAAATAAATCTTGATGAAGTTGAACTCGACCTTATTGATGCAGGTGCTGAAAATATTGAGACTACCGATGAGTCAGTTATTGTAACAACTGCAAAAGAGGATTTTGGGAAGATGAATAAGAAGATGGAAGAGCTAAAAATTGAGGTTGAGAATGCCGCATTGCAACGAATCCCAAATGAACTAAAGAGCGTAGATAAATCATCAGCAATAAAAGTGTTAAGGCTGATTGATGAGTTTGAGGATAACGAGGATGTGCAAAATGTTTATCATAACCTCGATATTACGGATGAGGTTGCTGCAGCGATGGAGAAAGAGGATTAGCCATCCTTTTTAGAGTGATAAGAGCATTAATCTAGAGTAAATAACAACAAGGTCAGGTATCAAAATGTCTGACCTTTTTAATTCGCAATTGTATGAAAGCAGAATTTATTCTTTCGCTCGATCAAGGAACATCGAGTTCAAGAGCAGTTATTTTCGATAGATATCAGCAACCACTTGGTATGGAGCAGATGGAGTTTACTCAATACTATCCTACTCCCGGCTGGGTTGAGCATAACGCTGAGGAGATTTGGGAAACACAAATTACTGTTGCAAAAAAACTGCTCAGTAAACTAAAAATCAAACCTGAGCAAATTGCTGCCATTGGGATTGCCAACCAACGCGAAACCACAGTTGTTTGGGATAGAGAAACTGGCAGACCAATTCATAACGCCATCGTTTGGCAAGATAGACGCACCGCCGATATATGTGAATTTCTTAAAGAGAAAGGATTAACGGATTACATCCGTAAAACTACAGGTCTTGTTATTGACTCATACTTTTCTGCTACAAAACTATATTGGTTACTTAAAAATATTCCAAGTGCTAAGAAACTTGCACAAGAAGGTCGATTGGCGTTTGGAACTATCGACTCGTGGATTCTATGGAAATTAACAGGAGGAGAAGTTCATGCTACCGATGCCTCCAACGCCTCGCGAACAATGCTTTTTAATATCTCAACACTTAGCTGGGATGAAAAACTACTTAGAGAATTAGACATCCCCAAAAGCGTTCTGCCAAGCGTTTTACCATCATCAGGCTTATTTGGCTATACAGCTGATGGAATCTTTGATAATTACAAAATCCCTATTTCAGGCATTGCTGGCGACCAGCAATCGGCCCTATTTGGACAAAAATGTTTTGAAGCCGGCGATGCCAAAAATACCTACGGCACTGGATGTTTTATGCTAATGAATACAGGGAAAATTCCTGTCATTTCACAATCAGGATTGCTTACAACAATTGCGTGGAAAATTGGCGATGAGGTAAACTATGCCCTTGAGGGTAGCGTGTTTATTGCTGGTGCAGCAATAAAGTGGCTCCGCGATGGTTTAAAAATCATCGATAACGCCTCCGAATCGGAAGCAATAGCTCTATCAGTTACCGATAATCAGGGCGTTTATGTAGTACCTGCATTTTCAGGTTTGGGTGCTCCATACTGGGATATGTATGCGCGAGGCGCAATTCTTGGCCTAACCCAAGGGGTAACCGATAAGCATATTGTAAGGGCAACGTTGGAATCGCTGGCCTACCAAACTCGCGATATTCTTGGATTAATGGAGATTGATTCCAAAATAAAACTTAAAAGCCTTAAGGCTGATGGTGGTGCATCGGCAAATGGCTTTCTGATGCAGTTCCAATCCGATATTCTAAACGAAACGGTTGTATGTCCTCCATTCCCTGAAGCAACGGCATTTGGTGCAGCGCTGCTTGCAGGTATTGCTGTTGGATTCTATCAAATGAATGAAATTCAAACCGTACATAAAGGAAGCAAACTTTACAACCCTAAAATGGCCAATGAACAACGTGAGAAACTTTACAAAGGTTGGCTTAAAGCTGTTGATAGAGCTAAATTATGGGTTGCCGATGATGAATAATATCAATTTAAAATATTATTAATCCTGTTAAATATTACTAAACAGCAACCATGTTGATAATTCATATTCAGTTTTTACGTTTGAAATTTTGGATTAAAGTTTGTATGTATAAAAGTTATCTTTGCCTACCAAATTATATTTGAAAAATGAGAAAAAGAACGATCTTACTATTAGTAACAATCATTGTTGTATTGCTTAGCAGCTGCGGAAAATTTGAAAAAATTGCCATTCATGGTATGAAAGATTTCAAATTTAGGGGAATGAAAAATGGGAAGTTGCTTATCAATATCACCTTAGATATTGAAAATCCAAATAACAGAAAGATAACCGTTTCGAGCATCCATTTTAAAACTTGGCTGAAGAACCGCGAACTTGGGACAATAAAAAACTCTGAAAAGATTGTTCTTGCTCCAAAATCGCGCTCACAAGTTGAGGTTCCAATCGAAATTGTGCTTCGCACTGCAGCTGATGCCTTTAAGTTAATGGGCTTAAAGGAAGATATCTTAGATCAACTAATCATTGAGGGCTATATAAAAGGTAAAGCGATGTGCTTTTCTAAAAAAATTGTGATTGACAAACAACCCTTTACTGAACTTTCAAAATCATACAAGGAGAAAAATAATAAACTCAAAAATAATGATGCTGAAGAAAATACCGATACAACAAAAATCAAATAATTAGTACATAAATACCAAATTATATAAGTTTACTAAAATACCTATGATTGAAACTGAGCGCCTATTAATTAAGCCATTAACATACGATAATCTAATAAAATACCTTAAAAACGATAACTCATTAGAAGTTGAACTATGTCTAAATCCTTCGTCAAGAACTATTTCGTCAGAACTTAAAGACGCCTTAGAAAATACTATTTTACCTAATGTTGCTAACACTAATAAGAACTATTTATTTACAACACTGTGGACAATAGTGCTGAAATCCGAGAATATTATGGTTGGCGACATATGCATAGTTGATGAACCTAACCAACAAGGTGAAATAGAAATTGGTTACGGAACTTACGAAAAATTTCAGAGTAAGGGTTATATGACCGAAGCTGTAAACGGCATTATAGAATGGGCAAAAACACAACCAAATGTAAAATCAATCATTGCATCAACTAGCAATGAAAATGCGGCATCGTATAAAGTGTTAATAAAAAATAATTTTGAAAAAATTGGAGAATCTGAAGGGCTGATAAATTGGAAGCTATTAATAAAATAGTTTCAATCTTTCATTTCACCTTTCTGTTATTAACTTCTTTTTCTACCTTTGCAGTGCTCAAGCAAAATGGATTATAAATGAAAAGAATCCTTATTTCATTAGTTTTTACCTGTGTTTCCTTAATGCTATTAGGACAAAAAAACTCATCTGACGTACTTGTTCTTATTCAAAAGAATGTTCCGAATCAGGGTCGAATAACCATTCATCAAGATCCCCAGATTGAGCACATTTTCAACCTCGATATCCTCCAAAGTGCTCGTCAACCTGGCATGCATGGATTTAGAATCCGGATTTACTTCGACCTAGGACAAAAATCGCGCAAACAATCAGAGGATGTTGCTACAGATTTTATGACAAATCACCCTGGAATATCCGTTTATAGAGCTTATACCAGCCCATACTACAAAGTGTCGGTTGGCGATTTTCGGACTCGTGATAATGCACTTAAGCTATATCACCAGTTGCTTAAGGAATATCCAAAAGCCTTTATAGTTCCCGAATGGATTAACTTTCCACCTCTAGAATAGACTAAAATGCAGGAAATAGTTAATATTCAGTCGCAAGAAGAAAGAATAAAAAAAATCCGCAAGGATAAGACACTTAAACTTTCTCAGACTGAACCGAATCGACTATTCTATTTTACAAACTATTCAAATTTTTCGTTGTTTATGTATAACCAGTTTCCATCAACCATATACAATTATGAGCGAGCAGATTAAACACGAGTGCGGTATTGCTCTCATTAGGCTGTTAAAACCTTTGGAGTATTATCAAGTTAAATATGGAACGTGGAGGTATGGCCTTCATAAGCTCTATCTTCTTATGGAGAAACAGCATAATCGCGGTCAAGATGGAGCAGGTTTAGCAAGTATTAAGTTTGATGTTGAGCCTGGAAAAAAATATATCGATAGGGAACGTTCAAACTCATCGGCATCTATAAGAGATATTTTTGATGTTATTAATAAACCTTTTAAAAAGTACGAAGCACGCCCCGATCTGCTCGAAGATGCTTCATGGGCAAGGCAAAATCTCCCTTTTGCGGCCGATCTATACCTTGGGCATCTTAGATATGGCACTTTTGGAAATAATAGCATCGATTATGTTCACCCCGTGATGAGGGAGAATAATTGGAAATCAAGAACTCTTGTACTTGCAGGCAATTTCAACATGACTAATGTTGATGAACTTTTTAAAAAATTAGTAGATTTAGGACAACACCCAAAGGACTATTCCGATACTGTTACTGTTCTTGAAAAAATAGGACATTTCCTTGATGAGGAGAATCAGCAACTATTCCGTCATTATAAAAATGAAGGATTAACTAATAAGGATATAAGCAGTGTTATAGAAGAGAATATAAGCATTAAAAAGATATTACAAGAAGCAACTAAGGATTACGATGGTGGATATGCCATTGCCGGTCTTTTGGGTCATGGCGATTCATTTGTGCTTCGCGATCCTTGGGGCATTCGCCCAGCGTTCTACTTTGCTAATGATGAGATTGTTGTTGTTGCATCGGAACGACCAGTGATTCAGACCGTCATGGATATTTCTGTTGATGAGATATCGGAAGTTAAGCCAGGATATGCCCTAATTGTTAAAAAGAATGGTGAGATTAGCCATGATGAAGTTCGCATTCCGCAAACTCGCAAATCATGCTCTTTCGAGCGTATATACTTCTCACGTGGTACCGATAAAAGCATCTACAAGGAACGTAAGATGCTTGGCGAACTACTTACTCCTGCAATTCTACAGGCTGTAAATTACGATTATCAAAATACTGTTTTCTCATTCATCCCTAATACAGCAGAAACGGCATTCTACGGAATGGTTAAAGGCGTTGAAGATTTTCTGAAAAAGGAGAAGAAACGCATGATCCTCGAGAAGGGAAGTGCAATAACAGAGCAAGAACTTGACGATATAATAGCCATGCGACCTCGGGTTGAAAAGGTTGCAGTAAAGGATATTAAACTTCGCACGTTCATTTCTCAGGATAAAGGCCGCAACGATCTAGTTGGGCACGTTTACGATGTTACTTATGGTATTGTTCGTAATGAAATCGATAACCTCGTGGTTATAGATGATTCAATAGTTAGGGGAACAACCTTGCGTGAAAGTATTTTAAAAATACTAGATAGGCTACATCCAGCGATGATTGTTGTTGTTTCATCTTGTCCACAAATACGCTATCCCGATTGTTACGGAATTGACATGGCAAAACTGGGTGATTTTGTTGCTTTTAGAGCTGCGATTGAACTCCTAAAAGAGTCAGGGCAAGAAGGTGTAATTAATAGCGTTTACAAGAATTGTAAGGCGCAACAAAATTTGCCTAAAGAGGAGATGGTAAACTATGTTAAGGATATTTACCGCCCATTCACTGCCGAACAAATATCAGATAGAATTGCACAAATACTCACACCAAAGGGGATAAAAGCAAAGGTTAAGATTGTCTTTCAAACAATCGAAAACTTACATACTGCATGCCCTAATGATTTGGGCGATTGGTATTTTACAGGCAACTACCCAACGCCAGGTGGAAACAAGGTGGTTAATACCTCTTTTATCAATTTTATTGAGGGAAGAAATCAAAGGGCTTACTAATCCTGCTTTTTTGATTTATTCTCAAGCTTAATAAATTTACGGAGCTCATACTTTTCTTTAATATTCTTAAAGAAACTTGAGATGTGGCGTTCAACTTTATGCTCGTATATATCCGAAATGGTTATCATAATACCTGTTTCCTCTACATTTCCAAAGAATGGGTTAATAACCGTTCCGAATACCTTCATTGATGGGCTAAGGTTCATATAAGAGTTGATAAGCGGTGGAATATTCTCCCCAAGGCTACGAATCTCGCGCGATAGAATTTTGTAATCCTCTTTATAGCTCTCGCCATCAAAGATTTTGCTTAGTTTCGCTCTATCCATCTCAACCACCATTGGGTAAATTGGAGTAACTAAACCTTCATTGTCGTTAAAATACTTCTCAAAGAAATAAAGAAGCATGTTACGCGCATCAGCATTGTAAGTGTGATACATGGTAACCTTACCAAAGAAATACTTTATATCAGGGTTCTTTACTATCAATGCACCTAATCCATCCCAAAGGTTATCTAACGCATAAATACCTTTCCCTAAACGAAAAATAGACTGGTATTTAGGTTGTACAAATGAGCGACCCAACTCGATCATATGAGGCATATACTCGTTCTGGAATTTTTCGGAGAAGTTAAAAAGATGCTTTGTTGAAAGATTTATCTCCTCTCCTTTTGTTGGATCTACGCTATGATAACGATATCCACCAACAATCTCTTTGTCCTTTGGATCCCAAACAATTAGCTGCTTATAACAGTTTGAGCAAGTATCATAATCGTCAATATCAACGCTAAGACCTGTTCCCCCTCCTGCCGAACGAAATGTTAACTCGCGTAACCGTCCTACCTCACGCATCAAATTAGGTGAATTTTGAGATGTAAAAATGTAAAGTTCGTTGCCAGCATTATTCGTATGCCGAATAAATTTATCAGGAGTCAACTCACTCTCAAGGAGTTTTTTATCAACGTGCTCGATAATCTGTTCCATGAACAAAAATTTTTCAAAAGTAACACTAATTCAGTCTTATTGTTCCTCGAGCATCATTTATTGTTTGAGGACATTAAGTATACCTGCTCCTTTACCCATTTAGCCCAATATTGCGGCGTTTTTGAATTATCAAAAGTTGAGTATGATATTGGTTTTCCAATTGTAACAGTAATGTCCTTCCCTTTCTGCTTAAACATTTCATCAACTAAATAAAGCATCTCTATATTGGCTTTAATGCCTAAAAAACCTCGAATTCTTGAAAGGTTATAAAAGAAACTTGAGTTTTTGCCACTAAAGTATATGGGAACAATATCGCGCTGATGTTTAACCGATTTTACAATAAAACTCTTTTTCCACTCCAAATCCTCAATCCTTCCATTTTGCTTTCTTGAGCATAATCCTGCAGGGAAATACAAAACCTGACCTCCCGAAGAATATGCCTGTTCTAGTATTTGCGCGTTTTGCGACAATTGTGCACCATGCTTGTTAACAGGAATAAAAATTCCATGCAATGGTGTAATATTCATTAAGAGATCGTTGACAGGGAACTTAATTTCAGGGTATTTTGTACCTAAAAGGTGTATCAGCACTATACCATCAAGACCACCAAGCGGATGATTCGAGGCAAAAAGGTAACGTTTATCATCATCGAGATTTTCTAATCCCTCTACCCGGTAGTTTACCTGCATAAAATTAAGAACAGCATCAGCAAAATCAACATCCTTGCGATGCCCTTCCAAAGCTAGAAAACTGTTTATCTCATCTTGGTGGATAATGCGCTTTATGTAGCGAATAATAAAGCGAGGTAAAGCTTTAAGCAACTTTGGGCTTTTGCTCCCAATTACCTTCTCAATATCAATAACTAAATTATTAGGCTGCACGTTAATTCTTTTATGAGATGCAAATATAAGAAACTAATTAACGAGACCTCAGCTAGCAACCTGAAAGGATTAACTTGCAGATACTTGATTAATAAAACTCATCAAGCCATTAAAAACCATCTGTACTCCAATTGTAGCAACGATTAACCCAAAAACCCTAACCAGTGGGTTCATCAGGTTAAATCGATTTAACAACTTTCCTATTTTACTTGCATATAGCATAAACAAAAGGTTAATGGCAAGAGCAACCACAATCGAAACGATTGTGTTTGTGTGCCCATATTCCGCAGGAAAGGTTACAGCTGCAGTAATAGTAGCAGGTCCGGCAATCATAGGAATTGCAATGGGAACTGCAGTGATATCTTTGATTGATACATTTTTATCGACTTTAATAAACATACCATTTTGCAAAGCAGTAATACCATTGTAGAACAGAACTGCTCCGCAGGTTATCTGGAAAGCGAATAGCTCGATATGAAAAGCGTAGCTAAAAACAACTTGGCCAACTAAAAGAAAGAAAATCAATATAATTAAAGCAGTAATTGAGGCCTTAACGGAAATTATCCTTGTGGTTTTCTCATCGAATTGCTGCTGAAGCGATGTTACAACAAAAACTTTTTGAATTGGATTAACCAACGCAACAAATGCTACAAAACAGCTAAGCAGAATTTTAACCTTGAATGCTAACATATTAGCATGTTTTAACCTTTCGACTAAACAAACGAATTATCGTTTAATTTATTCTTTTTTAAAAAATTTACTGTTTGAGTAGGGGTGCTTTTATTTATGATTGTCATTAATACAAAAGCGAACATTTCGCAGTATTAAAACTAATTTAAAAGAGATATGAAAGCACAAGTAAAAATTTTATTAGGATTATCGATTGTTTTTTTAACAAACATGGGTTGGGCTCAGGAAAACGCTGAGCAAAAGGTTCGAGATTTTCAGCTAACATTTATCACTCCTCTGGGAACAAATGGTGTAGAATCGAAGAATATTACAAATAAATTCTCAATTAACATTCTTGCCGGATACTCAGGAGGGCTAAAGGGGGCTGAATTTGGTGGAATTGCCAATATTATTAAAGGTGACATGGATGGTGCACAGTTTGCTGGATATGCCAACATTAACCGTGGTATGGGAAGAGGTTTTCAGGGCTCAGGATTCCTAAACTTTAACCAAAAAGAGTTCAAAGGGGCTCAGTTTGCAGGTTATGCTAACGTAATACTTTCAGATGCAAAGGGGTTTCAAGGTGCAGGTTTTGCCAATGTTGTAACCGGTAAACTCAAAGGGCAACAATTTGCTGGATTTGCAAATGTGGTAACCGACTCAATGAAAGGATTTCAAGGTGCGGGTTTTGCCAACTATTCAAAAGGAACGTCTCTTGGTCAACTAGCAGGGTTTGTAAACTTTAACTTCGGAGAAATTAAAGGTCCTCAAATTGCAGGCTTTAGCAATATTAATGATGGCAATATGAAGGGAGTTCAACTTGCAGGGTTTACAAATATCAACACAAATCGTTTGCAAGGAGCACAAATTTCAGGATTTTTCAACTACGCAAAAAAGCTAAAAGGATTCCAACTAGGCGTTTTTAACTATATCGATTCGCTAGAAAGTGGAGCCACAGTTGGTATAATCAGCTATGTTAAAAACGGGTATCATAAATTTGAGCTAAGCGGTAACGAGTCGTTATACGGTGTGCTAAGCTATAAAACAGGTACACGTTCATTCTACAATATATTGGCAGTTGGCGCATCAACCCGAAACGATATAATTTACTGGGGATGGGGCTACGGTATTGGTACAATTATTCCAATTAGTAGCAAACTCGATTTAAACCTTGAGGGAACATGCTTCCAGATTAACGAGGATAAGTGGGACAACAATCATATCAACCTATTGAATAAAGTAAACCTATCTCTACTTATTAACGTGACCGATGGTTTCTCAATCTTTGTTGGTCCCACCTGGAACGTAATGGTTTCGGATATTGACCAAAACTCAAAATTTGTTCCTTGGCATACATTCAATAAAACATACGATAATGATATTAATGTAAAAATGTTCCCCGGGTTTAACGTGGGAATGAGATTTTAGGAAATGTAATATGATTGATGAAAATTTATTGACGAATTAAGATTTAGAACTATATATCTATAAAATTAAAATAGAAAATCATTATTTCATACTTTAAAACAATGAGAGCACGTAGGTTATTCGTGCTCTCATTGTTTATTTATTGTTGCCATTAGGCACATATCAAAATACCTTCCACGGGCATAGTAGTAGTCGTTCATAATACCCTCCTTCGCATATCCATTCTTCTCCAAAACTCTTATTGATGCCAAATTTTTAGGATCGACTAACCCAAATATTCGATGAAGTTTTAATTCTGAGAAGCCATAGTTCGTTATAAATCCTACGATTGAACTAGCATAACCTTTACCCCAAAACTCCTTAAGAAAGCCATAGCCAATCTCAGCTCTACCATTGTCAGAATCGATACCGAATAAACCGCCGTATCCTACCAATGTACCTGAGCTTTTACTGCAAACCACCCACCAAATGGCCGTTTTATCTTCCATAGATTTTAAAAATCGAGAAAGTAGCGCTTCTGCCTCCTCAATGTTTTTGTAAGGTGAGCGAGGGACATAGGCCAAATTCTCGATACTTGAATTAAACATAAATAGCAACTCAGCATCGTTGCTATTTAATAGACGATAACTCAATTTTTCGTTCATGCTTAGCCATTTAGTTAGTAATCTTAATGCCGCAAACGTTCAACCCTTGTGGCAAAATACTTAGTATTGCCCCGCCATGAGAAACTCATGTAGCGCTTTTTATAGTGCAAGTTGATACGTTCACCAGTAAGAGCAACCTCTTCGAGCTCCTTTATTAACTCCTTATTGCCACTTTCAACTGAAAAATCAAACGATTCTGCAATTGGGCTAGTCCCTTTAAGAGCGCCAAAGGTTTCGAGATTTAGTTTCCCTTCGTAAGTTTTGAAAATAACGCCCTTTTGGCTAATGCGGAGCACTTTGCCCGCCATTACACCCTCCTCGTAAGTACCCCAATACAGAAACGCTGCAAAAGCAATAAAAGCCAGTAGAATAATAATTAAAAATTGCTTAACCCTTTTCATAATTTGTCCATTAATCCAGTCAAAGTTATCAAATTATCACCGTTTGACAGTATAAGTATCCTACCTAAAAAATGATAAAACTGTTGAAATAATATTCCAATTCGCTAACTTTCAAGAAAATTAAAGAAATGAAAACAATTCTATTCTGGGTACCACGAGTACTCACATTACTGTTCGCATTTTAATTTTCTCATCCGATGTATTTAGCACAAACGCCTCGGCTTTGAAAAAAATCTTAGAATCCTTAGCTCATTCAACTTTTGTAATAATATTTATTACGCTAATTGCATGGCAAAACCCACTTTGGAGCGCATTACTTTTCCTCATCTTTTTTATCGCCTTTACCTTCGTTGGCTACCTTAATCTTAACATAAGCATAAAATAAATTTCATGTTTATGTTAAATTTTAATGCTTTTCTAGCAATAATATCATAAATTGGTCTGAAAATACGTTATATAATAATAATGCACAATATTTATGCATTATTATAATTTTATAGTATAACAACGATACTTTCAATACCTAAAATTGAACTGATCCGATAACTAATCAAATAATATACGAAGATAAGGGATGAAATATTCTTACTAATACTAATTTAAAACTAAACAATTATGAAAATCAGATTTTCTTTTCTTATTGCCCTAATAATTTTCTTGTATTCATGTCAAAAAGATGAGATTACAAGCATTAAGGATAAAGATGAATCCATTACTGAAAAATCAAGTAATGCAGTAAATCCAACAGGAAGCACTGTTTATATTTTTGTTGGTTCTGCTCCAACACCAAGCACAAATGGTGAGGTACAGCTGGCGCTTAGCAGCTCCTATTCTTATCCTATTTATGTGCATTTTAATATTAAACAAACCGTAAGTTCTCCAACCCTAATTTCCGGTTACTATACCATTCCTGCAGGGCAACGATATTTAGTATGCGATATCGATGATTATGGATACTCTACTTTATACTTACAGATTTGCAATGTATACGATAACTCGGGGTATAACAATTACATGGTTAACTATACTGTAGCTAAGGTTACATACAGCTTAAACTCAGTTGCTGTTACTTTCCCAATTGTTGGCAGCTATGTAGCGCTATCTAATCTTTCTTGCGGAGGTGCTTTTTATAAGCCTTCGTCGGGTGGAACGGTAGTTCCAATTCCTGACCCAGGTCATTTCGAATAATAAATACAAGTAAATCCCTTATCTTCTTTTATTGCATGCCTCATAGTTTAAGGAGCTAATTGTTTAAATTGTCTCATCCCAAAGCATTCAACTCGCTCCTTCCAAAGCAATCATGCTCAGGCTTGGAAATGAGGTGAAGTCGGTTTTTTTTCTTATCCTCTCCAGAAAACTACCAGCCAAGGTAAGCGTTTGATACTAACCGGGAATTTTTAGCTAACTTTGAGATAATGAATACTAAAAGATGATTCAATATATCCATTTTAGGGTGATAACACCAACTTTGGGGTGGATATAAGGAGATTGGAGATAATTATGAAAACACACAGTCATGAGACAAAAAGATGATTTAAAATTGGCAGTATTAATCGATGCAGATAATATTCCTTATTCAAATATAAAAGGAATGCTAGATGAAATTGCCAAACTAGGAATACCTACAATAAAAAGAATTTACGGGGACTGGACAAAACCGACTGTTTCAGGATGGAAGCCTGCTCTATTAGAGCATGCAATAACACCTATACAACAATACAGTTACACGAGCGGTAAAAATGCAACGGATTCTGCTATGATTATTGATGCTATGGATATTTTACATAGTCAAAAAGTAGATGGATTCTGCTTGGTATCAAGTGATAGCGATTTTACTAGATTGGCAACTAGGTTAAGAGAATCTGGGATGTTGGTTGTCGGTATTGGAGAAAAAAAAACTCCCAATCCTTTCATTGTTGCATGTGATAAATTTATTTATATTGAAATTATTGGTCTAACCGAGACTAAACCCACAGAATCAAATTCGTCTAGTCAAGTAATTACAACGGTTGATTCAACTATCCTAATTGCACCAGAGATTGACAAAATTGATGATGAATTGGTTAAGTTATTAAAAGTAACAATTGATGACTTGGCTGATGATAATGGGTGGGCGTTTCTTGCAGAAGTTGGGAATCTGATTATTAAAAAGAAACCTGATTTTGATTCTAGAAATTATGGCTTTCCTAAACTAACACCATTGATTAAATCTTTGAAAATGCATTTTGATATAGAAGAAAAGGAAGTTGAAAATACACATATTAAACATATTTATGTGAAAATCAAGCAATAACTACTGTCAACACTTAGTTTAACCTACTAGGCTTGATGATACAAATAAGAAAGTTTTAACGTGTGATAAGGACACTGCTATTAACTCCTCAGCGTGTCCAACCACGGGAATGTTATAATAATTCTTATGATACCAAAAAACTTTGAATTTGTTCTGTTTGATATGATTGGAACAACAATTAAAGATTCAAATAAAGGTGAATCCTTAGTACTTGATTGTTTTTACAACTCTTTTTACTCTAATGGATACCATATAAACTATGAACTAATAAACCAGCAAAGAGGCAAAAGTAAAAAGGATGCAATAAGGAATATCTTAATAGATTCAAACTTGAAAACTGATTTAATTGATAAAATATATTCTGATTTTATTGAATCGTTAAATACATCACTAAGCTATTTTCAGGAGGTGAAAGGAGCACATTTATTATTCAGTCAACTAAAGCAAAAAGGAATTAAAATTGGTCTGGGAAGCGGTTTGCCTATGGCTTTTATTGGCAAAATTATTAAGCAGTTAGAATGGCAAACTGGTTGGTTCGATTATATTGGTAGCTCGGAAGAGTTAGGAAAAGGGAGGCCCGATCCTATAATGATTTTTGATTCAATGGAAAAGTTGATGATTAACGACAAGGCAAAAGTGCTAAAGATTGGTGATACAGTTGTTGATATTCAGGAAGGAAAGAATGCTGGAGTAGTAACCGCAAGCGTATTAACGGGCACTCAAAAGAGAGACGAACTTGAGAAATTCAACCCCGATTATATTTTTAATGATATCACTGAAATTATATCAATAATATAAAAACAGGTTGCACTTGTGAGCCAACATTGGGTAGGCAAAACAAGTACCTTATTTTACTATCTTTAAATCCGTTTTAATAACAGGCAAGTGTACAAAGCAGTTAGCTGTTTGCGGTTAGCTTAAACTTGAAAATCTCTGAACATGAAAAAGTTATCTTTTCTACTACCTCATCTTGTAGCAGTTACATTATTCATTTCTCTTAGCGCTATTTATTTTGCACCACAATTCAATGGCTATAGCCTGAATCAAAACGATATCAACCAGTTCATAGGAATGAGTAAAGAGATTGTCGACTTTAGGCAAGCTGAAAAAGTTGACCCTCTTTGGACTAATTCTGCATTTTCCGGAATGCCAGCATACCAAATATCAATGCAGAACCGAAATATATTGAGCGCTATTGAAAGCTTTTTGTTTTTCACTGTCATGAAAAGTCCTTTTAGCTATTTGGTTTTAGCAATGATATGTTTTTATATACTTCTACTCTGCTTTAGAACGAATCCTTGGTTAAGTATTATTGGAGCAATTGCTTTTGGCTTTTCTACAATTCACATACTTTACCTCGGAGGAGGACACAACTCAAAAGTCCATGCAATTGCTTTTTTGCCAGCAATAATCGGAGGAATGGTTTATGCATATAGACAAAACTACAGAATTGGAGGTCTTTTAGTGTGTGTTTTTGTATGCTTGCATCTTTCTGCCAATCACCTGCAAGAAACCTACTATTTACTTTACCTCATACTTGCAATTGTTCTATTCGAATTTTATAGGTTCTATATCGAGCATAAACTCGTCTCGTTTATAAAGATATCCACATTTTTACTATTCTCTGCAATTTTAGGAACGATACCAACAGCCTCAAACTTACTATTAACAAACGAATACGGAAAATACACGAATAGGGGAAATTCCGATTTAACCATATTGAACAATAAATCTAACGACAAATCGGAACAGAAAGGTCTTGACCGCAAATACATTAAAGAATACAGTTTAGGTTATGGCGAGATATGGTCATTGGCTATACCCAACGTTAAGGGAGGTGCGGCCGGTCGTTTAGGCGATTTCAACGATAAACTAAACGATGTTTCGTCTCAATTTCGAGAAAATGTAGCCAATTCGCCAAGTTACTGGGGAGAACAATATAGTACAGGTGGTGCGTTCTATTTCGGAGCATCAATCTTTTTGCTTTTTGTGCTAGGGATGGTGTTCATAAAAGATCGGATAAAATGGGCGTTTTTTGCTGCATCAATTCTAGCGATTATACTCTCGTGGAAATATAGCCCGGTAGTCGATTTCTTAATAGATCATGCGCCATTATTCAATAAATTTAGGGATACAAAAATGTTTTTGGTACTGGTGCAAATATCCTTTCCCTTACTTGGATTACTGTTTCTGAACGAGCTATCCAAAATACAGATTAATACTAAAAAATTATATTATACCATTGGAGCAACAATTGGTTTATTCTTTCTTTTTTATCTATTACCATCGGTTTGGTTCAGCTTCTTTAGCACTAATGAAGTAAGCATGTTCAATAGTCAAATTTCTCAATATCCGCAGGCAATAGATCAGATTAACCAATTCAAATTGGAAATTGAAAAGGTTAGAATAGCCATCTTTAAAGCGGATGTTTTAAGATCGATTCTCTTTATGTCGCTTGTTTCTGTGCTAATAATTATTTTTATTCGAAATAAAATTAAAAAATACGTTTTTATACTATCTATTGGAATACTTATTCTTCTTGACCTTTGGATGGTAAACAAGCGATATCTAAATAATGATACCAATAGCTATCATTGGGTAAAATCAAGTGATAAGAAAACACCTTTCAAACCTACAGTTGCCGATGTAGAAATTCTAAAATCAGAAATGAGTAAGAGTGATGCTGTTAATAAAAGTATCATTAAAAGAATTTCAAATACTTCAAATAATGAATTAGAGCGGTTAAATGTAGCATTCTCTACATTAAATTTAGAAACTGATTATAGGGTTTTCTCTCTTGATGATCCTTTTAACTCCGCTTCAACATCTTATTACCATAAATCACTAGGTGGTTATCATGGCGCAAAATTAAAAAGGTACGAAGAACTAATTGAGTTTAGAATTAGTCATGAGTATGAAACGCTAGTGAACGCTTTAAAAAGTGATAACGATACTATTCTTGAAAATACTTTAAGAAGCGATGTTCCGACATTAAACATGCTTAACACAAAATATATCATTTATAATCCTGAAGCAGCCCCTTTATTTAATCCGTATGCCAATGGTACAGCATGGATAATAAAAGATATTAAACTCGTACNNCAAAATGCAAACGAGGAGATAAAGGCGCTTGATTCAATAAATCCGCGAACTACTGCTGTTGTAGATCAAAAGTTTGGCAATTTAATTCCTAATAACTTTGCCTTTGATTCATTAGCAACAATAAACCAAAGTTTATACAGACCCAATCATTTAATCTACGAGTCCAATTCAAATCAGCCTCAGGTGGCTGTGTTCTCTGAGATATACTACAAAGATGGCTGGAATGCCTATGTTGATAATAAGATAACTGAGCACTACCGTGTAGACTACGTTTTAAGAGCAATGACAATTCCAGCAGGGAAGCATACTATTGAATTTAAATTTGAACCAAAAACGTACTACTTAAGTAAGAAAATATCTTACGCTGGTTCAATATTAATTGCACTATTTGCATTAGGCATTATTTCATTCGAGATATGGAATAATAGAACTAATGGAAGAAAAAAATAATTTCTGTTTAAACATCAAATAAAGATTTCTTGTTTTACTGACACAAGGACAAATTTCTTTTGCCCTTATTTGTTATAATAAATCTCCATTGACTGGTATACAATTATGCAGCGATCATATATTCTTACAATATTATTTTCAATAGTAGCAATTGTTTCTAATGCAAATATTACCAAAGACACTACAGTTACTTTTTTCCCAAGAACAAGAGTTTTTCCAGCTATTTTTCTTGATCCATTGGAATGCCAGATTAATGGGGGTTCGTATGTTTTATCGCAAAAAAACAGCAAAGAAAGTTTGTACTCGCTGGTTAATCTTGGCTTTACCAAACCAATTCTTACTCAGAATAGCAATTCTTTACTATGGGAATTCAACTTTGGAGCAGCAACTTTTACCCAGTTTGATTTAATTCGAACAAAAAGGTCGGGATACCTAGCTGGCTTAGTAAATAACGATTACAAAATCTCTCTAGATCTTAGCACTCAGAAAAGCAATAACATCTTTCGATTAAGAATATTCCATGTTTCATCGCACCTTGGCGATGACTATATGCTTCGTCACAACGATTCTCTCCCCAACGATAAATCGGTTAACTACGAGCAAATCGATTTTACCTACTTGAAGTTAAAGCACAATAATTACTACTACTTTAGTATTGGAGAAATTTATACAAAATATGTATTTCGCGAAAGGCTGTCTTTTCAAGGAGGAGGGCTTTATAGCTTTAAAAATTCAAAACCGATAAATCTGTTCACTTCTATTAATTTAAAATTCTTTGCTGAGAATAGTTTTGCTCCCGACATAAGAACGGCAGTTGGATTAAACTTCAAGCGGAAAGCTGAATCGATGGTTAAAATCTGGTTAGAATATTACAATGGAAAACTTCCTTATAGCACCTTAGATTATGGAAGAGTGAATTGGCTTGGGCTTGCTATGTGGGTAAACATTTTCTAAATTTTCCTATCGAATTAAGAATAAATACCCCTTCCCTTTCAGGGTAATTAACTCAATATTTGTGTCCTCCGAAAAATAATCGCGGAGTTTGCGAATGTAGACATCAAGTGTTCGAGAGTTGAAGAAAGAGTCATCACCCCAAACGGTTTTGAGGAGGAATCGGCGATCGACTGTTTGGTTCAGGCTTGCGGTTAGCAAATTCAGTACCTCATGTTCCCGTTGCGAAAGTTTAATTGTCTTTGTGGGCGAAATCAACTCATACCGTAATGGTGAATAAATGTATTTGCCTAGTGTTCTATCACTATTATTATCTTTACTATTTTTGGCCTTAGCCAAAATGCTAAGCATGTTGTTAATTCTAACAATCAACTCCTCCATGCTAAAGGGTTTACGAATGTAATCGGAACCTCCAACCTCAAAACCTTTCACTAAATCTGCAGTTTCAGCCTTTGCTGTTAAGAAAATAATTGGTAACAAAGGGAATCGCTTTTTGATTTCAGCACAAAGCGTGTAACCATCAACGTTGGGAAGCATAATATCGAGCACACAAATATCGGGAGTAAACGCATTGAAACTCTGCATCACCTTTGAACCGTCGGCTACAAGCATTACCTCAAAGCCTTGCTTTTGTAAAGTTTCGTGAACGATCTTACCTAAAAATGGCTCATCTTCAATATATAAAATCTTCTTTTTCATTATCCTTGCTTTGGAAACGATAATGTAAATCGACAACCACCCTCATTCAAATTCTCCACACTAATCATCCCTTGGTGCTGTTTCATCACCATTGCTGCATAGCTTAATCCAAGTCCATAACCTTTAACGTTGTGCCGATTTTGCGTGGGAACTCTGAAAAATTTATCAAAAACCTTTGATATGTATTCATCAGGAATCCCAATGCCATTGTCGGATACGGTAAGTATAATTCTTCCTTTTTCCTCAAATAGTTTTACTGCAATTTCAGGGTTCCCCTCAACATATTTCAAGCTATTGTCAATTAAGTTAATCAATACGCCTTGAATATGTAATCTATCAGCATCTATAGTAAAATCTAAATCTTCTGCATCAACAGTTAACTGAGCATCAATCTGTTTAAGTCGAATTTGCATCGATTTAACAACCTCGTCAACAATGCTCTTTAGCGAAACCTTTTCAGTCTGCATAAAACCGTTAGACGTTCCATCGTAAATCGATGAGGTTAAAACATTTTGCACAAGCACCTCAAGTCGATTCATTTCAACTTGAGCAATTCGTATATACTCATCAACTTTATCGGGTTCGTTCTTCAAATCAAAAGTTTGAAGAGCCTCCAATGCAACCTTGACTGTTGCAACTGGTGTTTTAAGCTCATGTGAGATATTTGCCACAAACTCGTTACGGATTATATTCAAAGACATTTGTCGTTTTAGGCTTATAAAAGATATAATAAATGCTGCGCCTGTTAAGACTAATAATATTAACCCAAATAGAATCTGTGCTAGAAGTTTTTTAATAAGATAAAATTGATATTTGGATATTTTAACCGATAATGACGAACCGTTAATACCTGTAACTAAGAAAATACCTTTATGATTCTGAACACTATCATTCGTTGACCAAGCCAAATTAAAGTTACGTGCTAGAGGTTGGCTCCGAAAATCGTTCTTAATCGATGCGCTATCTACAAATGTTGAGAACTTAAAGTTGAACGTTTTGGTATGTTTAGTGGAATCTGCTACCTGATTTGTAAATACCTTAATACTTCGAAGAATCATTTTATCTGTTAAAACATCATCATCGTCATGAGACTCAACAGTGAAGTTTGAGCTAATTTGAATTGGCTTGGGTTTCTGATTCGCTTTCGAGTTGCGACGAACAATTATATCGGTAATGCCTGAGTTTTGTCCCCGAATAATTACCTTTTTTGCTAATGCAGAATCATTAAAAATAATGCCTGATGGCTTTTGAACAAAAAGACCAGAAGGAGTTGTATCTGACATCACATACATCTGAACCTTTGGTTTCCTATCCCCCTTAATTATAGGATTAACAACCTTATTGAGCAACAACGAATCGAGCATCTTATCCTCCGAAGCACGAAGTTCTCGCTCTAACTCTTTGGCAAGTATTTGCTTTTCCTGATCGAATCGAACTAACAGCCACTGAATAACAAAAAACGTTAACAATACCTGACAGGCAATCATTAAAAGCCTTATTCGTGATATTTTACGTGGATTACTCATATTAAAAACTTGAGATAAAAGTAATCATTAATAGCACTTTAACCCCAAAACATTAACCTTAATTAACCTTAATTGGGTTTGGGTTAACCTCTTCATTGCCTTTCAGAATCTACTTTTGATGCATATTGATAAATGAAAAACTAATTATTCATTCACATAAAACACTTAAGATGATGAAAAGATTTACAATTCTATTCCTTTCGGTATGCATTGCTACAGAAATAAATGCTCAAACCGATAATACAAAAGGTCAAATTATTTACGAAACAGTCCGAAAATTCGACCTTAAGATTCAAGGAGATGCAGCACAGTTCCAAAACATGCTTCCAAAAGAGCGTAAAGGTAAGAAAGAGCTACTTTTTACAGCAAATGAGTCGATTTACCAAACCATTAATCAAAATCAAGACGAAGAGGTAATGCAAGAATCTGCAGGTGGTGCAAATGTGATGATAAAAATGCAAGAGCCAAAAGAGATCATCTTCTGCGATATCAAAAACAAAACCAACTTCGAGCAGCGAGAGTTTATGTCCCGCACCTTCCTTGTTGAAGCAAAAACCGATACCGTGCAATGGAAGTTAACTGGTAACCAAAAAGCAATTCTCGATTACAATTGTATAGAGGCCGAACTTGTTGGCGCTAAAAAGAAAACTATTGCTTGGTTTGCTCCTGCAATACCAGTATCAACAGGTCCCGATGGATATGTTGGATTGCCTGGGTTAATTCTTGCAATGGATATCGACAATGGAAAAACAACCTATACTGCACAGGTTGTAAACCTTAACGAAATTGACGCATCGTTAATTACAAAACCCAAAGAAGGCAAAAAAGTAACAAAGCAGGAATTCCGTAAAATCGTTGATGAGAAAATGAAAGAGATGAACGGCGGGAAGAGTGGCGATGGTCCAACAATAGTTATTAGAACAATGTAAAAATCAGTAACTGCTGGGTGTTTGTTGTATTAAAAACGAAAACTAACATCCGGCATTTTTCAACTTTAATTAACTATAAAACATCCATGAAAAATATTATAACAATATTAGCCTTTCTTTTTCCCTTGAGCCTGTTGTCGCAAAATGTAATCAAAGGTGATGTGATAGATACTCAAGGCAATCCTTTGCAATTTGCCACAGTGGCCTTGTTAAATCCAGCCGATTCAACGCTTGCACATTTTGGAATAACAAATTCTCAGGGGCAATTTGAGATATCAAAAATTCCTTCGGGGAATTACTTGATGCAAACAGCTTTCCTGGGATTTAAAACTTTTTACAAGGCAATTACAGTACCCTTAAACGATGGCGAAAACTTTGGAGCAATTGCTCTGCAACCAAACTCATTAGATATTGATGAGGTAAAGATAACTGGTGAGCGAATTCCAATGCTTATTAAAAAGGATACTGTGGAGTACAATGCAAGTGCATTTAAAGTAAAAACCGATGGTGTTGCCGAAGATTTACTCAAAAAACTACCTGGGGTAGAAGTTGATAGAGCAGGAAATGTAAAAGCAATGGGCGAGGATGTAAAAAAAGTACTTGTTGATGGAAAGGAGTTCTTTGGTACAGACACCAAGGTTGCCACCAAAAACCTTCCTGCTGATGCTATCAATAAAGTTCAGGTATATAACAAAAAATCGGATGAATCGGAACTTATCGGACTCGATGATAACGAGTATGATAAAACCATCAACTTTGTGCTTAAGGATGATAAAAAGCAAGCCGTTTTTGGCGATGTCAAAGCAGGTGGAGGAATTAACGATTACTATCAAGGAAATGCGAAGGTTTATAGGTTTACCGATAAACATCAGTTTGCAATATTGGGCATGCTTAACAACGTTAACCGTCCCGGTTTTTCGTTTCAGGACTATATCCAATTTAATGGAGGTATTAGAAGCATGATGAGCGGTGGCTCAGCCAAAATAAGCATTAGCGATGATAACAGTGTGCCTGTTGATTTTGGTCAACCAATTACAGGCGATGTAACATCTGGTGCAGGCGGTATAAACTACTCATACGAGATTAAAAAAAATAATCGAATTAACTTCAGCTACATGGGCAATGGCACAAACAAATCGCTTACCCAATCGGTTTACTCTCGTAATTTCAGCAACAGTAATACTTACGAACAAAACTCGTTGGAAAATGGAACTGGCTATAACCGAAATCATCTATTCAATTTTGGGTGGAGGAATAAGTCCGATAGCATTCAATTTTTCATGGTAAATGGGATAGTTACGCTCTCAAACGACAACTCAAAATCGTTTTCAACTACTCAAAGCGCAATGGATGGCTTGCCTATCAACCAATTGAACAATTACACGAACAGCAATTCCAATCAGATAAAAGCCAACGCTGATGCATCGTGGTTAAGGAAAATTAGGGGTAATTGGAAAATGGTAAAGGTTAGCAGTAATTTTCAATACATGCATAATGTAAAGAATAGCGATTGGAATAACTCAACCCAAATCAACCCGAATCCAATTCCTGTTGTTAGCGAGCAGTACTACAAAAATCAAAACGATTATCTACAGTACTCAGCAACTGCTACATCGCTTCGTAAAATTGGAAAAGGATTATATATAGAGCCATCAATATTTGCTGGTGTAAAGAGTGAACTGCTGAATCGCAAACAGGCCGATGATAATAGTCTTGTAACGCTTATTGATTCTGTAAGTCCAAAATTAAATAGCAATTATCAATGGATAAAACCCGAACTTGAACTGAAATACTACAAAAACAAATCTAGGTTATCTTTAGGTGCTGGGTATGAGATGAGCAGTAGAGTTGATAATCTAAATGATTCTTCAAAAGTATCAGTAAATAGAGCCTTTGTTTTGCCTTTTGCAAGATGGGAGTATGAGTATAAAACAGGTAGAAGATTTAGCATCTCGTATGAAACATCAACAAGTCAACCCAATACTTCGCAGCTAGTCCCAATTATCAGCAGTAGCAACCCGTTGGCAATCTATTATGGTAATCGTAAACTGAAACCAGAATATAATCATGATATGTTTATACGATGGTTTTTGTTCGATCAGTTTTCGTTTACTTCAATTTTTGCCACTGTTAATCTGAACTATACACAGAATAAAATAAACAATTCAATTAGTATTGCCGATAACTTTAAGCAATCAATAAATCTTGTAAATGTACCTGAAGACTATTCTGCAACTGCTATGCTCGATTTTTCAACACCAATTCGCTTTTTAGGAGTTAACATAAGAACGGGTGTTACCGAAAGATGGAATCGAGGGATAAGCTACGTTAACGAGATTAGCAATATCAACACAAACTTAATTCATAAGCTAAGGCTCTCGTTCGATAATCGTAAAAAGGAAAAATGGGACTTAGGAACTGGTGTTGAGGTAAACATTACCGACGCAAAGTATTCTATTCAAAAACAACTCAATAGAAAGTACTACAGCTACACTTGGTTTAGCGATATTAGCTATACTCCAAGTGAACTTTTATTCTTTAAAGTTTCAGGTGATGTAACTAACTACAATTCACAGAGCTTTAATAAAAGTGTATTAGTCCCTTTAATTGGTGCAGAGATAAACTACTATTTCAAAAACAATAAGCGATTAATGCTTTCGCTAGAAGCCTACGATTTGCTTAATAAGAATACTGGCATATCGAGAACTAGTCAACTCAACTATTTGAGAGAAACACATGCCAACACCATTGGACGATACTTTTTGTTTTCGCTCAAATTTAGGTTAAACAAATTTGGTGATAATGGAGGTGGAATGAAGGTTTTTGTGAATAAAAGGTATTAATCATTAAATCTTATAAAGAGTCATGCTGAGCGAAGCCGAAGCTTGATATACTTAAATACATTGCTCGACTTCGGTCGAGATGACGATTGGAAAAATTATACGCATATTTAATCAACACGCTCGGTATAACTGCCGAGCGTTTTTATTTTATTAAATTTGTTAATTCAATAAAAAACCTTAATCGTTTATTTATATGAAAAAGACTATAAAACGAACCCTTTGGGGATTAGGAATAATAATAGTTTTAGTATTCCTTTTTTTTGGATGGTATGGATATAGAGCAAACAACGAAGTAAAAAAACTTCGTCCTGTTGAAACCTCATATCTTACTGATAGTATTTACACTATAAAAGATGACTTTGTAAATATCTACTTAATAAAAAATGGCAATAGTTACATTTCTATAGATGCGGGAAATAGCATTGAAGGAATAAAAGAAGGGTTGACCAAATTAAATATCAATCCAGACGATATATCAGCTGTACTTCTTACCCATACCGATGGGGACCATGTAAATGGACTCAGCGTATTTGCCAAAGCAACTGTTTACATCTCAAAGCAGGAAGAGCAAATGGTAAATGGTGAAACATCTAGGTTTGCTATTTTTAAGAATAGCCTATCGGGGCGTGCATATACAACAATTGAGGATGGGCAGGTTATCGATTTACTATCGTCAAAAATTCAAGGAATTTTAGTTAAAGGTCACACTCCTGGTTCCATGTGCTTTCTAGTAAACGAAAAATACCTTTTCACAGGCGATGCGTTATCTCTGAAAAATGGTAAAATTGACCGTTTTAACCACTTTTTCAATATGAACTCAGAAACAGCAGCAAAATCAATGAGTAGATTAACCCAATTTCCATCAGCGCAATACATATTCACAGCCCATTACGGGTTTACAAACGATTATAAGAATGCAGTAAGTGATTGGAAATAAAAACACTAAAAAAATGTCAATTAAAACCAAACCAAGCATTGAAATGCTTGATGAAATGCACAAGCAACCAAAATATTGGAAGGCTGGTATTTTCTATGTTAATAGTAACGATAGTAGACTTTTTGTTCCTAAAAGGGCTCCATACTTTGGATGGACTCTAAACTTTGGTAATCCTTTTGCCTATGTATTTCTAATTGTGCTTATTGTGATAATAGGGATACTACCATTGATATTAACAAAATAAAACAGATATCTGAAAAGAAGCACTTTTAGAATTATTAGGTAAACTTTATTGAGTTCTAATTGTCAAACTATCCATAAAAACAAAAATTCAATAAAGTATAAACAAAAAAATACAAACTAACCTTATGAAGCATTTACTCGGTATTTCCCTTTTTCTTTTATTGGGGATGGCGCAAATTAACGCACAAGAAAATCCTAATTGGCTCCGCTATACAGCGATTTCGCCCGATGGGCAAACCATTGCATTCACCTATAAAGGGGATATTTATACCGTTCCTTCAAATGGTGGAACAGCAAAGACCCTTACCTTCAACGAATCTTACGATTACATGCCTGTTTGGAGCCACGATGGCAAATCCATTGCCTTTGCTTCCGATCGTTACGGCAACTTTGACGTTTTCGTTGTTAGCGCCGATGGAGGAGAATCGAAAAGACTGACATTCCATTCAAAGGCGGAATACCCTTACACATTCAGCGCCGATGATAAATCAATAATTTTTGGAGGACAACGCCAAGATNNCACAAGATTTAGCAAGCCATCGCCAATTCCCAACCGGTTCTCAACCCGAACTCTACAGTGTTCCTGTAAATGATGGGCGAGTAAGCATGGTTTGGACATACCCTGCCGAAGCAGTTCAGGTAAGTAAAGATGGGCAATTGATGGTTTACCATGATAAGAAAGGTGGTGAAAACGAGTATCGTAAGCATCATACATCGTCAATAACCCGTGATATTTGGCTTTACAATGCCAAAACTGGTGAACAAAAAATGATTACCAACTTCAAGGGCGAAGATCGTAACCCCGTTTTTGCCGATAACGATAAAAGTATTTATTATTTAAGCGAGGAGAGTGGAAACTTCAACATTCATAAACTAAGCCTCGATAATCCACAAAATAAACAACAGGTTACCAACCTCAAAAAATTCCCAGTTCGTTTCCTAAGTATTAGCAATAGCGGAACACTTTGCTTTAGTTTCGATGGAGAGATTTACACCCTTGCAAATGGTGGAGAACCTAAAAAGGTGGCAGTTACAGTTAAGGCAGAAAATAAGAAGAATAACGATTTATATCTCTCAATCAATGGAAATGCTAGAGAATTTGATGTTGCTCCAAATGGTAAAGAGGTCGTTTACGTTGTTCGTGGTGAAGTTTTTGTTTCATCGGTTGAGGGTGGTGTGACCAAACGTATTACCAATACCCCAGAGCAGGAACGTTTTGTTAGTTTCTCGCCCGATGGAGAATCTATACTCTATGCAAGCGAGCGTGGTGGTAAATGGCAAATCTATCAAACTAAAAAAACGCGCAAGGAAGAGCCTTTCTTTTATGCATCGACCTTACTAAAAGAAGAGCTCCTATTTACAAGCGATAAGAATTGTTATCAACCTCAGTTTTCGCCCAATGGTAAAGAGGTTGCATATATTGAGAATCGTGCATCATTATCAATTTACAATATTGCAAGTAAGCAAACTCGCACTTTACTTACTCCCGATGAGCTTTACTACATGTCCGATGGCGATCAATATTTCACATGGAGTCCCGATAGTAAATGGCTTTTAGTTGAGTATTCGCCTGTAATGGCCAACGGCGAAGTGATTATGATTGCTGCTGACGGCAAAAGCAAAATGATTAATCTTACTCAAAGTGGCTATAGCGATTATCGCCCAAAATGGGTGAATGAGGGCAAACAAATGCTTTGGTTCAGCACTCGTGATGGTTTGCGTAGCTATGCCAATAGCGGTGAGCGCCAAGCTGATGTATACAGCATGTTCTTCACTAAAGAGGTTTGGGATCGCTACAACTTAAGCAAAGAGGATTATGCACTTTTAAAGGCAATTGAGGAAAAAGAAAAGGAGAAGGATAAAGACAAAAAGAAAGACGAAAAAGATAAGGACAAGAAAGATAAAAAGGATAAAAAAGATGCTGAAGTAAAAAAAGATAGCACCCTAAAGTTTGATTGGGATGATCTCTCTGATCGCAAGGCAAGGTTTACGATTAACTCATCATCCCTTGGTGATGCAGTCCTTTCAAAGGATGGAGAAACTTTATACTACCTATCGAGCTTTGAGAAAGGGCTTAACCTTTGGAGCATAAACCTGCGTACCAAAGAGCCAAAAATGGAAGTTTCGCTCGATGCAAACTCAGGAACTCTCAAGTGGGATAAGGATATGAAAAACCTATTCCTACTTGCCGATGGCAAAATCTCAAAAATAAACATTGACAAAGGTAAACGTGAATCAATTAGCATTAACGGTGAGATGAAACTCGATAAAGCTGCTGAGATGAAATACATGTTTGACCATGTATGGCAACGTGCAAAAACTGGTTTCTATATCTCAACCTTCCATGGAGCAAACTGGGACGAGCTAAAAACTGATTATATGAAATATCTGCCAAGCATAGGTGCAGGTTACGAATTTGCCGATATGCTTTCGGAAATGCTAGGAGAACTTAATAGTTCACACTCAGGAGCATCATATCGTCCACGAAACGTTGATGGTGATGCTACCGCTTCGTTAGGTATTTTTATCGATTACAATTATGTTGGGGATGGAATTAAAATTGCCGAAATACTTAAAGGTGGGGCTCTTGATAAATCAAAAATCAAGGTAAATGCAGGAATGATAATTGAACAGATTGATGGAGAAACAATTGCTGCAAATAGAGACTATACCGAGTACTTAAACCGTAAGACTGATAAATTTACTCTCCTTCAGGTATTTGATCCGACAACAAATGCACGCCAACAAATATCAATTAAACCTATTAGCTTAGGTGAAGAAAGTGGATTGCTTTATAAGCGTTGGGTTAAAAAGAATGAGGCAGAGGTTGATAAACTAAGTAACGGACAACTTGGTTACGTTCATATTCCAGGCATGGGTANNGATAAACTCAGTAATGGAACTCTTGGATATGTTCATATTCCTGGTATGGGCGATGGTCCTTACCGCGATATTTACGAAGAGATGATGGGTAAATTCCATGATCGTAAGGGCGTTATTGTTGATACCCGCTTTAATGGCGGTGGCGATTTGGTTGCCGACCTAGCCATGTTCTTTACCGGCAAAAAATTCATTGACTATAGCAACGAGCGACGCTCGTTAGGTTACGAGCCTACATTCCGTTGGACAAAGCCAACTGTTGCCATGTTTAATGAATCAAATTACAGCGATGGAAGCTGCTTTGCTTGTGGTTATCAACAGCTCAATATTGGTAAAACAGTAGGTATGCCAACTCCTGGAACTTGCAGTTTTGCAGGTTGGGAAGGTTTACAAGATGGTGAAACCCGATGGGGTGTTGTTCCTGTAAGCGCTAAAGATATCAATGGCAAGTGGATGGAAAATTTTGAAACTGTTCCTGATTTTGCTGTTAAAAACGAACCTTTAATTATCAGCAATGGTCGCGACCAACAGCTAGAAAAAGCGGTTGAGGAGTTGATGAAGATGGTTAAATAATCATAGTAAGAATGAAAATACTTTAAGTAGAATTAAATTATTATCTTTAATACTCATTTAATTGTATTTTTCAACCTTAAAACCCTAAGTCTATGAATACTTTTGAACAAGAATCTATTGTGAGCGAAACTAATCAGAAAATTGAACTAACGACTGACTCGATCCATAGCCTTGATACCATTTGGCGATGGGCAAGTTTCTTCTCAATTCTCGGATTTATTGGAATTGCATTTATGATCCTAATGGGATTAGTTATGGGTTTTGTATTCTCAGCACTTGACAATGGGTTGATGGGTGCAGGGTTTAAATATATTTTTATGTTTATTTACATTATTCTTGGTGCTGTTTACTTTTACCCAATACTACTTCTTTTCAGGTTTTCCAATTGGACAAAGAAAGCAATCAGAAATAATAGTAGCCTCGATTTGAGTGTTGCACTAAAAAACCTTAAGGGTCATTTCCAGTACATTGGTATCATGACAATAGTACTTTTTGCATTATATTTTATTGTAATTATAGGAGTAGTGCTATTTAAGGCATTTGTCTAAATAAATTATTTATTCTTAAAAAAGAGATGATGTACTATTACATTATCTCTTTTTTTATTAAATATTATGCTTGATAATAAAAAATGTTATAACTTGAATCTGCATTAAGAATGAACGAATTAGTTCTTTNNGATACTGCCATGTCGCTACAGAAAAAACTATTACTGCTAGTTATCTTGCCAGTTATAATCTGCACAACGATTGCTGTAGTAATTTCATCCCTTAAAATAAGTTCTCAAGGAAAGAAGGGGCTTGAGGATAAGAGCAATGCTATACTAGATGTTGAGATCAAAAGTTTTATTGAACTCCATCAGCAAGGGATTGACCTAGAACAGGAGTTGGACAATACAACAACAATTTCTGAAAACACCGATAATCTTTATAAATTTAAAATATCATCGTTAAACCCAAAAAATAAAAAACATCTCTCCACTGCAAAAGAAGCGGAATTCGTTCCTCGTTTTGCAAATAAGCAGCTAGAGCATATCTCTTATGTTGATGTAGAAACCAACTCTTTATGGGTGATGCAACCTGTATACATGGACGAATCAAAAGGTTGCCTCGACTGCCACAAAAGCAATGAATCAAGTACAAGTGGATTTTCACGTAATTTAGGCGATAAAGACCTACAAGGGTTGTTTATGGTTATATCGCCCATGAAACCCGTGCAAGATCAGGTTAAATCAGCAATCTTTAAAATTAGCCTTTTTGGCATAATACTTACCATAGTATCAATTATTATTGGATTCTTTACAGTTAAAAGAATTATTAACGTTTTTAAGCAAATTATTGAGGTTAGCCATAAAGTATCGGAAGGTGATTTACAGCACAAGCTAAATATTAAAACCAACGATGAACTGGAAGTTCTTAGTAATAATATCAATAATATGGTTGCATCGTTAAACAGTGTCTTAATTGGAGTAAGAGAAGCAGCAAATGAACTAAATAGATCAACAAAGGAAATATCAGATACATCGCAAACCATTTCGAACGCAGCACAGGAGCAGGCATCGCAATTCGAACGAATTTCAAGTTCAGTTCAACAAACAACAACCAATGCAATTAAAGCAAACGATTTTATCAATAAATCGGTGGTGAATGCCGATAAAGCGGGTGTTGGCATGAGCGAGGCTATCAATGCTATGAATAAGATTGAAGAGAGTTCCAGTAGAATTAACGATGCGGTTAAGATTATTAGCGAAATATCATTCCAAACTAATATCCTCGCTCTTAATGCTGCTGTTGAAGCTGCTAGAGCAGGAGAGCATGGCAGAGGATTTGCTGTAGTTGCCGGTGAAGTCAAAAAGTTATCTGATAAAAGCACCAAATCAGCTGAAGAAATTAACATTGTTACCAACGAAAGTAATATTCAGGTTATTGATGGTCAAAGGATATCGCAAGATGCTGGGGAAAAGATTAAAGAAATAATTGATGCCATCAACCTTATTGCCCACTCTGTTCAGGAAATTTCGGCTGCAGCTCAAGAGCAGTCAGCTATGATGCTTGAGAATTCACATATCACAAATACAAATGCTATTGCAGCCAAGCATATGGCCGATTCTGCATCACACTTAAGCCAAAAAGCTACTGATTTAATGGAAATAGTCGATCATTTTAAACTTACTGAAGAAACTTAGCTGCTCTTTAAAGTAGGAATTAAACTATAATAGCTGTCAATATTACCTTAGCAATACCTTATGCTAGGGTATTTTTTTGAACTATTTTTTATACTATGTTATGGCAAGGGTATTGAAATATGACACAATTCATATAAATAAAAAAATCTAAAGTTTATATTTACGCTTGAATGTAAAACCTATTTCTAATTCTTAAACGATTAAAATCTAAAATTATGGTATCCAATAAACTACTTGCTGCTATCCTTTCAATTGCTATTTTGAGCGGATGCGGAAATTCAAAACAATCCCCAACATCGATAAATAAGGAAGAACAATCAAAAAAGATTGTTTCAGCAGCTCAATTCGCTTGGCAGGGTTATATGAAATATGCAAAGGGTTTTGATGCGTTGAAGCCTATCAGCAAGCAGGGTGAGAATTGGTATCACACATCGCTACAAATGACTCCAATTGATGCTTTTGATACTTTTACTTTAATGGGATTAAAAACAGAAGCAGATGAAGCAAAAGACTTGATCTTCTCAAATCTCAATTTTGATATCGATATGGATATTCAGCTCTTCGAAATCAACATCCGTTTACTAGGTGGCTTACTTTCAGCCTACGAACTCGACGGTGACAAGCGATTTCTGACTCTCGCTGAAGATCTTTGCAAAAGACTTCTTCCCGCATTTAAGACTAGCACAGGAATGCCATATCGTTACGTTAACCTAAAAACAGGTGCTTTACGCGATTCATTAAATAATCCTGCCGAGATCGGTACCTGCCTTCTTGAGTTTTGTAAACTCACTCAACTAACAGGGGATTCCACCTACTATAAAGTAGCTAAGAATGCTGTAATGGCTATTTATAAAAGACGCAGTAGTATTGATTTGGTTGGAACCATTATTGATGTTACCACAGGTGAATGGAAAAAACCAGAATGCCAGATTGGTGCACGCTTAGACTCTTATTTCGAATATTTATATAAAAACTGGTTACTAACAGGCGATAAAGAGTGTTATGATGCATGGGAAACTCATCGTAAAGCAATTGAAAAGTATCTAATTACCGATACTCCTAACGGCACATTCTTAACCCGTGTTGATATGAATACAGGAAAAGAAACGCGCTCTCTTTACGGCGCTCTTGATGCTTTTTATGCTGGTTTACTTGCCCTTTCGGGCGATGTGCCAACTGCTCAAAAGATTCAGGAAGGGAACTTCTACATGTGGACTAGATTTAACATTGAGCCAGAAGTATTCGACTTTAAAAAAGATTCCATTTTATACCCAAGCTATCCACTACGACCTGAAAATATAGAGAGCTGTTTCTATTTATATAGAAAAACAAATGATCCAAAATACTTGGCTATGGGCAAAAGAATGAGCGATGATATTATCGATAAATGCAAAACTAATGCTGGTTTTGGTGCAGTTAAGAATGTAACCACTCTTGAACTTGACGATTCAATGGAGAGTTTCTTCTTTGCAGAAACTCTAAAGTATTCATACCTACTTTTTGCTTCTGAAGATAAACTCGATTTAGAGAAACTAGTATTTAATACCGAGGCACATCCATTAAAAATACAATAAAACTTAAATGGTATAATATTTGATTTGTTATCTGTACACTAAAATTACTAGTATGAAAAGGTCGTTATTATTAGCATCTATTTTAATACTATTCTTAATCGTTTCATGTTTAAAAGATGATTCTGAGCCAACTCAAGTATTAAGAACCAACAACCCTTTAGTTACAGATTTAGATAAAAGTATCAATAAGATTGTTGCGCCTTATGCAAAGATTTATACTACGGCTGGAGTAAGTATTGGAATATTTAAGAATAATCAAACATCATTCTATGGCTATGGAGAAACTAAAAAAGGAAATGAGGTAATCCCTGATAGTGAAACAATGTATGAGATAGGTTCAATTACAAAAACCTTTACAGCACTTCTTACTGTAGATTACCTTTTAACCAATAGCCTTACATTGGAAACTCCAATTAATAGTTTCTTACCACTTGCTATTCCACCATTACAGTATAATGGGAATTCTATAATGGTAAAACATCTTCTTAATCATACTTCTGGTCTACCCCGTTTGCCCGAAGATTTTCAGGAAGGAATGAATCCAAATAACCCATATAAGCATTACGACAGTTTAAAAGTATACAACTATCTTAAGAATTATGTTTTATCTGCCAATCCTGGTCAAAAATGGGAATACTCAAATCTTGGGGTAGGTTTGGCAGGTCTTATTCTGGAAAGGAAGAACCATAAAAGTTACGAGCAATTACTTTTGGAGAAAATCTGCACACCCCTTGGATTAAGTAAAACCAAAATAACTTTAAATAGTATTGATTCATCCAATTTTGCTGTTGGCTATACTTCATTTGGTACGCAGGTCCCATACTGGGATGATATGAACGCTTATAAAGGTGCTGGTGCAATAAGATCTAATGCTAATGACATGATTAACTATGGTAAAGCCATTTTAAACTCAGACTCATCTCCACTTAAAACTCAAATCGAAACCTGCTTGAATGTTACCTATGAAGATATAAACGTCAAAATGGCTTCGGGGTGGATTAAACAAAATATTAACGGAAACGATGTCTTCCTTCATGATGGAGGAACAGGTGGCTTTTCAAGTTTTATTATTATTTGTAAACCAAAAAATGTAATACTTGTATTGTTATTTAATAACGAGGCATCCTATAATACTGGGAGCATTATTAACCCATTGATTGCTGAAGTATTGAAATAGATTCCAAACCCCAGTAAAGCGAAAATTAACTGAATATTATTATTTTTTAAAAGCTGAGCTTGGGGTTTGTTTCTATATCAACTTTATTGAGAGAATTTACCATTCCACAATATTATTCCGAAGTGCAAACTTTATCATCTCAACGGTACTTTTAAAGTTGTACTTCTGCATGATATTGTTTTTGTGTGTTTTAACTGTAAAAATGCTAAGGTTTAACTTTTCGGCTATTTCATTATTAGTACAACCCTCAACATACAATTTCAATATCTCTTTCTCGCGTATTGTTAGCTGATGCTTTTTTGCAATCTCCCCTACTCCAGCATTCTTGACGTTATTCACAAAACTTTTCATTACTATTTTCGAAATTGATGGGCTGTAAAACTCATCTCCGCTTGATATTGTTCTAATAGCTTCGAGTAGTATTTCAGTAGTAGAATCCTGTTTAGGGAGATACCCTTTTGCCCCTGTTTGGATAGCGCTTACGATGTACTCTTCGTTATTAAACATTGAAAGAATAAGCACTTTTATATCCGGATAAAGTTTTGTTAATGTCTCTGTTAATTCTATTCCCGACATATTAGGCATCGAAAGATCTGCAATAACAATATCAGGATTGTTACACTTAATAAAATTCAGTGCTTCCTTACCGCTACTAACAGAGCCAATAAGTTCAATGTCTATTTCGTCCTTAAGGATTCTTTGTATGCCATCTCGAACAATTTGATGATCATCAACAATAAGTACTTTTATTTTACTCATAATTTGTACATTTTTTAGCTGACGATATGCGTCTTTGGAATCTTTAGCCGAATGGTTGTTCCCATTAAAAGTTCGGTCTCAATATCGATTGTCCCATTTAGTAAACGGGTCCTTTCCTTCATGTTATAAATACCATTGCAAGGCTGGCAAAATATAGAGTCATAAATAAAACCCTTACCATCATCCTCGATTACAAGAATTATATTCTCTAAATTACCGATTAACTGAATTTGGATTTTTGTTGCACTTGAATGTTTTACAGCATTGTTGAGTGCTTCCTGAGCTATGCGATAGATATAAAATTTTGCCTTTGGATCAGAAATAGAATAATCGCCATGAGTAGAAAACTCGATATCTATTTTTGCTGATTTATGAACAGAATCGCATAGATTTTTTAAAGCTACATCAATTCCCGATTCATTAAGAATGTTTGGAGCAAGGTTGTTTGATATTTGCCGAACCTCTTCAATCGTTTTATGAAAGTTTATCTTTACGTCTTCAAGTGTAACCCTAGTTTCATCAATACTTTGTTTACTTGTGCTCTCAAGTAATAGCTTAATGGCAATAAGTTTTTGCCCTAAACCATCGTGTAATTCTCTTGATATTCTCTGCCTTTCTAACTCCTGTCCATCATACAAAGCCGACATGCGCTTAAGTCGTTCATCCTTTAACTGTAAAGCCATTTTATTGAATGCTGTAGTAAGCAACCCAATTTCATCGCTTGATTTAGGTTTAAGATTAACATCTAAATCACCCTCGCCAATCTTAAGTGTTGCATTTTTAAGTTTTATGATTGGGTTAGTGATATTGCGTGAAATAAAATGAGCTATTGAAAAGAGAAAAACACATATTATTAGCGATAAAAAAACAATATCATTCCTTAAGGATACAATTGGAATCATTGCTTCTCTATAGTCGATTTCAGCAATTATAGCCCAATTTAAACCTTTAATATCCAACCTATCATAGGAACTCAAACACGAAATAGTTCTATAATCGTCGATTAATGATGACCCTTCTTTATTTTTAAAAGCATTTATAGCGCTAGTGGTTTTTACAACGGTATTCAACACAGAGTTGGGAATAAACCGTGAATTGCTTCTCATTAGGTAATCATCGCCAACAAGATACGCCTCTCCTGATACACCCAATCCATTCTCGGGGCTATCCTCGAGCATAATATTGTTAATATCTTTGATTGGTAATTGAAGGGCTAAAACTCCAACGACTTTGCCATTTTGGTTAAAAATACTCTTCCCAATAAAGCACTGAGGTTCAGGGCTTTTATTATTCTGTTTTGTAAAATCTAGTATTACAGGCTCATTTTCAGAGGTGCTTTTTACAAAAAGTTCCTTAAACTGATTTTTTGTAATTGAGTCAGGTTCTGATAAAGTAACTTCATCTGCCTGAACTTTAAGGCTATAAGGGAATACATTTTTGGAATCTAGTAGAATATAAATATTACTAAAGCCAAAAAGTTTATAATCAATTTTGGNNTCAATTTTTTTGCTAAGAGTTTTCCTAAAAGGTTTATTTGAGTGGCGATTGTTAATCTCAATATTTATATCAGAAATAAGTTTTTTTATGTAATCATTCTCCGAAAGCAATTTAATATTATTGAAACGTTCGTTGAAAAAAAACTCAATTTCTCTTTTCTTAATAACTCTTATTGATGTAAGCTGATCGAGAGTTCGCTTTAACAATGCTTCTTTGGCATTGAAATACGAGTAAATACCAATAATGGAGAGCGCCGATACTCCAACAGCAAAAAAGAGTATCATCAACTTTCGATTTATTGATTTGCTTAACATCACCATACGTTAATGAGTAATCAAAGTAAAGAAATAATCCAANNACGCTTTTTCACCATGAAGAGCATTGTCCAAACCAGCCAATTCTTCAGCCTCCGAAACGCGAACAGGAGTTATTAAATTAATGATGATAAGCATCAGATAGGTAAATCCAAAAGCATAAGCGGAAGCCCCAACTACTGCAACGAATTGCTTAAACAGGAATGAACTTGAGCCAAATAGCAAACCATCAGCCCCAGCCGCATTAACTGCTTTAGAGGCAAAAACACCAAGAAGAATAGAGCCAAGAACTCCACCCATACCGTGAACACCCCAAACATCAAGTGCATCGTCCCACTTCATCTTATTTTTAAACTGAACAGCATAGTAGCAAACTAAACCAGCTGCAATACCAATAAGTGGCGAAGCCCAAAGAGGAACAAACCCTGCACAAGGAGTAATTGTAGCTAAACCTGCAATTGAGCCTGTTAACAAACCAACAAACTTTGGTCTTCTCTCTCTAATCCATTCAACTGCCAACCAAGCAATAGTTGCAAAAGATGCTGCAATATCAGTATTTATAAAAGCTAAGGATGTGATATTATCAACTTGAACTTCACTTCCAGCATTAAAGCCATACCATCCAAACCAAAGCAAACCACTACCAATTGCAACAAGAGGAATACTGTTTGGGGTTGAGTTCTTATCAACACGTGCCCCAACATAAAATACCGAAGCTAATGCTGCAAAACCAGCAGTTGCATGAACCACAATACCTCCAGCAAAATCAATTACTCCCCAATGAGCAAGTAAACCACCACCCCAAATCATATGAACGAATGGATAGTAAACAAAGATTTGCCAAACAGTTAGGAAAAGAAAATACGCTTTAAAGGAAACTCTATTAACGAACGCACCAGTGATAAGCGCAGGGGTAATAATAGCAAACATCATTTGGTATGCAATGAATACAAACTCAGGAATTTTACCATTACCAGCCCAAAGGGTATCTATACTTATTCCTGTAAGGAATGCTTTATCGAAGTTACCAATAATACCACCATCGCCACCACTGAAGCATAGTGAGTAGCCAAAAATAACCCAAAGAACTGTAGTCCATCCAAGAGAAACGAAACTCTGAATCATAATTGCCAAAATGTTCCGCTTTGTAGCTAAACCACCATAAAACATTGCTAGTGCAGGAGTCATAAGCATAACAAGACTCGTTGCTAGTAGCATAAATCCCGTTGAACCTGTATCAAGAACAGCGGTTGCTTGAAGTAAAATTGAATTTAACATAGTAATACTGATTTAGTTGTAAGTAATTAGAATGAAATGCCAAAAACCATAAATATATTCTCTGCTTCAGGATTTGTAATAATTGAAGCCTGAACTGGTAAAGCGTATTTGTCGGATATTTGAATAGATTTTGAAACCTTAACTCCTAGGTTTATGATTCCTGAAGTTTTATTCCCATAAAATCCTAATTCACCTCTATCCTTATTAGGTTTATCGAGTGCTGCACCAACGAATGCGTTAAAATCAACCCCTTTAATATTTTTCTTATACCCTAGTTCAACATATTTGGTCATAAATATTTTATCAGAACTACCATCATCGTTGATTTTCCGAGCATCATTGCCGTAAAAATTCATGGCAAAAAGAAGGGTGAATGGGATTTTTTCGGTTCCATTAAAACTGATAATTCCTTCAAAAACATGACAAGTACTGTCTTTATCGTAATTGAAATACCTAGAACGGGCTTTTGTATCATAATACTCGGGGAAGAAATAATCCGTAACAGTAAAGCTAATTACGCTTTTATAGGTGTAGGTAAAATAAAGATCTACCTCTTGGTTTGAGGTTTCAGAAAAAGTATACGCTCCCCAAGCGCCTACAGTTAAAACATGAGATGAGTCCTTGCTTGACATGTTATATTTTAACCAAGGTTGAATGCTTGGACTGCTCCCACCAAGGCTTACTCCCCTCCAGATATAACGACTCATAACATCTGCACCTAGCTGAACGGGTGATTCATCCTGAGAAAACACATTAAGTGATAATACAGAAAGAAAAACAAATGCTGTGATTGCGCTAAATAATTTATTCATATAAGTAAAGGTTTAAGGTTATGAACAACAAAAGTATCTGCTGCCAATTTGGCTATCAATAGAACTTGGTATTAAAGAAGGCTAATACTAAGTTGTAGTTTCTTGTCCCCTCATATTTTATTGAGAATCTGTAAAAATAAATTACTTAGTGATTTTGAATTAGTAGTACTTTATTCCATTAGTATTTTTACTAATTTGCGCCATGGCAATAAGATCAAACTAAACCTCTAAATTTTGCCATGAACACAAAATACCAAATCGAGAATTTCGAAAAAGCAGTTATTCAAAAGTTCGAAATCTACAACAGCATTTTTCTAGGTCTTCCAATAAATAGGAATACCGGCAATCATCTTCAGCAATTCATCAAAACCGTTGATGATGGATTAAAACGCTCACTATCGCCAAGGGAAATAATTGCTGAATATTGCAGTAAATTGAATTATTCTCAAAATGATTCAAACTTTACAGACTTACTAAAAGATTTTATCAGGTTAACCGAGCGACAGGTTGTTATTTTTGATGCTGTTGAGGATTCTGCATTTGGTAAGATTAACGACTTGAATAGTTCAAACTCCATCCTTTACGTTCTAAAAGATTATTTAACAAAAGTTCCTGAACAGGAGTTGATTAAGACAGTTTCGGAACTAAAAATTAAACTGGTTCTAACAGCCCACCCAACACAATTCTACCCAGGTACTATACTGGCAATTATTACTGATTTAGAAGAGGCTATACGTAATAACGATATTGAAACCATCGGGAAACTATTACAGCAATTGGCATTTACATCGTTCTTCAAGGATAAAAAACCATCACCTGTAGATGAAGCTAATAGCCTCATCTGGTATCTCGAGAATATCTTCTTTAAGGCGATTCTTGCCATACAAAAAGAGATTTTTTCGGTTCTTCCTTCAGAAGGCATTTTAAATGAAAATCTTATTGAACTCGGGTTTTGGCCAGGTGGCGATCGAGATGGGAATCCAAATGTTACCGCTGAAGTAACCGAAAAAGTAGCAGAACTGCTTAGGAAATCGATTATCAGAAAATACTATCAGGAAATAAGGATAATAAAACGGCATATTTCATTCGATAATGCGTTTGATAACCTTGTTAAGGTTGAACAATATCTCATAGACTGTTTAAATGATAGAAAAATTCTTAACCCTGATGAAGTAGTTTTAAATCTAAAACTAATAAAAACACTTATTGATAGCCAATTCCAAGGGCTGTATCGCGACGAAGTACAAAATCTTATAAATACAATACTAATTTTTGGTGCTCATTTTGCAACTATTGATATTAGGCAAGATTCAAGGGTGCTAAGAAATGTTTTTTCGTTAGTAACAAATAGTGAATACATAGATGATCTGTATCATAACGATGCAGAACGTTTGAATTGGATACTTGCATTTAATTCTTCAAATGCTGTACTAGCAAGTGATTCTGATATTCATACGGATACATGCACTACTATTTCAGGAATTAGAAAAATTCAGAAAACCAATGGGGAAAGAGGTTGCAACAGGTTTATCATTTCCAACTGTGGCAGGGCATCCGATATTATTTTGCTTTACAAACTTTTCCTTTGCAATGGCTGGAGCAAGGATGATTTGAGTATGGATTTTATTCCACTTTTCGAAACTATTACTGACCTCGAAAATTGCGCTGCGATTATAGAAACACTTTACAATAATTCAACTTATAAAGAGCATTTAAAAAAACGTGGCAATAGGCAGACAATTATGCTTGGTTTCTCCGATGGAACAAAGGATGGAGGCTATTTTGCAGCCAACTGGTCAATTTACCGAGCAAAAGAAAGATTAAGTAAAATATCCGAAAAATATGGAGTTCAGGTCATATTTTTCGATGGCAGAGGAGGTCCCGCTGCTCGTGGTGGAGGAAAAACGCATCAGTACTATGCGGCACAGGCGTTAAATGTGGCAAACAAGGAGATTCAACTAACCATTCAGGGGCAGACAATTAGCTCAAATTATGGCACGCCTATTTCTGCAAAATATAATATGGAGCAGCTAATTAGCGCTGCAATCAAAAATAAGCACAATACCGCTTATCATGCTGAGTTTCCAGAATTACATCTTAAAATTATGGATAAGTTGATGGAAAACAGCAAAATCCATTATGCTGAACTAAAAAATCGTCCCGATTTTATTCCCTATATGCAAAAATATTCTCCGCTAAACTTTTTTGGGAAAACGAATATTGGAAGTCGTCCCGATAAAAGGAATCAGGGAGGAACTCTTCAACTCGATAACCTAAGAGCCATCCCTTTTGTTGGTTCGTGGAGCCAAAATAAGCAGAATATCCCTGGTTATTATGGGTTTGGTTTTGCGTTGGAAAAAGCATTTGAAGATTTTGGTGAAAACAAAATTGAGGATCTGTATACAAAAAGTCGTTTTTTTAGAACCCTTGTTGAAAACAGTCAAATGGTTTTAGAAAAAACCAATTTTGAACTAACCTCATTTGTAAGGTACGATGAGCAATTTAAAGAAATTTGGAATGCTCTTTTTGAAGAGTACGTTAGATCTATTGAGCTTCTGCTAAGATCTTCAGGTTCAAAAATTCTTATGGAAAAAAATCCTAAGGATCTTCTTTCGGTTCGTTTAAGGGAGAATATTATAAAACCTTTAATTGTAATTCAACAATACGCCTTAAGCCAATATAATGAATTTATTGGGAAGGATGATGGGACAGCACAACTTTACGCGGATGTTGTAGTTCAGTGTTCGTTTGGAATTATAAATGCTGCACGAAATTCTGCATAATTGAAATTACTGGATGCTGCGTTAATTCTCTTCCAAAATAGATTCCTCTTAGGAAAGAGGTATCTCAACTGTGAAAATCGAGCCATATCCTAACTTTGATTTAACGCTTATTTTTCCATTGAGTAGGTCAACCAATCCTTTGCTTAAGGCTAGGCCCAATCCTGTGCCACCATATAATTTACTGGTTTTGGGTTGAGCTGCTTGCCAAAATCGTTCAAAAATTACTTGTTGTACCTCTTCAGAAATTCCAATACCAGTATCCATTACTGTAAAGATAACGTTCTTACCATCAACATAAAAATCAACTTCAATTACTCCATTCTCAGTAAATTTCATTGAATTACTTATGAGGTTTGTAAGAATTTGTTTGACCCTCTGTTTATCGCTATTCAGCACAATTTCCCCACCTGTTTTCTTAAATATTAACTGAACACCCTTTTGCATTAGTATTTCTGTCNNTCTTTTGCTCGTAATGATTTGACAGTTCTGTGAACAATGCTTCTGCGCTAAAATGCTCTTTGGTTATAACAAGTTGCCCCGATTCAATTTTTGAATAGTCAAGAATGTCGCCTATTAGTCTCATCAAGTCATTGGAGCACTTTCTTATTATCTTTCGATAATTTTCAGATGACTCATCGGTAGTATTTGTATTACACAACAGTTCTGAAAATCCAACTATTCCGTTAAGAGGAGTTCTTATTTCGTGCGACATATTCGCCATAAATGCCGATTTAAGTCTATCAGACTCTTGTGCTTTATTTTTGAGCTCTTCGAGGGAAGTTTTTTGCGAGATATAAAGAAAGATTAACCTTCCTATCTTATCAAACTCTCGTCCAAATCGGTCTAACCTTTTGATTTTTTGTACATCGTCTGATTCTAATGCCTCTTCAACAATCTTTAATGGCCTATTAATCCAATATGTAGTAAGGTATAAGAATACAAATATAAAACCAATCATTGCCAAAAAGAATAACCCAATGAATTCAACTGAAAATCTGTCGAATTGCTTAATAAATGGAAGCTCCTTTTCAAAATACAGGTACCTGTATAACTTTAGACTTACAATCTTAATAGGTTTGAAAATTTTTACAGTATGCTTTGTTTCTTGGACAGATAGCGTATCACTTACAAGGTTTACTCTAGTTGATGTCAACGTTGACAAATCATTAATATATTTATTGTCAATCACTTTTGCCATAAAAAGGAAACCCTTTGGCAATGTTTTCCGTTGTGGATCATTTGTGTTGTGAACAGTTGCTCCGTAAACATCAATAATCCCAAGTGGTGTTAAATCATAGAAATGAATAAATTTCGAGGTTCTAAGCGAATCAATGATATTCTTGCTATATCTGTACTTATCTAAAATAGCTGAATTGGCATTGTTCTTTGTATAAACCTTATTACCATTAATATCAAAAAGGCTAATAGAAGAAACACCATATGTAATAATTGCAGGATCAATTATCTCATGTGCCCATCTGTAGTTTCTTTTTTCAATACAATCTACCATTTCATCCCAAAAGGTATAGTCAAATACAACTTGACTTATCCTTGTCTCTTCAAAAGAAATAGCTGCGTTAATTGACTTTTCAATTTGACTAACGTTGGACTGCAAGAATATTTTTTTCTTTTGGTTATTTAGATAAAAAGCTATGAATGTAATTATAGCAAAAAAGAAAAGCGTTAAAAGCAGGTACGAAAAAATGATATTTTGAGTTTTACGGCGTCTCATTTTATTTTAAACCAGAACGATAATGCTATAATACGGATAACCTTGGTGGAAGTTCTTTTCTTTTGCCCTTTTAAATATGTTATAAAATATGTTTGATGAAAATTGAAATATTTGGAACTACTTCATTTTTTTGCTTTTCCCTTCAATGTAGGTCATGAATGTTTACACATTTTTTAATATCTCAAATTTCTTGTTTACGGTTCCGCTATCAATTAGATAAGTCAATCTAAATACCAAAATATTTTCAATACTACCATTATGAGAACATTGTCATTGGTTTTTCATATTTACATTTTGAGTTTCATTCTGCTTTGCAAAATCAACCTATAACAATCTCTTCTTGCAAGATTTAGCCAATGTATTAAGTTGCCTCTACATCAATTATAGATCAACTACTGATATTCTTTTGTCAGTACTTTTATGATAAAGTGACTGAATAAAAGGTTTAATCAACAATTAAGACATTTTTGGCTTTGTCCTCAAGATTTCAAAAAGTATTTACTTCATCGCCAGTTTTTAATAATAAGACTTATCTATCTGGAATAATTGTTTGTCCCTTAACCAACCACGATATACCAAATGCCAATAGTGCAATTGCTTCGAACAATAAAACAATCTTATTCTCGAATCGTTGTTCGTATGAAAAAACAAACATGCTTATTACTAATCCTAAAAAACTAATTAGAATTATAATGCCACAAGTAATGTAAACAACGTTCCTTTTAAGCTTTTGTTTAGTAGTAACACCCACTTTACGGGTAAATAAGAAAATAGAGTTTATTGCTAAGAGTAAAAAGAAAAGTGCTGCTGCCGAGAGATGAAAATAATTGGATACTTCGGGATAAAGCTGAAAAAGACCAACTCGAATTGTCTCATACTTGTGGTTATAACAAGGAAAAACAGCTATGCAAAGTCCTGCTATGCCTGTAATTGTCGTAATCCAGTTATCGATTCGGTATGCACCTTTATAAGTCATCAGGAACAGCGACATAACAAAAAGAACTCCAACCAAAAAATCTCTTACGTTGGTATAGTAATAAATACTGATGGATTGCTGAATAGAATAATCTCCAAAAAACCATCCAAATGATATACAGATTAAGGGCAATAAAATTCCCAAAAAGCCTATTAGCCTGCGTAGCAATTTATAGGATATCACAACATCCTTATTGCCTTTTTGCAGATATTTTACAATTCCACCAAGCATAGTTATATTCTAATAATTTAAATATTTACCGCCGAATATAAGGAAACTAAATCATGTACAATAAAAAAAGTACGAGAAAACTCGTACTCCATAGAGACTTACAAAAGTGAGAATCTATTTCTACTCGGATTTTTTAACAAATCTGTATGAGAACATGAACCCGATTCTTACTTTCCTATCTGGATCAGGTATTCCTGTTAGACCATCGATACTCTTCCATTTAGAAATAACCGGAACCAATCCAAAGAACTTAGCATCCATAGTCTCTGTCAAATTTACTTTAACGTATGGAATCGCATCCATTGCTGTTATACCTGGTATTTCAGATGAAAATCCAGCAAAATCTGCTTTAGTATTTTCAGAAGAAGTAAATGACAATTCAACTCCAAGTTTAGCGAACTTAAAAAGATAATCACCCCCAACTAAAGCATTCATCTTATTGCCATATTCATAGGTGATCCCATCTTTTTCAAAATCAGTTTTTAACTCATACTCAAATGACGAATGTGCACTAAACTTGCTTCCAAAATTTTTTGAAAAAAACAAAGATAAATCTATATCTGTACTTCCAGTTCCTAAAGGTACATCATGATCCCTTACCATATTTTTTGTTTTGCCAGTTGCCAGCTTTGCTCTAACTCCGAATGAAAAGATCATACTATTCTTTATCATATTATAGTTGGCTTTTACTATAACATCCCCTAGCCCAGTGGTTTTATACTCCGCTTCTTCACCTGCAACCATATCAAACGCTTCATATTTCTTTTGTATTATAGGGATCACGACTTTGAATGAAAGATTTTCATATACATCATTATTGTTCCTGAAAAATAACTTTGACCTAAATGAATACCCAATAGGAACGTTATAAACAGATACGTACTTGCTTAGCAAAAGAGAAGTACCAACCGAAGCGGATGAATTAAATGTATTTAATTCGTTCTTACTATTCAAAAACAGATCCGATTGATTTGTATAAGTCTCAGTAATTGTTGTTGTTGTGTTGTTTATATCAGCTGCAGCTTTATTGTTTTCAGGAATAACAACATCTGTGTACTGAGCCAATGCAAAATTCGAAAACAGAATTATTGCTCCAACAATAAGAAGTAATCGTGTTTTCATAACGTATGTTTTATGTGATTAGACAATTTAATACCAAGGTTAAACAAATATAATCCTTTTAAATTTTCTTGAGTAAAATGATCCTGTGAAATGAGTTATTCTGCTTATATAAGTTGATAAAACATCGTTTTATTTATGCTAACAGTAGAAATTTGCTGTCCGCCAAATAAAAAACTTTGGTAGATAAAATCTGAAAAACCGTCGATAAAGTTTCAATCACTATCTAAAAAATTTAAAACCTCCAAGCCTAAGAGTGATATTTGAAAAATATTGGTTTTCAAATAATTCTCTACAAATGAAAAGATCACTTTTAGTTATCTTTATGTTTCTGACTCTTGGTCTATTTGGTCAATCGCCGCTAAAAACACCCATTGATGGGTTGTTTTTTGGTAATTTAAACGATGTACTCAGCCGAATAAACCAGAAATACGGAGTAAAATTCGACATCAACAATGATCTCGGAAATTCGCTGAGCATCAAAGAACGGCCAATGAATTTAGAACTAAGCGTATTTCTTGATAATATCTGTAAAACCTATAAACTCAAATATTTTGTCGACAAAAACAATGTAATTCATATTATCGAGCGATGGGAAAACCCAGATCTAAAAAACCTTGATGATAAGAAAAAGTATAACGGTAAACCTACAAGATACAACCTAACTCTAACAGGGAAAATCATAGATAAAGCAACACGTGAAACACTACCTTTTGTAAACTTAACAGTTAAAGGAACAGCCATTGGAACAGCATCTAATGTAGATGGTCATTTTACAATTCTTAATGTCCCAAACGATACAGTTTCTCTTGAGTGCAGCTACATTGGTTACGATAAACAAATTCTTTATTTATCACCCCAATCCTCAACTAGTAATTTAATAATTGAACTTATAACTTCATCACAGGAGTTAGAAGAAATTGTGATTACTGGTGAAAAACAGGATATTCTGGAAGCAAATGAAAAAACAAGCATGATAAAGCTTACGCCCCTTAAACTTAACACACTTCCTAATCTTGGCGAAAAGGATATACTAAGATCATTTCAGCTTATGCCAGGCATTAGTGCTGCAAATGAGAATTCATCGGGTTTATATGTTCGTGGGGGGACTCCAGATCAATCACTAGTACTCTACGATGGCTTTACAGTTTATAACGTTGAACACCTGTTTGGTTTTTTCAGCTCATTTAATTCGAGCGCAATTAAAGATGTGCAGCTTTATAAAGGTGGATTTGATGCAAAGTTTGGAGGGAGGATATCGAGCGTTGTTGAGATTACGGGCAAAGAGGGTGATCGTAAAAGATTTAATGCAAGTGTAGACATTGGAATGTTGTCTTTTAATGGGTTTACCGAGTCTCCAATTGGTGAGAAATCATCAATAATTGTATCATATCGCCGTAGCTGGGAAAGTCCTGTGTATAATAAGATTTTTAATCAGTTCAGCTCCCAGTCTACAAGTTCAACGCCCGATGGAATGCCTAAACGGGAAGAGGACAATACAATAAAATCCTATTTTTATGACTTTAATACAAAGTTCACAAAAAGGATAAGCGAAAAAGAAAACCTTACCCTAAGTTTCTATAATGGAGCGGATAATCTGGACAACTCTTTTAGCCCACATATGCGTGGTGGAGGATTTGGTGGTGGAGGCGGTATGGGTCCTAGAAGCATGAATATCAACTCGACAGATTTTACATATTGGGGAAATACTGGCTCTTCCATTAAATGGTCGAAAAGTTGGACAAATAAGTTTTATAATAATGCTCTTTTCAGCTTTTCAAATTATTTTAGTAAACGAGAAAGATCAACTGGCGGTAGCTTTACCGACAGTGAAGGAAATACCAAATCCATAAGTCAGGGAGTTTTTGAAAATAACAACCTTCTTGATTTTACTATTAAAAACGATTTTGAATATAAACTCACAAGTAAACAAAAACTCGAGTTTGGAACTCAATCTGTTATTAATGATATAAAATACAGCTACGCTCAAAATGATACCCTTAAAATAATTGATCGAAAAACTAAGGGGTTAACTTTTTCAACATATCTTCAAGATAAATTAACTCTACTTGATGAAAAACTGAATTTTACAGCCGGTTTAAGATATAACTATTTTACAGGAACAAAGAAAAGCTACATCGAGCCTCGATTCAACACCTCATATCAAATCAATCAAAAAATTAAACTAAAAGCGTCAGTTGGTAAGTACTATCAGTTTGCTAAGCGGGTTGTTCGGGAGGATATTATGCAGGGAAGCAGAGATTTTTGGGCCTTAGCCGATGGCGAAAAATTACCTGTCAGCTCAGCAAACCATTATATTCTAGGTTTCTCATACGAAACAAAGGATTATCTTATAGATATTGAAGGATATTACAAAACGCTAAGTAACCTATCGGAATACTCCCTTAGGTTTCAAACTAGCCCTGGAAATGTATCATATGAAGAGAATTATCAAATTGGCAAAGGAACTGCGCAAGGCATTGATTTCCTTTTTCAAAAAAAATATGGTAACTATACTGGTTGGGTAGGATATACTATAGGTAGAGTTATCAATAAATACAACAACTATGGGAATTACTACTACTATGCCTCAAACGATGTAACGCACGAGCTAAAACTTGTTAACTCCTATAAATGGAGAAATTGGGATTTCTCAATAACCTGGATTTACGCAACTGGCAAACCTTACACTGCCCCGGAGGGAGGATACCAAATTACTCTTTTGGATGGAACTACAAGCGATTATATCAATGTTACAGTTAAAAATGGCGTAAGGTTACCCAACTACCATCGTTTAGATGCGTCAGCAACATATAATTTTAAGATTGCAAAAACCTCGCCTTGTAGCTTAAGTTTCTCGGTTTTCAACCTCTATAATAGAAAAAATGTTTGGTATAACGAATATCAAATTATTGAGAACCAGATTATAAAGACCCCTGTAAATTTTCTAGGAATTACACCGAATATAAGCCTCAACATTAAGTTTCGATAACCTGAATTGCTATGAAAACAAATAGAAAAACAATAGTTCTTGCACTATCCCTGCAATTGCTTCTTTTTATCGCTTGCGAAAAGGTAGAAGAGCAACAGACTAACTCCAATAAAGTAGTGGTTGAAGGTTATTTACAGCCTAACCATAAAGCAACCATTAAGGTTACGAAAGAACTTGCTTACGAATCGAACGATAGCGTTTTACAGCCAATTGACGGTTTAGAAATTATGCTCACAAATAATGATTTTTCTGAACTTATGGTTGATAAGGGAAGCGGCGTTTATGAAAGTAATTCTCTTACCATTTTTGAGAATGAGAGATACAGCATTAAGTTTTACTATAATAAAAAATTAGTCAAAGCTGAGACTATCGTTCCATCAAAACCTGATAATTTCACGGCTTCAGCAACTTCATTTGCCATTCCATCTTTTTCGCCATTTTCTGGAGAGCCTCCATCATTTCCAGATCCAATCAAACTAAACTGGTCAAATCCTGATAATAAATATTGTTTAGTTGTTGTTAAGAATATTGAAAGTAATCCAACTGCAATTTTTGATACAACACGCTTTGAGCTAAAAAAGATTTTTAGAAACAAGCCTATGCAATCAGATAATTACGAATTAAACATGAGAAGTTTTAACTACTATGGAACGCATCAAATAATTGTTTTTAATATCAATGCCGAGTATGTATCCCTTTATGATGATAATGGAACATCATCACTAAACATACAAACGCCATCAACTAATGTTTCTGGCGGACTTGGAATTTTTACAGGTATAAACTCAGATACGGTTTATGTTGAAGTTCACCAATAGTAAATCTTTGAAATTATCAACATAAAAAACAACCCAACTCAATAATCATCAATCTGTTTTCTTTTTTTTCGTTTTAAGGTTAATAAGCACCTGCAATTTTTTATACTGCAGGTGCTTTGTCGATTAAACCACCCTATTTATCCATAATATAAGGCTTTACTTCTATTTTATTTTAAATCGGATTTCTGCATTCTGATATTTGTACTAAAATTATTTAAACCATGAATATAAAAGTAATTTTATTTAGAACTGGACTTCCCATTATTCTCTCAATTTTGGCAACTAAATCGTCAGTTGCACAAGAGAATACCTCTCAGGAGTGGGATTTAAACCAGTGCCTTAACTATGCACTTGAGCATAATATACAGGTTAACAAAAAGAAACTAGCCGTACTTAGCAGTGAAGCCGATTATCTAAAATCAAAATCACAACGATTACCAAATTTAAGCGCATCAATTTCTGAATCGTTCACAAATTCAAAAACTCAAAGTGCTGTAACAAGTGGATCTTGGGATTTGAATAGTGGAACTTCAGCATCTATCTCATCAAGTCTTTTAATATATAATGGAGGCATTATCTCAAATACCATTAAACAGAGTCAAATTAATGTGGATATTGCGAATCTTGATGTTGAAATAACCAAGAACAATATAATCCTTTCAATTACCCAAGCATACCTGAATGTTCTTTATGCAAAAGAATCGGTTGATTATAACAAGGAAATTCTGTCAACCTCATTAAAACAAGTCGAACGTGCGCGTGAACTTATTAAAGCAGGATCTATTGCTCGAGCAGATTTAGCTCAACTTGAAGCGCAGTATGCAAGCGACCAGTACTCATTAGTAACAGCCCAAAACACTTTAATTTCAAATACTACCAACTTAAAGCAATTGCTTGAGATTCCTGTTATTGATACTTTCAAAGTTATGTTTCCCGAAATTAATTTTAATAAAGAATTTAGCTCATTACCCACAATTAACGAAGCCTTTAATACTTCTTTATCAGTAATGCCCGATATAAAACTTAGCCAATTGGACCAAACAGTTGCTGAAATTAATGTAAAAATTGCAAAAGCAGGATACATGCCAACACTAAGCATGAATGCTAACTATTCAACTGATTTCTCGAATCAAAAAACGAACAGTTTTGGAACACAACTATCAGATAACCAGATGCAAAGAATTGGTCTGTCGCTATCGATTCCAATTTTCAACAAATATGCAACCAGCACTTCAGTTCAAAAATCAAAAATAACGCTTAAGCAGGCAGATCTTTCTATGCAGGAAACAAAGAAAAACTTATTACAAAATGTTGAAAATGTTTATCAAAATACAATTGCTGGTAAAAGTCGATATGATGCAGCCATAGTTCAGTATTCTAGCGCAGATGAAAGCTACAAAATATCCGAAACACAATTTAATTTAGGAATGATAAACGCAGTAGATCTTCTCAAAGTAAAAAATACTCTGCTTAACGCTAATAAGGAGCTAATTCAAGCAAAGTATTCAGCAATTCTCAACCGTAAAATACTTGATTTTTATTTAGGTAAATCAATCTCGCTTTAATTAGGATTAATAATATGATAATCATGAAAAAAAAGAAAACAGTTATAGTAGCCTTAATAGTAGGGATTATAGCAATAGCAACATTATTTATTCTCTCCAAGGAGAGTAAACAGATAATAAAATTCGAATCGGCAATAGCATCAAAAGGTAGCATTATTAACACTGTTACTGCAACAGGAACTGTTGCTCCTATCGATAAAGTTGATGTTGGTACACAGGTGTCAGGTGTAATAAATAAAATTTATGTGGATTTTAACTCTTCAGTAAAAAGAGGTCAACTTTTGGCCGAACTCGATAAATCAACTTTAAAAGCGAGGGTTATTCAAGCTCAGGCCGATCTGGCGTCGGCTCAAAACGAGCTAACCTATCAGGAACAAAATCTGAATAGAGCAAAAAAATTATACGAAACATCAATGGTTAGCGAAGTAGATTTCGAATCAGCCCAGTATAAATATAACAGCGCAAAAACAAGTGTTGATCGTTTAAAATCTGCGCTTGAACAGGCTGATGTCAATCTTTCGTATGCATCAATTTACTCTCCAATAGATGGAGTCATACTGGCAAGAAATGTTGAAGAAGGGCAAACCGTGGCCGCGAGCTTTAGTACGCCAACCCTTTTCTCTATAGCTAAAGATTTGACAAAGATGAAGGTGCAAGCTAATGTAGATGAGGCAGATATAGGACAAGTAAAACTCGATCAAAAGGTGACTTTTTCAGTTGATGCTTTTCCTGATGACAATTTTGAAGGGAAAGTCACACAAATCAGGCTTAACCCAACAGTTTCCGCAAACGTTGTTACCTATCAGGTAATTATTGAGGCTCCAAATCCTGAGCTAAAACTAATGCCAGGGCTTACAGCCAGCGTTAGCATTATAACTAAAAATGTCGATGATGTAGTGCTTGTTCCTGCAAAAGCGCTTAGATTCACTCCCGATGCAGATGCATCATCGCAATACATAGTTAAAAATTTTGTAAGGGATACTACTATGAGGCGAAGAAATATGGGCTCTGCTATGAATCAAGAACCCACACAAAGAATGTCACAAGGAAATTCACAAAATATGAGAAGTAGAAGTGAGGCAGGCACGTTTTCTCAAAATGGAGCTAACGCTGAGCGTTTTAAACAAATGAAGAAAAGTCTTGAATCTGTTTGGATTATATCTGGCGATACTTTAATACAAAGAATGGTAAGAACTGGCATGGAGAATGGCACAATGGTAGAGATACAAAGAGGGCTTAAAGAGGGAGATTCAATTGTGATAGCATCAACCAAAGTTCAAAAAAATGTAAAGACAACGGAAGCAAAGAGTCCATTTATGCCACAAATGCCAAGAAGAAGTGGTGGTCGTTAAAATAATAAGGACATGGAACAAACAATTATACATATAGAAAATCTCAAACGAAACTTTACAGTCGGAAGTGAAACGGTAAGGGCTCTTAAAGGAGTATCATTCGACGTAAAACAAGGAGAATTTCTGACTATCATGGGGGCTAGCGGATCGGGTAAAACAACAATGCTTAATATTCTTGGGTGTTTAGACCGACCTACTGACGGGGAATATCTGCTTGATAACGTTTCGATAGCATCACTAACAAAAAATGACTTAGCCCGATTAAGAAATCATAAAATTGGCTTTGTTTTCCAGTCATTTAATCTGCTTCCAAGAACTTCGGCGCTTGAGAACGTTGAACTCCCTCTGCTTTACAACTCAAAAATATCATCAAAAGATAGAAAGATGAGAGCGATAAAAGCTCTGGAGGCAGTTGGGCTAGCAGACAGAATGGAGCACACGCCCAATCAGCTATCAGGCGGGCAGCAACAACGGGTTGCAATTGCACGTGCTCTTGT